>JBBTFS010000001.1:0-3184 GCA_038060705.1 Gemmatimonadota bacterium
AGGTACCCGCCGCCTACCTACAGCCCTCCCAGCTTACTGCTGGGGTTGTAGTTGATGCCATGTGCAAGTCCGGCGAGACGGTGCGTCTCCACAGTGTCCTCAACCCGGCCTGTGTATGCGCCAATTCGCACTTCTCGCTCTCATTGTCGTCCCCGCGGTTACCAGTGCGCAGGGAATCATCATTCCCCGATGCCCCGTCGAGCGCCCTGATGGTCCCACGGCGCGATGCTTTCCGACACAACCGGCAGTAGTCCGCACCGTCTCCGATGTGCGGGTCGAGCTGCGCGATCGCGTCCTCCGCTACGAAGTAGAAGAGCGGTTCGTCAATCGCGGTGGCGGGCTGGGCGAAGTGGACTACGTGTTCCCACTGCCCAAGGGCGCGGCGTTCCGCGACCTCAAGCTCAGCATTGATGGCCAGATGGTCGCCGGCGAAACACTGAACGCGACGGAAGCGCGCCAGATCTACGAGGACATCGTCCGGCGCCAGCGCGATCCGGCGCTCGTCGAGTGGATGGGACACGGCATGTTGCGCGTCCGCATCTTCCCGTTCAATCCGGGCGAGGAGCGGCGCATCATCGTGCGCTTCGAGTCCGTCGCTGGTCGCGAAGGCGACGCGATGCGCGTGGATTATTTCCGGGGGACGACAACCGCAACAGCGGGAACGGGGAACAGGGAGAAGGGAAGCGGACTCGGTGGGCGGACCAACTTCCAACTCACGTATCGTGCGGGTGGCGAGCTGGGCGAGGCATACTCGCCGACTCACGAGCTCGACATCCAGCGCGATGAGGCGGTTCGCCGAGTCGCGATCCGCAGTGGCGGGCCGGACGTCACCGTGCTGGTGGCGATGCGGCGCACGAATGCGGCATCGGTCGCGTTGCTCGCGAACGCGCGCCGAGACGAAGCCGGCTACGCGCTCATTACCGTGACGCCGCCGGCCGATGTCGCCAGCGCGCGTCTCCCGCGCGACGTGACGTTCGTGATGGACGTCTCGGGCTCCATGAGCGGCCGGAAGATGGAGCAGGCCAAAGCCGCGGGTCGGCACCTGCTGCGCTCCCTGAACCGGCAGGATCGCTTTCGCCTGATCGACTTCTCCACCGACGTTCGCACTTTCCGTGACGGATACTCCTTCGCTACCGAGGAGAACGTGCGTGAAGCCGAGCGCTACCTGGAGCGACTCGAGGCGAACGGGTCGACGAACATTTCCGGTGCCCTCGAAGAAGCGTTGCGAACGGCAGACCGAAAACTGGAGACCCAAGACCGCGGACCGCAGTCGGACGATCGCCTGTCGTTGGTCTTGTTCATGACGGACGGAGCGGCGACGGTGGGGCTGCGCGAGCCGGCGGCGATCGCGGCTCAGGCCGCGCGCATGCGCCGCGACACTCGGATCTTCTCGTTCGGCATCGGCTCAGACGTCAACGTCGGGCTGATCGAGCAGCTTGCCCTGGAAGGGCGCGGGACGCCGCACTTTGTGCGCCCCGAGGAGGACGTGGAACGCGCGGTGGGTCTGGTCGCGACGCAACTGCGCCAGCCGCTGCTCACGGACGTTCGCATCTCCATTGACGGCAACATTCGCCTGAGCCGCATGTACCCGCAGTCGCCGATCGACGTCTTCGCTGGCGAGGATCTCGTGCTGTTGGCGCGCTACGAAGGCAGCGGAGACGCCAACGTCGTCGTCACCGGCAGGTCCGGCAATCGGGAAGTGCGCTGGTCCGCACCGCGGCGCTTTCCGCGCGAGGAGTCTGAGAACGCGTTCGTGCCGCGACTGTGGGCCACGCAGCGTATTGGCTGGCTGGCGTCCGAGAAGCGCAAGAGCGGCGGCAACGCCGAGATTGACGCCGAGATTCGCGGTTTGGGCGAGCGCTTTGGCATTCCGACCGAGTTCACGTCATATCTGGTGAAGGAGCCCGGAATGGTGGCGTCTGCCGGTGCCGTGCGTCGCGACACGCAAACTCGCGGCGTGGCGGGCGGCATGGGTACACTGGGCGTTCCGGCGGCGCAGCCGTCCGCGACAGTGTTCGAGGCCGCGCGCGGCGCGGCCATGCAGCGTGCGGCCAAGTCCGAGGCCGCGGCGGACATGAGCGCCGGCTATGCCGACTCGAACAGGGCCAGACAGGTGCTGAGGCGCGCCGGGACGCGAATGTTCAACAAAGAAGGCGAGCGCTGGACGGACGCGCTGATGAAACCCGGTTTGCAGGTGTACAAGGTGAAGGCATATTCACGCTCGTACTTCACGCTGTTGGAGAAGTTGCCGGAACTGCGCGAAGCGTTCGCCATCGGTGATCGCGTGCTGGTGAGTGGCAAGGCGGTCGCGGTGGAAGTGGTGGACGACGCTCGCGAGCTGACCGAAGCCGAAGTGACGACAATCATCAAGAGCTGGTGACCAGTCACCAGTCACCGTCTCATGCATAAATGACCGACGTCGAAACCCTCTTCCGGCAGTACCACGGCCAGCTCGTGCGCTATCTCACGCGCCGGCTGGGCGACCGGGATTGGGCGGAAGAAGTGGCGCAGGAGACGTTCGTGCGCGCGTTGCGTCAGACGGAACTCAAGAATGAACGAGCCTGGATATTTGCCGTGGCGACAAACCTGGTGCGTGACGAAGCGCGAAAAGACATCCGTCGTCGCCGGCATCTCGAACTGCTGTCGGCGGAAGCCAAAGCCGAGAGCGGCGACGCGCCGCCGGACGAGCTGGAGCGGTCCGAAGAACGTGCCCTGGCGCGAAGCGCGCTCGAGAAGCTCAGTGAGAAGGACCGCGAGGCACTGTTGATGAAAGAGGAAGGCTTGGACTATCACGAGATCGCCGAGGCGCTGGAGTTGTCGGTCGCGTCGGTTGGCACCACCCTGTCGCGCGCTCGGCGCCGGCTGGTGGAGGCGTACGAAGGGTTACGGAGGGAGGAGGGAGGCGGGAGGAGGACCGGATGAAACATCTCGACGAGGGGACCATACACGCGTGGCTGGACGGCGCACTGGACGACGTACAGGCACGCGAGGTGAGCGGGCACGCAGCGTCGTGCGCGCGGTGCGGCGCGCTGGTCGCGGAGGCGCGCGGCCTGATTGCCGGCGCGTCGCGCATTCTGACGGCGCTTGACGACGTGCCGGCCGGCATTGCGCCGAAGCGCGCGCCGGTGGTGGCGTCGTCCAAGCCAACGGCTCGGCGGTACTGGCAGGCGGCGCCGTGGGTGAC
>JBBTFS010000001.1:3284-7200 GCA_038060705.1 Gemmatimonadota bacterium
TCGCGGCCGGAGGGGTGGCCGCGCGTTCCGGTTTCGAGGATCGCCCAGAAGCAGCCGCGGCGGCACCTGCCTCGGCCGGTGAGGAGCAGGCCAAGAAAGCGTCCGCGGACGCGTTGCTGCCACAGGCCGCACTGATACCGGCACGAATGAGGCAAGCGTTCGAACGCCCGGCCGGAGTACGCACCCCTGCGGCCCTGGTGGGTTGCTACGCCATTCCGGACGTGCCCGAAGACAAGCTGGGTGCGGCGCTGGACGCCGCGGCGAAGGCGGTGGTTGCCACGCGGCGAGTACGACAGCCAGAGGTGCGCGTGAGTGTGCCAGCCATGGCGGAGCCGCGCCCGGTGGCCCCGGGCCTCGTGCGGCTCGACACTGCGCGCGATGTCCGGGGCCTGATCGTGCGCAGCGCGAGCAGCGCCGAGCCAATCGGCACGTGGTTCATAACCGAGAACGATTCGGTGCGCGTGGTCCTGCTGGTAGCCGGGACGTACACTCTGTCCGCATCGAGCCGCGTGGTGTGTTCGCGCTAGCTGGCGAGAAGGTGAATCCGGTCCGCGAAGCGGGGCCGGCCGAGTACAGCCAACTAGCGAATCCCGGCCCCAACTCTCGGACGCGCGGGGGTCCCTGCGACGGGGTCCATCCTCCGCTCACGCGGGTACGTCTCGTCCAGCGTATTGCCGTCGTACAGTCGCCCGTTCTTCATGACCATCCGCACCGAGTTCGTGTTGCGGATGTTGTCGAGTGGATTGGCATCCAGCACCACGAAATCGGCGAGCTTGCCCGTCTCGATCGAGCCGAGGTCCATGGCGAGACCGATGGCTTCAGCACCGAAGATCGTGGCGCAGCGCAGGACATCGAAGTTCGACATGCCGCCGCTGGCCAGCATCCACATCTCCCAGTGGTAGCCAAGGCCCTGGAGCTGACCGTGGCTGCCGACACCCACGCGGCCGCCCGCCTTCACAATGTCGTTGGCGCCCATGGCAATCTTGTCGAACGAGTATTCGTCGCGCTGGTACCAACCCGCGTTGTTGCCGCCGCCGCGCTGGCCTCGCACGCGCCGGCGTGACTTGGCCGCCAGTTCTTCGTACGGCGTGAAGCGCCGCAGCTTGGGGTCGTCGTACACGACTTCCGTCGCATAAAAGAAGTTCTCGGCGAACGGCCCGTTGTACGACACGATCAGCGTCGGGGTGTAGGCGATGCCGCTTTGCGCGAACAGCGCCACGACGTCCTTGTAGAATGGGAACAACGGAATGGCGTGCTCTTGTCCCGGGTAGCCGTCGATGGCCATGGTCATGTCGTACCGCGTATCGAGCGCGCCCTCGGTGGTGGGCATGATGTTCTGCTCGCGCGCGGCCGTGAGAATCCACTGGCGCTGCTGCCGGTTGCCGCCGACGTACATCTTGAGCGTCTTGGTGTCGTAGTACTGGCTGTAGCGCTTCATGATGCGACGCGCGTGGTCCAGGTCGCGGATTTCGTCGCCGAATCCAGGCTGGTACACGGCGGAGAAAAGCCCGGGTCCGGTCGAGTAGATGCGCGGACCGACGGCGGTGCCAGCGGTGACCGCATCTTCATAGGTAAGGACGTCGGTGGTGCCGGTCTGCGGATCGCGCGTGGTGGTGACGCCGTACGCCAGGTTGGCCAGGTACGACCACGGCTGCTGGTGAATTCCGGAGCGGATGCGAAGGTGCGCGTGCGTGTCCACGAACCCAGGCACGATGGTCTTGCCGCGTACGTCGATGACGCGTGCGCCGGCGGGTGCCTGCACCTGGCCGGTGGCGCCCACGGCCACGATACGATTGTTGCGCACGACTACGTCGCCGCTGGCAATCATTTCGTCGCCTTTCATGGTGACGATGCGCGCGCCGCGGAAGACTGCCGTGCCTTGGGGCGTATCGCGTTGACCGCGGATCGTGACCTTTGTTTCCACCGGCTGATATCGCTGCGGCGTTGCCGCCGGACCGGCTGGCGCACGTCGCGTGGTGTCTCCGGCTGGAGGGGCGGCTGCACGCGCGCTGTCCGCACGGGCACGCGCCGCCGTGTCAATCGAGTCGTCAATCTGACGCGCACGAACGAGGTCGTACACGAAATGCGAATTGCCGATGGACCAGTGCACCCGATTGCCATCATTGCTCCACGCCGCGAACTGTCCGCCCACATCCGTGAGCCGGCGCACCGGCACCTCGGCGTTGTCCGGCGAGGCGAGTCCGATCGTGGGCGCTTCGCCCGTCTCGATCAGCGGGAACACGAACAGGTCGTTGGCGATCTGCGCGAGCACCTGATCACCCGCGGGCGACAGGCGAGCTCCGGCCGCGGTGGACGCCGCGGTCGCTTCCGGACCGCGTGGGCCGGTAATGCGCACGTGCGTGCGCTCATCGGTGCCGTCCCAACGGATCGAGACCAGCCCGGAGCCGCCGCCGTACAGATAGATGCGACTGGTGTCCTTCGAGAAGTGAACGCCGCCGCGACCGCTGGTGGGCGCGATGAGCGTGGCGCGACCGCCGGCGCTGGGCACCCACACGAACTCCGCTCCGCCGATGAAGCCGCCGGCCTCGAGCGCAGGCTGCGCGGGCGAACGCGTCAGCACCAAGCGGCTGCCGTCCGGCGACCACACCGGCTGCGTGTACATCGCGCGCGCCTGCGTCACCTGGACCGGGCGTCCGCCCGGCACTTGCACCTTGTAGACCTGGCCGCCGTCCTTGCCCCACGAGACGTATGCCAGCGACCGACCATCGGCTGACCATGCCGGCTGCGCTTCCGTGCCTTGCAGTGACGTCACCCGCCGCGGCGTGCCGGCTGGAAAGTCCATGACGTGCAGCTTGTCCATCGCGACGAACGCCAACTGCTTTCCGTCCGGCGATGGCACGGCGTCGCGGATCTGCCGCACGACGAACTCGGCGGAGTCGCTGACGCGATAGGTGAACGCAAGCTTGGGACCCATTTCCACCTGCGACTGCACGCGGAAGGGAATCGGCGATTGTCCGGAACCGTCCACCGGCACGCGCCAGATCTTGCCGCCATACGACACGATGATCGCGCGCGAGTCTGGCGTGAAGGAAAAGCCGGGCAGCGCGTCGAGTGACGCGACGGATTCCTGCTCATCGCGCTGCACGGGATACGCGAGCCATTTCTCGTCGCCCGCGTCCATATCGCGCAGGCGGATGCCGGTCTGGGCTTCGTAGCGTGAACCGTAGGCGAGCCAGCGACCATCGGGCGACAGCGCGGGCCGCAGTGCGCCGCCGAGCATGTTGGCACGCGTTTCGCGGCGGCCCGTTTGCCTGTCGAATGTCACCAACTGGTATTGTGGGAACGCGGCGTTGTACTCCCACGCGCCTTGGCGCTGCGCGAACCAGATGTAACGGTCGTCCTTGCCGAACGCGGCGCCGACGAGGCTCAGCGGTCCGTTGGCCGGCACTGGCGTCGGATCGCGCACCAGCTGCACGCCGCTGCCGCCGTCCTTGTGGTACATCCACGGCTTGGACGGCCCGATGGGCCCCGGCGCGCGCGAGGCGACGATGTACACGCCGTCCGGCGTCCACTCGGGCGAGCGGTACCGGTTGGCTTTCCCCTTGGTGATCTGCCGCGTCTGCTTGGTGGCGAGGTCGATCGTCCAGACATTGTCGCCGCCATCGCGGTCTGACGTGAAGACGACGAGCTTGCCGTCCGGCGAGAAGCGCGGCTGCGCGTCGTACATCATGCCCTTGGTGAGCTGTGTCGCGGTGCCGCCTGCGATCGGCATGGTGTAGAGATCGCCGAGCAGGTCGAAGACGATCGTGCGGCCGTCAGGGCTCACGTCCAGCGAGATCCAGCTGCCTTCGTCCGTGTCGAGATTGATCGTTCTCGTTGGGACCAACGGTAGAGTGTTGTTCGCGACGGCCGTCGGAACCTGGGCCAGAGAGGAGAGAGGAGAGAGGAGAGAGGA
>JBBTFS010000002.1:0-22778 GCA_038060705.1 Gemmatimonadota bacterium
CTTAGTTTTCCCCGTCGGCCTTTCTGCCGTTTCCGTGTTCATCTGTGTCATCCGTGTAAAAACGAACTTGCCGAAGTGAGAACGAACTTGACGAAGTTTCCCCAACCGTCATCACCATTCTGTTGCGCAGCGGCCCTACTTCTTCTTGCGTCAGCCGGCCCAGTGCTCGGGCAGGCAGAGACCGCTACGGCCACCCCGGTCATTGCGCCGTCGGCGTCTGCAGCGGTGGTGAAGAACCGCCCGGTCATTGACGGCAAGCTCGACGACGACGCGTGGCGTGGTGTCGCGCTGCTGACTGGCTTTGTTCAGCGCGAGTTGCATGAAGGCGAGCCCGTCACCGAGCGCACAGAAGTACGCATCGTCACGGACGCCGACGCGATCTACGTGGGCGCATGGCTGTATGACCGCGATCCATCCGCGATCGTGCCGGGTGAGAAGATCCGCGATGTCACGCTCGAGAACAGCGACTACTTCGCGCTGATTCTCGACTCGTATCGGGATCGCCAGAACGGATTCGTCTTTGCGACGACGCCTGCCGGCATCGAGTACGACGGGCAAGTCGTGAAGGAAGGCGAAGGCGGCGGGGTCTTCCAGGCCGGTCAGACGCGGGCATCCGTCGGTTCCATGGGCGGCTTCAACGTGAATTGGGACGGCAACTGGGAGGTCCGCACCTCAGCGGACTCTCTCGGCTGGTACGCCGAGTTCCGGATCCCGTACTCGACGCTGCGCTACGGAAGCGGATCGCAACAAACCTGGGGGCTCAACCTGGCCCGCAGTATCCGGCGCCGCAACGAGGACGCGTACTGGTCGTTCATTCCGCGCCGGTATTCGCTGTACCGATTGTCGCGCGCCGGATCCCTGCAACTCCCGCAGGTCCCGACGCAGCGCATGGCGACGATGACCCCCTACGCGTTGGGCAGCACGCAGCGCCGCTATTCCACTGGGCTTGGTGCACAGCGGGACGCACAGATCGGCATGGATATCAAGTACGGCCTGACGCCGGGCCTCACGCTCGACCTGACCTACAATACGGATTTTGCACAGGTCGAGGTGGACGAGCAGCGAACCAACCTCACGCGGTTTCCGCTGTTCTTTCCCGAGAAACGACCCTTCTTTCTCGAGAATGCCGGCACGTTCTCCGCCGGCACGCCCCAAGCCGTCGATTTGTTCTTCACGCGGCGCATCGGCATAGACACACTGGGTCGTCCGGTCCCGATTCTCGGCGGCGGACGTCTCTCGGGGCGAGCCGCCGGGCTGACGGTTGGTGCCTTGGCCATCGTCACGGACGAGGCAACGGGCGTCCAGCCAGCCAATGCGTACACCGTGGCCCGCGTGGCGCGCGAGCTGACAAACCGCTCGCGGGTTGGAATCCTGGCGGTCAATCGCAGTGCGCTCGACACGTCCTCCAGCGCCAATACGACCCTGGCTGCCGATGGCCGCTTGGGACTCGGCGACGCCGCGACTTTGGATTTCTGGGGCGCCAGGACGCAGACACCGGGCCGCTCAGGCGACGACTATGCCTACAGCGTTCGGGGTGAGTATCGGACGGCGGATTGGAACAACTCGCTGCGGTTCATCCAAGCCGGCGCTGCCTTCAATCCGGAGGTCGGTTTCATCAACCGGACGGGCGGATTTCGGTTCTACGAGCTGATGGTGATGCGGTTGGTTCGGAGCAAGAATCTCACGTGGCTCAAGGAATGGAATCCCCACGTCAGCGTTCGCGAGTATTTCGGCCCGGACGGTTTTTACCAGAGCGGCTGGGTACACGTGGACGTGACGGAGGTGCAACTCGCCGGCGGCGGGCGCTTCGGCCCCGATGTCAACGTTTTTCACGAAGGCCTGCAGAAGCCCTTTGTCATCGCGCCGGGTGACACCCTTCCGATCGGCGCGTACACCTACGCCACTTGGGGGCTCGATTGGGGCACGAACGCCAGCGCGCCCTTGTCCTTCCTGCTGCGTGGCGACATCGGCCCGTTCTACAACGGCGATCGACGTGGCGGCACGGTGACGTTCACGTACCGGCGCAGCGCCGCGCTCTCGACTTCCCTCCTCGTCGACTACACGGATGTGCATCTCGATCAGGGCTCGTTCGAGCGCAAGCTGATCGGCGCACGCGTGTCCTACTTCTTCACGCCGAGCGTATTCGTGCAGACGCTCACACAATACAGCAATCAGGCCGGGGCCTGGTCCGCCAACGCCCGGTTTGGCTGGCTTCGATCGGCTGGCGCGGGCCTCTTCATCGTTCTGAACGACAGTGAGGAGGCTGACAGCTTCTTCAACTGGCGCCGCCCGCAGTCACGGTCCCTCACGGTCAAGTACGCGCAGCAGTTCGGGTACAACTCAAGGTGACGTCGAGGCGGCGAGGACTCGTTCTGCCTCGCCTATTGCCCTGATGTGGCTGAGCACCCTTTTGTGGATGCGGCCGACAACGAAGTCCGCGATCAAGGCGAAGTACGGCGCGGGGTGAATCGTCAGGTCGTACCATGTGCTTCCCTCCAGGCGTGTGCCGCCATCCGGAAGCGCGATGAGCCGGAACTCACCACGCACCGCCCGGAAGTATCCGTCCAGGTGAGGCGGCTGGATGCCGTAGGGGCTCAGCTCACGCATGGGCGCCGGCTGACGCGTCACGTCGAATGACAGGCGGCGCCCTGGTTCCCATCGTGTGATCGGCTCGACAAACGATCCCGTTGAAAACTCACAGTAGCGTATGGCTCCGACGCCCTGCCCATCGATACGTGCACCGATCGGGTATGCCACCCCGGCGCGGAACAACAACTCGCGCGGTCCATCGATGCGCGGAAACTCGACGACGTTGCGCCACACGATGTCCGGCCCGGCAGTGATTTCCACGGCCGACCGCACCTCACGCGTGCGCACTGCCGAGCGCGCGTCGATCAGGGGCGTCGCCAAGGGTGCCAGGAGCACCACCATGACGATGTGCGCGGTTGCACCCGCCTCTTGCTGGGCGACGAAGCGGCCGAACTTTGACCCGAGCCACGCGGTCGCCACGGCCAATGGAAGTGCCATGATCAGGCACAGCGCGCCCTCGATGGCGAACACGAGCAGTGCTGCGCCAACTGCGCCGAGGGTCCACATCACCATCTCCAGCGTCTCGCCGCTGGTCGCCGGATACCAGCGGTTGAAGACATACGCTGTGATCGCACCCATAATGAACGGCGTCCCCACAAAGAGCGCGGCACCGTAACTCCTGAGCGCCATCACGCCGATCACGACCAACAGAACCCCGGTGGCGGTTCCCGCCGCCAATGCGGCGTACTGCCCTTGCCTCTTCCCGCGGTACGCCATTGGCGCAGGCCCAGCTGCCGGTTCGTCCGCTGTCGGCAGCACGCACAACAACAGCATCGCGAAATAGTTGACCAGTGGAACCACGAAGCACAGCGCAAACCACGGCGACACTTTCGCATCCAGCGCCCGGCGTGTCGTCAGCGTGAGGCCGACCCACAGGAATGGTACCGTCCACGCGCTGAGGATGAGGGGCAGCATCGCGGGCGCGCCCGCGAGTTTGGAGTGCTCGAAGGATGAACCGGTGGTGATGTAGTCCGACGGCAGCCAGCGCGCACCGGCCAGGAACCAGATAAGTGCGGCGTCAGTCAGGTATTTCACTGCCATCAACGCCGCGCCGTGGACGAGATAGGCGCGACGGGCAACCGACCCCTCGAACGTGAACCAGTGGCGCAGCAGCTTCACGCGTCCTCCAGGGAAGCTAGATCGGCTTGAATTCCTCGAACGGCTGCTCGCAGGCGGTGCAGAAGTGGATCGCTTTGCACGCCGTGGACCCGAACTCGCTGCGCATTTCCGTCGCGGCCGACCCGCAGTAAGGACAGCGCATCGCCGGCCTGCGCCGTCCGATCGACACCGGCACATCCTGCGCCGCGGCGCCTGGTGGCGCAATGCCGTAGGCCCGCAGCTTCTCGCGCGCCAACGCCGGCATCCAGTTCGTCGTCCAAGCCGGCGAATGCCGCGTAGTGATCTCGACCTTGGTGGCGCCATGGGACCGCAGCGCCGCCTCGATGTCCTCCTCGATGACGCGCATGGCCGGGCACCCGGAGTACGTCGGCGTCACGACTACGCGTACCACATCGTCTCGCACGTCCACTTCGCGGATGATGCCCAATTCCACCACGCTCAACACCGGCACTTCGGGATCCATCACGGTGTCGAGCACGGCCATCATGCGATCGCGCGATACCGCCGACGAGGTGCTGCTCACCACGACGCCCCAGGATGCTGGCGCTGCAGCGTCTGCATTTCCGCGAGCAAGTGGCCAAGGTGCTCGGTGTGCCTTCCCTGCCGGCCGCCGCGCTGCATCCACGCCACGCTCGGCACGGTGAGCCCGGCGCGCTTCAACACGTCATCCACCTGCGCGCGCCACGGCGTCTCGAGCTTGGATGAATCCACCGCGATCCCCTGCGCCGCCAGACGTCGTTCGATGTCGTCGGCCATGAACAGCTCGCCGGTGTAGCGCCACAATTCGTTCACCGCGGCCTGAGCCCGCTGATGGCTCTCCTCAGTGCCGTCGCCGATGCGCAACATCCAGTCGCCACTGTGCCGCACGTGGTAGCGCGACTCCTTGTGCATCTTGTCGGCGAGGCCGCCGAGTTCGGTGTTCTTGCTGGAACGGAGTGCGTCGGTGAGGACCAATGCGTGCGCGCTGAACAGGAACTGGCGCGTGAGCGTGAAACCAAAGTCACCCTTGGGCAGCTCGACGATCAGGGCATTGCGATAGTCGAGCTCGTCGCGGAGAAATGCCAGCGCATCGGCATCTCGCCCCTTGCCCTCGGCTGCGCCCGCGGCGGTCAGGAGCAGGTTGGCCTGGCCAATGAGGTCGAGCGCGATATTGGCAAGCGCGATGTCCTCTTCCAGGATCGGCGCGTGGCCGCACCATTCCGACACGCGGTGGCCGAGGACAAGACGGTCGTCGGCAAGGCGCAGCAGGTACTCGAAGACGTCAGGCTGGGACACTAGAGACGCACGCCGCGCGGCACCTTGTAGAACTGCGGGTGTCGGTATGCCTTATCGTTCCCCGGATCGAAGAACGGGCCCATGTCCTCCGGCGTTGACGCCGTGATCGAGTCGCTGGGCACGACCCAGATGTTGATGCCTTCGCCCCGGCGCGCGTAGACGTCACGCGCGTTCTGGAGCGCCTGTTCGGCGTCAGCGGCATGAACACTCCCAACGTGCTGATGCGCTTCCCCGCTGCCGGGCTGCATGAACACTTCCCAGAGGGGCCACTGACTGTCGGGTGTCGAACGTCGGACGTCGGACGTCTGGTCGTTCTTCACGCAGCCTCTGACTTTGCGGAGTGCTTTGATGCGTACGCCATTGCCGCCTCGCGGACCCACGCGCCGTCGGCATGCGCCTGATTGCGCGCCGCCAGCCGTTCGCGATTGCACGGACCATCGCCCTTCACGACGCGCCAGAACTCGTCCCAATCGATGGGCCCGAACTCCCAGTTTTCGGTCGCCTCGTTGTACTTCAGCAGCGGATCGGGAATCGTGAGGTTGATCGCCTTGGCCTGCGCAATCGTGAGATTGATGAACCGCTGGCGCAATTCGTCGTTGCTCTTCCGCTTCACGCCCCAGCGCGTCAGCTCCTCGGAGTTCGGCGAGTCTTTGTCGTGCGGGCCGAACATCATGAGGCTCGGCCACCACCAGCGATTCACGGCGTCTTGCGCCATGCGATGCTGGGCCGACGTGCCGGCCGAGAGCGTCGTCATGATCTCGAAGCCCTGCCTCTTGTGGAAGTTCTCTTCCTTGCAGATGCGCACCATCGCGCGCGCGTACGGTCCGTAGGACGCCTTGGCCAGCATCGTCTGGTTCACGATCGCCGCGCCGTCCACCAGCCAGCCGATGGCGCCGATGTCGGCCCACGTCAGCGTCGGGTAGTTGAAGATGCTGGAGTACTTAGCCGTGCCGGCCAGGAGTTGCGAGATCAGGTCGTGCCGGTCGACGCCAAGCGTCTCGGTGCCGCAGTAGATGTAGAGGCCGTGGCCCGCTTCGTCCTGCACCTTGGCCAGGAGCCCCATCTTGCGGCGCAATGTGGGCGCTCGCGTGATCCAGTTCCCTTCCGGCAACATGCCGACGACTTCCGAATGCGCGTGCTGCGACATCATCCGCACCAGTTGCTTGCGGTAGCGTTCGGGCATCCAGTCCTTCGGTTCGATGGACTCGCCGCGCGTAATCCGCGCCTCGAACTCCGCGTTGCGCTTCGGGTCCTCAACCCCTGCGGTCTTCGGCTCCATGGGCGGAATGTATTGGCCGGTCGAGGGTTGGACAACAAAACGGCGCTCGCCTTTCGGCTCTCGGCTCTCGGCTCTCGGCTTCCTCGACGGTATCTTCCCCGCATGAGCGATCCCCGCACTGCCGGCAACGTGGAAGTGGAGATCCACGACGCCATCGCCTTCGTGCGCTTCGCTCACCCCAAGAGCAATTCCCTGCCCGCCGCATTGCTCCGCACGCTCGCCGACGAAATCAATACACTCGCGACCAACTCCAGCGTCAAGGCAATCGTGCTGCGCAGCGCCGGTGACGGGGCGTTCTGCGCCGGCGCGTCGTTCGACGAGATGAAGTCGGTGACCGACGCCGCCAGCGGCAAGGAGTTCTTCAGCGGCTTTGCCAAGGTGATCCTGGCCATGACCCGCGCACCACAGTTCGTCCTGACCCGGGTGCAAGGCAAAGTCACCGGCGGCGGCGTGGGCCTTGTCGCGGCATCGGATTACAGCGTCGCCGTCAAAGGCGCGTCGATCAAGCTGAGCGAACTCGCAGTTGGCATCGGCCCGTTCGTCATCGGGCCGGTGGTTGAGCGTCGACTGGGCTCCGGCCCGTTCACGGACCTCGCCATCGACGCCGACTGGCGCGACGCGCAGTGGGCCGAGCGCCATGGCCTGTACTCTCACGTCTATGAGGACGTGGAAGCGATGGACACCGCACTCGCCAAGGTCATGGACTTTCTGGCGTCGGCTAACCCCGAAGCCATCCGTCAAATGAAAAAGGTGTTCTGGGCGGACACCGAGCACTGGGAAGATCTACTCGATCACCGGGCCAAGATCAGCGGCGCTTTGGCATTGTCAGTGCACACTCGGGCGGCCATAGAGAAGTTTTCCAAACGATGAAACACGTTCTCGGCGAGCAGCCGCCTACGCGGCCGCCTTCGCCGCCTGTTTCACCAGCTGTGCGTCGATCGAAAGCTTGATCTCCTCGCCGACCAGCACGCCGCCCGTTTCAAGCGCGGCGTTGTAGGTGAGTCCGAAGTGGGTCCGGTTCAACTTGCCCGTGGCGCTGAACGCGACCTTCTGGTTGCCCCACGGATCAACGCCGGCGCCCTCCTCGGTCACCGCGAGCGTCACCGGATTCGTCACGCCGTGCATCGTCAGGTTGCCTTCCAGCCCCCAGCCGTCACCGTGACGCGTGGCATGGGTGCTGACGAAGCGCAGCTCCGGGAACTTCTCGACGTCGAAGAAATCCGCCGAGCGAAGGTGGGTGTCGCGCGCATCCACGCCGGTGGAGATGGACTGGGCGCCGATGGTGATGTCGACGGTCGCATCGCCGGACTCCGGCAGCATGAGCGTGCCCTTCACGTCGCTGAACCGGCCGCGGACGGTGCTGATCATGAGGTGCTTCACGGCGAACTCGACAGAGGAGTGCGTCGCGTCGATCTGATAGGTGCCGCTCTGAATCCTGGTGGTCATGGTGTTCTCCGTTTGGTTTGGTAGTTGAATTCTTGGTACTGAGATATTTGAGTAACGCTGTGCGGCGTGATGTCCAGTTTGTTGAGCTAAGCGCTCGCCTTCATGGCGACGCCGGCCTCGGCGCGCGCCACCGCCAGTCCCAGCTTGCGGACCAGCGCGGTTGCATCATCCTGCTCACGGGCTGAGAGCACCGACATCATTTCCTCGATACGCGTCGCCTGGTCCTGGAACAAGCGCTTGATGAGTGCCTGCCCTTTTGGTGTCAGTGCGGCGTACTTCGCGCGCCGGTCGCTCTTGCACTCCTGCCGCTCCACCAGGCCCTTCTCCGCCAGCCGGTCAATCGTGTACGTGACGCCGCCGCTGGACAGCAGGATCTTCTTCTGAACGTCGCCCAGGAGCAGCGGGCCTTTGTGCAGTAGCGCTTCCAGGATCCCGAACTCCGTCATCGTGAGTTCGTTCCGGTCCGGGTGCCACTCCAGGTGCGCCGTGACCGCGTTCATCGCACGAGACAACACGATGAAGAGCTTGAGCGCACGCTCTCGGCTCGCGGCGGGCTTGGTGTTACTGGCGGTCGGCGTCATATGTCTCAGTACTAAGATATATCAGAGCTGAGATAGCGCAAGTCTCTGCCGTACCAAGTCGTCGACGCACCGCGGATGCCTATTCTGGGCTGCGACTTATGTCGGTGATGTGCAGGGCAGTCTCCTTGGCGCTTACGAAGTCGGCGGCGTGAAGCCGCCTCCCGTCGCGTCAATCCAGCTCCGCTGATACTTCGCGTCTTCGAACGCCAGTGCCTGCTTGGCCACGCGCAACGGCCGGAACGAGTCCATCATCACGGCCAATTCGTTGGTGTACTTGGCGCCGATGCTCGCCTCTGCCCTGCCGGGATGCGGCCCGTGCGGGATGCCGTCCGGATGGTGGGTGATGCTGCCGAACTCGATGCCTTTCCGGCTCATGAACTCGCTCGAGGCGTAGTACAGCACTTCGTCCGAATCCACGTTGCTGTGGTTGTACGGCGCCGGCACCGCTTCGGGGTCGAAGTCAAACGGGCGCGGGCAGAACGAGCACACCACGAATCCGTCGCCCTCGAACGTCTGATGCACCGGCGGTGGTTGATGCACGCGACCAACGATCGGCTCGAAGTCGTTGATGTTGAACGCCCACGGGTAGAAGTACCCGTCCCAGCCGATCACATCCACCGGGTGATGGTCGAGGACAACTTCGTTCAGTCCGTCGTACTGCTTCACAAGGAGCGGGAAATCACCCTGCTCGTCCTTGGTGACGAGGCTCGCCGGCCGGCGGAAGTCGCGCTCGGAATACGGGGCGCCCTCCTTGATCTGGCCGAACTCGTTGCGATAGCGTTTGGGCGTGCGAACGTGGCCGCGGCTCTCGAACACCACGAACTTGTGCGGCACGTTGGCGTCCATGCGGTAGCGATGCAGGATGCCGCGGTGGATGATGACGTAGTCGCCCTCACGATACGGCAGCTCGCCATACTGCGACTCCAGGACACCGCTGCCCTTGCTGACGTAGATGATCTCGTCGCCTTGGGCGTTTCGATAAAAGTGCTCGTCGGCCTTGGTGGGCTCGACGTAGAGCATCGCGATATCGCTGTTGAAGAGGAGCGGAATACGATCCAGCGTCGCGCTGCCGCCCGGCTTCACTTTCGAAGTCAGGAAGTGGCGGTGGCGCAGCGTCTTGTCCGGGTCCACCTCGTACGCCGTTTCCTTGAGTCGTCGAACCGACTTCACCGTCGTCGGCGGATGCACGTGATACAGCAGTGACGACGTGCCGGAAAAGCCCTCGTGGCCGACGAGCTCTTCGCTGTAGATGCTGCCATCGGGCTTGCGAAAGGCGATGTGGCGCTTTCGGGGAATGCTTCCGAGCGAGTGATAGATCGGCATTGAAGCGGTGACTGGTGACTGGTGATTGGTGATCGGCCGCCGGTGAAAGTCCAGTCACCAGTCACCAATCACCAGTTACTGTCGTTCAAAGATTCCCGCGAAGCCCCTGCTCCCGCTCGATCGCCTCGAACAGCGCCTTGAAGTTCCCTTTCCCAAACGATTTCGCGCCCTTGCGCTGAATCACTTCGTAGAACAACGTCGGCCGATCCTCGACCGGCTTGCTGAAGATCTGGAGCAGATAGCCGTCGGGATCGCGATCCACGAGAATGCCGAGTTTGGCCAGCGCCTCCACGTTCTCATCGATCTTGCCAACGCGGCCCTGCAGTTCGTCGTAATAGCTCGTGGGAACGCTGAGGAACTCCACGCCGCGGTCGCGCAATGTGGTGACCGTCTTGAGTATGTCATTCGTGGCCAGCGCGATGTGCTGCACGCCCGGGCCGCGATAGAAGTCGAGATACTCTTCGATCTGGGATTTCTTTTTACCCCGGGCTGGCTCGTTAATAGGAAATTTGATCCGCTCGTTCCCGTTGGACATCACCTTCGACATCAGCGAGCTGTATTCGGTGCTGATGTCCTCGTCGTCGAACGAGATGAGGTTGCGGAAGCCCATGACCTTCTCGTAGAAGGCGACCCACACGTTCATCTGGCCCAGTTCCACGTTGCCGACGCAATGGTCCACGTACATCAGGCCGGTTTCGGCTGCCTGATACAGCGGCTTGCGCGCCTGGAACCCGGGCATGAACAACCCGCGATAATTGCGGCGCTCCACCAACGAATGAACCGTGTCGCCGTAAATGGCGATGGCCGCGATCACCACCTCGCCATGCTCGTCCTTGAGGACCATCGGCTCTTGCACGCTCTTGGCGCCGCGCTCCACCGCCTTGGCATATGCGTCGCGCGTGTCGTCCACCCAAAGCGCAAGGTCGCGAACGCCATCGCCGTGCTTGTGCACATGTTCGGCGATCGGGCCTTCGGGGCCCATGGCCGCCGTAATCACCAATCGAATCTTCCCCTGCGTCACCAGGTAGCTGGCGCGATCCCGTACGCCGGTTTCAGGCCCCCGATAGCCCACCAGCTGAAAGCCGAAAGCGGACTGGTAAAAATGGGCAGCCTGCTTGGCGTTGCCGACATAGAACTCGACGAAGTCGGTGCCGTTGATCGGGAAGACATCCTGCACTTCGCTGCCCTTGGGTAGCGTCGCGGTGGCCATGATTCAATCTCGCTGGGCGGTCTTTTGAATTGTACTCTATTTCAGCTCCGGCAGATCACGGAACAGCGCCAGCGCGGCCGGATTGGCGAGCGCGTCAACGTTCTGCACCGGTCGCCCGTGAATCACGTCCCGCACGGCCAGCTCGGTGATCTTCCCGCTGATGGTCCGCGGGATATCCGCAACCTGGAGGATCTTCCTGGGCACATGATGCGGACTGGCGTTCTCCTTGCATTGGCGCCGGATGCGCTCGCGCAACGGTTCGTCCAGCGTCAGGCCGTCCCGCAGCCGCACGAAGAGCACCACCCGCACGTCGATGCCAGCATCGGTCGCGATGTCCTGGCCAACCACGATGCTCTCGACGATCTCGGGCAACTGCTCCACTTGGCGATAGATCTCCGCCGTGCCAATGCGGACGCCACCCGGATTGAGCGTGGCGTCGCTGCGTCCATGGATGACCATGCCGTCGTGCTCGGTGAGTTCGCACCAGTCGCCGTGCCGCCACACACCTGGATACAACTCGAAGTACGCCGCGCGATACTTGGCGCCATCCGCGTCGTTCCAGAACCGCACGGGCATACTCGGGAATGGCGCCGTGCAAACCAATTCCCCCTGGCCGCCCTTCACCGGCGCGCCCGATTCATCGAAGACGTCCACTTTCATCCCCAGGCCGCGCGTCTGGATCTCGCCGCGCCACACCGGCGCGATGGGATTACCCAAAGCGAAACACGACACGATGTCAGTGCCGCCGCTGATGCTGGAGAGCCGGACGTCTGGCTTCACCGACGTGTAGACATAGTCGTAGCTCGCCGGCGCCAGCGGGCTCCCGGTGGAGAGAATGGCGGCGAGGGCTGTCAGGTCATGCGAGTTGCGGGGCACCAACCCTTCCTTCTCCGCGAGGGCGATCCACTTGGCGCTGGTTCCGAACGTCGTGATGCGCTCGGCGGCGGCCATGTCCCAAAGAATCGGCTTGCGTCGCATCAGCGGCGCGCCGTCGTACAGGACGATCGTGCATCCCACCGCCAAACCCGACACGAGCCAATTCCACATCATCCACCCGCACGTGGTGAAGTAGAACAGCCGATCGTCACGCGACAGGTCGCAGTGCAGCAGGTGCTCCTTCAAGTGCTGGATCAGCGTGCCACCCGCACCGTGCACGAGACACTTGGGCAATCCGGTGGTACCGGACGAATACAGGATGTAGATGGGATGGTCGAAATCCGTGCGCACGAATTGCGGTAGTCCGACTTGTCCGAAGTCCGCCCAGAGCATGGCGCGGCGAATCTGCGTTATCGCGGGCTCTCGGAGATACGGTACCACGAGCACCTGTTCGATACTGGGGATGCGGTCGACGATTTCGCGTACGCGGTCGAGGCAGTCGATTTCGCGGCCGGCGTAGCGGTACGAAGACGCGCAGACCAGCACCTTCGGCTCGATCTGGCCAAACCGGTCCATCACGCCATTCACGCCAAAGTCGGGCGAGCAACTGGACCAGCTGGCCCCGATGCTGGTCGCGGCCAGCATCGCGATGACCGCCTCCGGGATGTTCGGCAGGAACCCGGCGACGCGATCCCCCGCCACCACGCCAACCGAGCGCAGGCCGTTCGCGATGCGCCCCACCTCCGCGCGCAACTGCGCGAACGTCATCTCACCCTGACGGCCGAGCTCATTCCAGAAGACAAGCGCCGGCCGGTCGTCGTCGAAGCGCAACAGGTTTTCGGCGAAGTTCAGCCGCGCGCCTTCGAACCAGCGTGGTCCCTCAGCCGCGGGCGGCGCAACATGCCCGTCGCCGCGAAACACGCGGTCCCACGGATCACGGCCGGGGCGATCGTCAGCCAACACACGACCGAAGCGCCAGACAGCCGCCCAGAATCGCTCGGGCTGATCCACCGACCACCGATACAGCGCCGGATAGTCCGGCATGCCGGCCTCGCGCATGAACCGCGTGAGGTTCGCTCGATCCACCTGGTCAGCCGTCGGCGTCCAGAGCGGTTGCACGGGTGGCGCGATTGCTACGGCGTTCGCAGCGACGTCTTGGTGGTGTCGACACGGTTGAACGCCGTGATCAGGTCGATGTCGAAGATCAGCGTCGACTGCCGCGGAATCTTGACAGCGCCGCTGGTGTCCCTGATCGCCTGGCCCGCGTACCCGAGCGCTGACGGAATGACCAGGCGCCGCTTGCCGCCTTCCTTCATTCCGTACAGGCCCGTCCGCATGCCGACCACGAGGCGCGCGACTTCGAACGTGACGTTGAGTCCGGCGTCAAACTGGGAGCCATCCTTCAACCGACCGGTGTAGTTGATGGTGATCGAATCCGTCGTCGCGGTATCGGGCTTTCCGGTGCCCGGGGTCACGTCCAGCAACCAGACTCCGCTCTCCGTCTTGGTCATGGTCGCGATGTTCACGCCCAATGACGGAGCGAACGTCTCCTTGGTCGGGTCACTGGGCGGCCCCAGGCCCGTCACGTCGTCGTTGCACGAGAGGACGGCGGTCAAAGCGAGGAGTGGCAGGAGTTTGCGCATGCAGGCTGGAAAACTACTTGATTCGCACAAGCGTGAGACGGATTCCGGCCGGTAGCGGACCACCACCGAGCGCCGATGCCTGGATCAGGGCCTCACGGTTCTGGGCCACTCCAAACCGGAGGTATGACGTTCCACCGCCGACGACACCAACCGCCGTCGACAGGCCGTCGAACAGAACGCGGGGCGCCAGGGCAAACGACAGGGTGCCGCCGGCGCCCGCGAACGATGAAATGAAGTTCCAACTCGGCTGCTGCAACGCGGCGGACGTTGTTGACGGATGGTCGTCGGCAATGACGGCCGTGGACCAGTCGCGCATCGCGCTCAACGTCGTGACCCCGGTGCCAGCCAGCGCGCTGTCGAGGTTCACGGCCCCCGTCCAGCGAGAATTCACCACTTTCCTCCAGAAGTCACCGTCGGCGGTGCGGACGCGGTCGACGAGATACCGCAGGAAGGACCACGTGGCGCCACGGGTCGCCAGTTGGTCGTCATCGGCCAGCGGCGAGTTCGATTCGGGAAGTCGCAGGAACTGCTGATAGCGCGCGAAGTTCGACCGTTGGTAGTTGTCGAACGCAGTGCGGGCAGCGCTGCCGAGCGCCAACTGGCTCCCGTCGATGTTGGCGCGCGGCTGGAGCCCGGCGGCGCGATAGAACACCAGTTCTTCGGCGATATGACTCAGGCCTTCGTTGAGCCATACATCCTCATCCACACGTATGGCATCGGTCACGTACATGCGGCGCGACGCGTTGATCAGGTGTTGATACTCGTGCGCCAGCGTACCGACGATCGTGCTGCTGACGAACGTCTTGGTGCGGGCATTGCCGTTCACCGTGGCCAAGGGGTCAGGGACCAGCAGGTAGAACATCTCGCCCCCGTTGCTGCCCGGGCAGTCGCCGAACGAACTCCGCCGTGGCAGCAGGTCGCGCAGATAATAGAAGCCGAGCACCACGCCGCCGGGCGATCCGGACGGCGTCAGTTCGTTCACCGCCCGCGTGAAGAAGACGGCAACGCGCCCGTTGTTGTCGATGTCCGTGGGCGACCCGAATGCGGCGGTGTCAATCGGCGTGATCAGCGTGTCGAGCTGCGCGCCAAGCGCGCGGTACTCGTCGTCCGTGAACCCACCCTCGGGGTTGGCGACGTCGGCGATGATGATCGCCGTCTTGCTGACCGCCACGACCCGCCCGTTTCGCGCGTCCACGCCACCGCAGAAACTCAGAGCGTTCACGTTGAGCGAAACGACCTGCCCTTCGGTGGGTGCGGCGGGAAGGATGTTGGATGCCAGCGGCAGCGCCGCGAAACTCGATCGTGAAAACTGCGCGCGTGCTGACGCCAGGCGCGGTGCGACCTCGCGGCCTTCTTGTGCGCGCATGCGCCGCTCGAAGCCCAGGTCCCTCACCGGCGGCGACGCCGGCGCGGCCGCAGGCGACACGAGCGACGCTGGATCGGGGAACGCTCCTGGCGGCGCCGTGATCCCCTCGCCAACCACCTCGAACGACTGGGACACCGAATACGCGGCCGTGCCCAGGTGCGCCACAACGACGTACTCGACCCCTGCCTCGGTGGTGCGCACGCACGTCGTACCACCGTCGAACTGCAGTGAGCCGCCCGGCGCCAGCGCCACCGGCGTTGCCTGGAACGAGCACGGGGTGGACGATGAATCCGGAACCACCACGACGAGACTGTCCCTGGCCGTGGCGCTCGACGCAACGAGCCATGTCGTGCCCGGCCGTTTCAGTACGCGAACCGCGGCGGAACTGACGCCGAACGGAGTCACGCCCACGAGGGTGGAATCGCGCAAAGTCCAGGCAACGGATGTCCCCGTGGCGTTGCCGAATGAATCGCGCGGCGTAGCGGTGGCCGCCAAGGTGTCGGTCGAGGCCGAATACCGGAGGCGCCGCTGGCTGAACGAGACCGCGCGAGGCGCGCCGGGGGTGGCCGTGACGGAGAACTTCACGACCGCAACGCCCGCCACGCTGGCCGTGATCTCGTTCAGGCCAAGCGTGCTTGCGGCGCGGTACGTGGATGTTGCGATGCCGTCGTCGCCGGATTTCACGGACGGCGCGCCGACCTGGCCGCCGCCGCGCGATATCGTGAACGTGACCACGGCGCCGCGCACGGGTGCGCCCGCGGCATCGAGCACTTTCACGCTGGCGACGCCGGCCGGTTCCCCGGCGACGACCGACGCCTGCGGCGACGAGACCGCCACCAGACTGGCCGGCACGCTGATCTCCACAGAGGGGAAAGCGATTTCACGGCACGATCCCAGCGCGACCATCGCCAGCCAACGCAGCGGCAGCGACCGCACTACGACGCCAAGCGTTCGGATGCGACGCGCGCGCATTCCGCCAAAACGCTCGCGCCAACGAAGATGCTCTCCTCGGCGGCGTAGAACTTCGGCGAATGCGCCGGGATCATGGCGCCGCCTGGCTCGCGCGCGCCGATGCGAAGGAAGCAGCCAGACATGTGCTCCAGGTAGCAGGCAAAGTCTTCACCGGCCAGGTTGAGGAAGCCCAGAGGAACGAGCGCCTTCTCCCCCAGGACACGCGACACCGCCTCCCTCCCCCATGCCGCGGCATTCGCGGAGTTGACGAGAGGCGGCGTGCCGTCCGGAATCGACATCGTCGCCGTGACACCATGTGCCTCGGCTACCGATGTAACCAGTCGATGCAGCTCGTCCGTCATGAGTTTCCGCGACGGCGCGTCCACGGCGCGGATGGTGCCGGCCAATTGCGCACGGTCGGGAATGACGTTGGGCGCGTTGCCGGCGGCGATACGCCCCACGGTCACCACGCCCGGCGTCGCCGGGTTGAGCCTGCGGGCAACGATCGTCTGAATCGCCGTGACGATCGCCGCCGCCGCGACGATGGGGTCGCGGGCTTCGTGTGGACGGGCCGCGTGCGCACCTTGCCCCACAATCTCGATTTCGAATGTGTCGGCTGAGGCCGCGAGCGGACCCGCGTCCGACACCACCTGACCAACGTCGAAACGCCGGTCCACGTGGCCACCGAAGATCACCGCGACGCCCTTGAGTGCGCCGGACTCGATCACCGCGGTTGCGCCCCGCCCAATCTCTTCGGCCGGCTGAAGGACGACGATCGTGTCGCCGCGGGCCGGTGATGCCGCCAACAGCGCGGCGGCGCCAACCGCCCAGCTGGCGTGTACGTCGTGCCCACAGGCGTGCATGACGCCGGCGGACTGCGACGCGAACGGGAGACCGGTGTCTTCCTGGATCGGCAGCGCATCGATGTCGCCACGCAACGCCACCACCGGCGCCCCCGACACGGTGCCGCGAATTCGCGCGATGACGGCGGTGCCGGCGACGCGCTTCACGTCGGTCACCCCCAGCTCGCGCAGCGCCCGGTCGAGCTTGTCCGCGGTACGCTCTTCCTTGAAGGCCAGTTCCGGCTCGCGATGGATGGAACGGCGCAACTCCACGAGCCGCGCGCGCAGCGCATCCGACACCTTCGCCGCGGTCACGCCTGGCCCGGCGCCCGGAGATCTTCCCGGCGGACCGTCAGCTCGTCGACGCGCGCGCGGTCCACCTGGACGCCGATGCCCAACGCGTCGCGCGGGACCGTGACCATGCCCGCCGCGTCCATCGTCCACGCCGGTTCGACGATATCGCGCTCCCAGTAGCGGGCGCTGGGCGACAGATCGCCGGGCAGCAGGAAGTTCGGCAACGAGGCCAGCGCCACGTTGTACGCGCGGCCAACACCGCTCTCGAGCATGCCGCCGCACCAGACAGGAATGCCGTTCTTGGCGCAGAAATCGTGGATACGCCTGGACATGCCCAGGCCGCCGACGCGACCCGGCTTGATGTTCACGATCCTGCCACTGCCGAGGGCCACCATGTCTTCGGTGCGCTGCATGTCGGTGATGGACTCGTCCAGGCAGATCGGCGTCTTGAGCTGTCGCTGCAACGCGGCGTGACGGACGAGGTCGTCCCGATGCAACGGTTGCTCGATCATGGTCAGACCGAATTCGTCGAGCAGGGCCAGGTGCGGCGCATCGGCAAAGACATAGGCGGAGTTGGCATCGGCGCTCACGTCCGTGCCCTTGGGCAACGCTTGGCGCACCGCGCGTACGAACTCGACGTCCGCGCCCGGCTGGATCTTGACCTTGATCTTCCGGTAGCCCTCGGCATGCGCGGCGACGGCCCGCTGCGCGAGCTCGTCCGGATCACGCTGGATGCCGATGGAAATACCGGTGGCCACACGCTCCCGCTCACCACCGAGGAGCTTGGCCAGCGAGGTTTGACGCAGGCGCGCGGCAATGCCCCAACAACCCATCTCGAGCGCCGCCTTGGCCATGTAGTGGCCGCTGACATGCCGATCGAGGATGTCGTGGACGCCCTCCGGCGGAACGCCAATGCCCTTGCCCAGGATGCGCGGCGCCAACCACTCGCGGATCGCCAGCCAGGCGGTGTCGACCGTTTCCGGGCTGTAATTCGGCAGTTCGCCCGCCACGCACTCGCTCCATTCCGTGACGCCGCTGGCATCACGGAGTTCGAGCAACAGGATGCGCCGCTCGTCCACCACGCCGGACGAAATGCGAAATGGCTCGCGCAGTCGCAGACGGATTTCCCGCAGCGTGATTCGGTCGATTCGAAGCATGTCAGGTGTTGGAGGAGCGCGACAGAAGATAGAAGCCGCGGTCGTTCGCGGGGTCCAGGCGGAAACCGTCCACCCGATACCCTGCCGCCCAGGAGGATTCGAAGGCGCGCCGAGTCGCCTCGCGCCAGGCCAGCGCACGGGCTTCATCGCGGACGAGCATGCGCTCGAGGTCCCCAGGCACCGCGATCCTCACGCAAGCCTTGCGACCCACAATCTCGTCCGTGGGCAGGCCGGGACGCTCGATATCCGCCAAGACTGGCGCCGACGCGGAGTCGGCGGCCTCGCGCGCGACCTTCGCCGCCCGGCGTTGTTGCTCCTGTTTCGCCTCATCCACCGGCCACGCGACGATTAACCGGTCCGTGCCGATGCCACGATGCAGATCACTGCCCGTGACACTCCCGTACATGTCGCGAACGTACCGCACCGCCCGCGCGCCGAAGACGTTGAAGTTGAGGTGCGCGTTCCGCGCCACGAGTGGGTCGAACGTCCAGTAGATCACCGTGGCGCCAAGACGCGACACCGCCTGACGCTGAAACTCCTTCAGGCGCCGGCCGATGCCGCGGTTCTGTACCTCGGGTCGCACCGCGAGCATGTCGGACCAGTGCACGATCTCGCCGTTCTCGATGCCGGTCATTCCGAAGACGAAGCCGACCAGGCGGCCCGTCGTGTCAAACGCGCCGGCCGCCACGCCACCCACCTTCTGCGCAACCTGAAGAATGCTCGCGGGCACGACGTCGGCGAAACCGCGGCCCCACGTGTCGCGCTGCAGGGCCACGCAGGCGGCCAAGTCCGCCTGCGATTCGAGCGCCCGCACGGTTATTCCGTCAGTCACACCTCGGCGACCAACTCGCCGGACTGGAGCGCCCGCTCGGCCAGCGCCTTGAGCCGCTCGTCCTGATGTCGCGACAGGGCACGAACGCTGCGCCGCGCGCGGCGCATGGCCGCCGGCACGAAGACTCGCGCGCAATCCAGGTCCATGGCGACCTTCGTCTCGTCACCGCCGGCTCTTTCGAGCGCGGCGCTGGCGCGGCTGAGCACGGCCATCGCGTGGTAGATATCGATCGCCGTGTTGGCCATGCGCTCCTGGTGGAACTGCTTCTCGATGATCCCCTTCCCGTGCTTGATCACCATGTTCTCGACGGCGAGCCCCAGGTCGTGGACGACGGTTTCCACCAAATCGCCCTCGTCCTTGAGCGCGGAATGCACCAGTTCCAGCTTGGGCTTCACGATCTGCCGCTTCACCCGACCGGCGACGTAGGAGCCGATGGCGCCAATCTCCTGGAGCGGATGCTTGAACGCGTGGCCCAGTTCCTTGAGCTGCTCGCCCGCCTCCTGAAGCCCGGTGAGCGCCACGAGTGCACGAAGGATTTCGTTGGTGCCCTCGAAGATCATGTTGATGCGGGCGTCGCGAACGGTCTGCTCGTACGGAAACTCTTTCGAGTAGCCGATGCCGCCGGCGATCTGAAGGGCGTCGTTGGCGGCGCGGAAGATCATTTCGCTGGCAAAGACCTTGCAGCACGCGGTCTCGAGCGAGAAATCCACGCCGCCCCGGTCCACCATATCGGCCGCGATGAACCAGCCCGCGTCCGCGGCGTAACAATCGGCCGCGAACAGCGCGAACTTGCGCTGGATCATCTCGAATTCGCCGATGGGTCTCCCGAATTGCTGGCGTTGCTTGGCGTAGACCAGCGCCTCGTGCATGATGGCGCGGGTGCCGTGCGCCCCGCCAGACGCCAGCCCCAGACGGCCGGTGTTGAGCACTTCGAGCGCGATCTTGAACCCCTGCCCCACGTCGCCCAGCCGATCGGCCACGGGAACCTTCACGTCGTCGAAGAACACGGCGCGTGTATCGCTCGCCTTGATGCCCATCTTGTCTTCCAGCTTGCCCAGCCGGACGCCCGGCGCATGCGCGTCCACGAGGAACGCCGTGACACGCTGCTTGGTCTTGCCGGCGTCCTTGACTTCCACCTTGGCAAACACGGTGAACAGGCCGGCAAAGCCAGCGTTCGAAATCCAGATCTTCTGGCCGTTGATCACGTAGTGCGATCCGTCGGCGCTCAGCGTCGCCATCGTCTTCATCGCCTGCGCGTCGGATCCCGAACCCGGTTCCGTGAGGCAAAAGCCGGCGACGCACTCACCACTGGCGCAACGCGGCAGCCAGCGCTTCTTCTGGTCCTCCGTGCCGAACAGCGTGATGCCCTTGCAGCCGATCGACTGATGCGCGCCGAAATAGACCGCCAGCGCGCCGTCCGTGGCGCCGATCGCGCCCATCACCTTGCTGAAGACCTTGGAGTTGGCGCCAAAGCCGCCGTACTCCTCCGGGATGTTGAGGCCCATGAGGCCCAGCTGGGCCATGCCCTCGCGCACGCCATCGGCAAACTTGCCGTCGTGGTCATGCTTCTTCCGGTCCACCGCGCCCTTGGCCCATTCGTGAAACGAGTCGAGGATCATGCGCTGCGATTCCGCGTCGCCGGGACTGAGCGACGGGAACGGGAGCATCAGGTCTTCGCGCAGCTCTCCGAGGAACACACCCTTGGTGAAGGAGGGATTGTTGTCGGGATCCGCGAGGTGTGGCTTATCCATGACGGCAGTACTCGGCCGGGCCTTCGACCCGGATTGACGTGCTGGCCACGGCGCTGCGCGCCGTGGGTTTGCAGCTAATCTATGTCCTGTGCAGCGCGTGTCGCGGGGTGAGTGACGGATGCGTCTACGGGGAATCCCTGATCCAACAAGTCGGCGTTGGCGTGCTGTCGCGGCCGTCCTCACGGCATCGGCGATCGCCGCGATCACGTCCACGTATCGCGTCTTCAACAATGTCTACGATGAACCCGCGCACATCGCGACGGGCATGGAGTGGTTGAGCCGAGGCACGTTCACGCTGGATCCGCAGCACCCGCCACTCAGTCGCGTGGCCTCGGCGGTGTTGCCATGGCTCGCGGGTGAACGGTTCACAGGCAACACGCCCATGTTCGCCGAGGGGCGCCTGATCCTCGGTCGCGGCGAGCACTACGCGCGGGTGCTGACACTGGCTCGCCTGGGACATCTGCCATTCTTCCTGTTTCTCGTTCTCGTCACCTGGTATTGGGCGCGTCGTCTCGCGGACGAACGCACGGCCGCATTCGCCGTGGGCTTCGTCGTGACCAATCCGAACATTCTCGCGCACGCCGGCGTGGCCGGAACGGACACCGGCCCCGCGGCGCTGATGCCCGCGGCGTTACTGGCATGGAGCCTGTGGCTCGACAGACCCGACACCAGGCGAAGCATCATCTTCGGCGTGCTGCTGGCGCTGTGCGGGCTCACCAAGTTCAGCGCGGTTGCGTACTGGGCGCCCGCGGCGGTCGTCGTGGCCCTGCTGCGGGCACGGTCGCGTCCCGAACCGATGTGGTTCCTGTCGGGCGCGCGTCGGATGTTTCGGCCATTCGCGATCGCCTTCGGCAGTGCATGCGTGGTCACGTGGTCCATGTACCGGTTCAACGTGGGCCAGGTGGGTGACCTCACACTCCCGGCGCCGCAGTTCTGGCTCGGCCTCAGCGAGTTCTTCGGACGCGCCGCTCGCGGCCATCCCACGTATCTGCTCGGCGAAGTGGGAGTGGACGGGTGGTGGTACTACGATTTGGTGGCGCTGTTGGTGAAGACGCCCATTCCCCTGCTCCTGTTTGGCGCTGTCGGAGCGTGGATGGCATTCGTTGAAGTGCGGAAAACCGGACGCGCAACGTCGGCGCAAGACAGCGAACGGCAGTTGGCCGTCCCGCTGATTGGAGTGTTGGCGGTGCTGGTCGTGGCGTCCGCGGCGCGAGTGGACCTCGGGGTTCGCCTTGACCTGCCGATCTACCCGATGCTCGCGATCCTTGCCGCCCTTGGACTCTCTGCCGCGATCGCGCACGCACGCACAACGGCGCCGCGCGTGGCCGTGGCGCTTCTGGGTACGTGGGCGGTGGCGGTGCCGGTGGCCGCGCACCCCGACCACCTGGCGTACTTCAACGTGATCGCGGGTCGCGATCCGTCGAAGATCCTCGTCGAAAGCAACCTGGATTGGGGGCAGGACCTGTATCGCCTGCGCGACGCATCGAATGCGCTGGGCATGGATTCGCTGCGCGTGCACTACTTCGGCACCGCGGAGTTCCTTGCAGTGGGCCTCGAACGGGCTCGACGCCTGCGTCCCAACGAGCGCGCCGCCGGCTGGATCGCCGCGAGCGAGACGTTCTATGCCGGCGTGTGGGCAGACTCCGCGCTCAACTGGTTGCGCGCGTACCAACCCGTCGCGCGCGTCGGCAAGTCCATTCGCCTGTACTACATCGTTCCAGCCCGCTGATCACGTCGCTGTTGCGAAAGTGGGCGGTGACCCCAACTATTGGCGTGCCGCTGGCGTGGAGCGCGGTGGCGAGCCGTAACCTCGAAGTTCACCCTACACCGGGGAATCCAGGAGGACACAGTGGCGATCAACACGTCGAAGGTGGTTGTCGGAGGGATCGCAGCAAGCGTAGTGAACCTCGCGCTCGGCTTTGTGGCATTCGGCATGATGCTCGGACCCAAGATGAATGCGGAAATGGATGCGGTCGTTCCCGGCGCATCGGCGAAGATGATGTCCGGCTCGAACATGGTGATGGGGCTGCTCGGTCAGGTCGTGATGGCGTTCGTGCTGGCGTGGCTGTACGCCGCCATGCGCCCGCGCTTTGGTCCCGGCATGAAGACGGCGGTCTATGCGGCGCTGCCAGTCTGGATCTCCGGAGTGGTGTTCTACATGGGTTACATGCAAATGGGCACGATGTCCATGAACATGTACCTCACCGGCGCCGTGGTCTCGCTGATCATCACCATCGCGGCCGC
>JBBTFS010000003.1:0-7281 GCA_038060705.1 Gemmatimonadota bacterium
CCGTCGCGAGTTCTACCTCTGGGAATCGGGTGACGTCCCGGCGCTGAACACGCACGTCGTCGTCGAGGCGGATCGCGGCGAGGACCTTGGTCGCGTGCATTCCGTGGGCGAGATGGCGCTCAAACGCAATCGCGGCGTGCCGCACGGCACCGGTGAACGGCCGCCTGAACGCAAGGCGCGGCGCGTCGCATCACAGGATGACCTGCGCCGCCACGACAACATCCGCGAGCAGAACGACGACGCCCGGCGCAAGGCCCAGGAACGCGTCCGCGCCAATTCCCTCGTGATGAAGATCTCGGACGCCGAGTGGCAGTGGGACCGCAAGAAGCTCACGTTCTATTTTACCGCGGAAAAACGCGTCGACTTCCGGACACTGGTGCGCGAGCTCGCCGCCTCGTTCCGAACGCGCATTGAGCTGAAGCAGATCGGCGTGCGCGACGAAGCCAAGCGGCTCGACGGCATCGGCCGCTGCGGCCGGCAGTACTGCTCGGCCGCATGGCTGCCCGAACTGCGCCCCGTGAGCCTCGGCGTTGCCAAGGACCAGCGGCTGTCGCTCAACCCCACGCAGATCTCGGGTGCGTGCGGACGCCTGATGTGTTCGCTGCGATACGAGCACGAGTACTACGTGCATGCCCGGAAGCGCTTTCCCAAGGAAGGCAAGATCCTCAAGACCACGGTCGGCGAGGAGAAAGTCATGGCCAACGACATCTTCCGCGAGCGCGTCGTGTTGCGCAACGCGGAGGGTGAGGCGCGCACGATTCCGCTGGCACAGCTGCTTGAGGAGACAGGCGCGGTGCCCGCCGGCTCGGCCGCTCCCGCGACGGAGCGAGTTGAGGACATCGTCGTCGCCGTCGAGGACTTCGACGAGGGCGACGCAGTGATGGCCGTCGAAGACGAACTGCCGCAAGTGAAGGTCGCCTCGGACGCAGCGGACGAACCGCTGCGCGCCGACGCCACGCCGGGCGACAAACGGCCTCCCCGCCGCCGCGGACGCCGCGGTGGCCGGCGGAATCGTGGCAGGCGCGGAGGTGGCGGCGGCGAACAACCCGGCGGGTCGCCCGGAGCGCCTGCGTGAGCCGCTTCTATCTCACCACCGCGATCGATTACTCGAACGGCGAGCCGCACATCGGGCACGCGTATGAGAAGATCGGCGCGGATGCGATCGCACGGTTCCGCCGGCTGTCAGGTGACGACGTCCACTTCCTCATCGGGATGGATGAGCACGGCCAGAAAGTCGCGCAGGCCGCGGCCCAGCGCGGGCTCCAGCCGCAGCAGCAGGTGGACGAGATCGCCAAGGGCTTCGAGGCCATGTGGAAGCGCCTGGGCATTTCGCACGACCAGTTCATTCGCACCACGGACGAAGCGCACAAGACGGGCGTGCGCGCGCTCATCAAGCGCATTTTTGACAGCAGTCCCGACGATTTCTACGAGCGCTCCTACAAGGGGCAGTACTGCGTCGGCTGCGAGTCGTTCAAGCAGGACGCCGAGATTGTGGACGGCAAATGCGTCCTGCATCCCACGCGCGCGCTGGAATGGGTAGAGGAGCGCAACTGGTTCTTCCGCCTCAGCAAGTACCAATCGTTCCTGCAACGCTTGTATGCGGACCGGCCGGACTTCATTCAGCCGGAGTCGCGGCGCAACGAAATGCTCGCCGTCATCAACGCGGGCCTCGAGGACATCTCGGCCAGCCGTTCCCGGTTCACATGGGGCGTTCCGTTCCCTGCGCCGCTCTCAACCGGCGAAACACAAACGACGTACGTGTGGTTCGACGCCCTGCCCAATTACCTGACGGCCACCGGCTACCCCAAGGCCGGCTACAAGGCGCGCTGGCCCGCGCAGCTGCACGTGATCGGCAAGGACATCACGCGGTTCCACGCCATCATCTGGCCGGCAATGCTCCAAGCAGCAGAACTGCCGCTCCCCGAGCGTGTGTGGTCGCACGGCTTCGTACTTTTCAGCGGGGAGCGCTTCAGCAAGTCCGCGGGCTCACGCGTCGAACTCAACGAGGCGGTGGACCGCTACGGCGCCGAGTCGCTGCGCTACTTCCTGCTGCGCGAGGTTCCGTTCGACACGGACGGCAACTTCTCGTGGGAGCGTTTCGACGAGGTCTACAACTCGGAACTCGCCAACAGCTGGGGCAACCTCGTGAGCCGCGCAGTGGCGATGGTGGAGAAGTACTGCGGTGCGGTCGTTCCACCGTCGGCCCCGGCAGACCTGGATCGTTCCGACGCCGCGGATGCCGCGGCGTATTGCGGCGCGCTCGATGGCAGCCGCGGATATCTGCTGCACGAGGGACTGAGGCGCGTCATGGCGTGCGTCGCGCGCGGGAACGAGTTCGTCCAGCTGTCACAGCCGTGGGCGCTCTCCAAGGCCCCCGAGTCGCGCGACCAACTCGACAGCGTGCTGGGCACGCTTATTCGCGCCATCGCGCGCCAATGCGTCCTGCTGCATCCCTACATGCCGGGCAAGGCCCAGGACGCGTGGCAACAGCTGGGCGGCCCGGGCCGCGTCGAGACACAGCGGTTGGATGCGCTGGCACGGCTCGACGCGACCGGCTGGCTCGTGAAGAAAGGCGCGCCGCTCTTCCCGAAACCCACAGCCGCGGCGCCCTAAGGCTTCGCCGGTGCCGCGGGCTTGGTGAAATCCACCTTCGGCGGTTCGGTCGTGCCCGGCGCCGCCGTGAAGTACTTGCGTGACTTTGAGCTGATGACCTTCGCCGTGAGCACCTGCGGGAACTTGCGGATGTAGGCGTTGTACTCGTTCACGGCGCCATTGTAGTCTCCGCGCGCCACGGCGACGCGATTCTCCGTACCGACGAGTTCGTCCTGGAGCGCGAGGAAGGCCTTGTCGGCTTTCAGGTTCGGGTACGCCTCGACCACCGCGAACAACCGGCCCAGCGCGCTCGTGACCTGCGCGTTGGCTGTCGCCATCTGTTCGGCGTCCTTCGACTGAATGGCACTGACGAGTCCGGCGCGCGCCTGCGCGACACTCGTGAGTACTTGCTCCTCGTGCGACGCATAACCCTTCACGGTCTGCACCAGATTCGGAATCAGGTCGGCGCGACGCTGCATCTGCACTTCGATCTGTCCCTGAAAACCTTGCGCGCGTTCATCCAGCGTCTGAATCGTGTTGTAACCGCAACCAGTGGTAAGTGCGGCCAGCGCCACGACGAGCCAGCGACGAGTCATTTGCACGTGCTCCTTTCAGGCAATACGGAAAGAGTGGACTGCACTGACACTACGAGGTCCGGCGCCTTCGGGATTCAAGCCCGGCCCTTGAACTGATCAAGATACCGCACGAGCCGCTGCAGGCCGTCGAGACACCCGGCCATGACGGACGCAGCGTCCGCCGGCTTCAGCGGAACGCTGCCGCGCCGGTGCTGAATCACCCGGACAAACGGCGCGGCGTCGGTGCCGGCGATCGTCGCGACGGCCGTGGCAAGCTCGACGTCGTCCTTGGACGGCGCTTCGCCGCGCAGTCGCACCACCGCGCGGAACAAGGCCATGATCGTGCTCGCGCCGCGCGTCAGGATCTCGATGCGCGCCTTGCCGTCGTGCCCGGTTGCCAGTGCGGCGCGCCGCAGTTGCAGCACCGCAACCATCGCCTCCCGCTCCAGCTCGTGCCGCAGGTGGGTTGGATCCACGCGCACTTCGGACGGGAACTCACCGTGCACGAGGCGATGACGTTCGAGGATGTCCGCGAACTCCATCGCGAAGATGTCCGCCGAGCCACGCCATTCGTCGGACGTCAGCATCAACGGCGCCGTGTTGCCGCCGTCGGTCCACTCGCTCACCGCAGCCGCCGCGGCATCGAGCCGCTCTGTCGGCAGCGCGTTCACCACCACCAGCAGGTTGAGGTCGGACTTCCCCGTGTAGTGTTCGCCGGCGGCCGCGGAGCCGTACACCGCCACGGTGCGGAGGTCCGCGCCGAGCCCCGCCTTGAGCTGCGCCACCAATTCGTCCAGCGTCATTTTCGCCATGAAGTTTCCCGTTGTGTCATCCTGAGCCCTTCGGTTGTCATTCTGAGCGCAGTTTTACGTCCTAGAAGCTCCGACCCGCGCCGCCACCACCGAACCCGCCACCACCGCCAAAGCCGCTGAATCCCCCACCGCCTCCTCCAAAACCGCCACCGCCCCACCCGCCGCCGCGGCCACCGCGTCCGCGACTGTGCAGGGCCGCGTCCAGCAACACATGGGCCACCAATCCTGTCCACCCGCCACGGCGTCCCCGGCGCGTCATCAGCGACAGGACGATGATGAACAGAACGATCCAGAAGAACGCGGGAATCCCCTGCGGCCGCCGCTCACGCGGCGCCGACGGTTCCAGCGCGAATCCCGATGCGGAGTCCAGCGGGAACGCGAACTCGCGCGCGTAGCGCTCGGCCACGCGCCATGTCATCAATGCCAGGGCTCCCGAATAGTCGCCTTCGCGCAGTGCCGGAATCGCCTCGTCCTGAATCGCGCCCACGACGCCGTCCGTGAGGTAACCCTCGGCGCCGGTGCCCACCTCGATGCGCACGTGGCCGCGGCCGTCGGAGCTCGTCTGACGCGGCACGACGAGAATGATCGCGCCCGCGTTCCTGGCGCGATCGCCCGGTCCACCCTGGGCGCCGACCTTCCACTGCCGCCCGATTTCCCGGGCGACGTCGGACGGATCGCGGCCCTGGAGATCCGGCAGCGTAACGACAACGATTTCGCCGCCGGATTTCGCGCGAACATCGGCGATGACGCGGCCGAGGCGCGCGGACATATCCGGAGGCACGACGTTCGCGAAGTCGTTGACGAAGCCAACGGGCTTCGGCACCTGGATCTGTCCGAGTTGCGCGAGCAGCGCGACCAGTATCAGCGGAAAATTCATCAGGGTCACCAGTCTAGCACTACGCGGTTGACCCTCCAAACGTGTCGCGTCCGCGGTGGCGCCTTCGTCAGGCCGCACGGTATCTTTCGGAAGCCATGAAACGCCTTGTCATCCTCGCCGTCGCGATCGCCCTTTCGGCCTGCCGTCCGGCGGAAAGCGCCACGCAGTCGGCTGCGAGCGCCGCGGCCGCCACGAGCCAGCAACGCACCGCGCCAGCTGATCCCGCCGCCGAGGCGCTGCTCGAGCGTGCCGACAAATCGCGCATCCAGGGCGACTCGACGGCGCTGATCTGGATCGTGGAGGTCAGCGATTTCCAGTGCCCGTACTGCAAGATGTGGCACGACTCCACCTACGCGACCATCAAACGCGAGTTCATCGCGACCGGCCAGGTGCGCCTGGCCTATGTGAACTACCCGATCCAGACTCATGCCAACGCCGTGCCGGCTGCCAAGGCCGCCATGTGCGCCGGCGTGCAGGACAAGTTCTGGGCCATGCACGACGCGCTGTTCAAGAGCCAGGAGACCTGGGCTCCACTCGCCGACGCATCCGCGACGTTCGAGTCGCTGGCGCTGAAGGTGGGTATCAAGCTGCCCGAGTGGCGCACGTGCGTGAATGGCGAGGTGATGCAGCGCCTGATCAATGCCGATCGTCAGCGCGGCACGTCAGCCGGCGTCAACTCCACGCCGTACTTCTTCGTCGGGGACGAGGCGATCCGGGGCGCCGCGCCAGCGTCCGCGTTCCGCGAAGCCATTCAACGAGCCCGCGAAAAAGCCGCCGCCCGCACTCGACGGTAGGTGCGCACACTGGCGCGTTGGCTCTACGCGGCGGCCGCCAACCTGACCACCGCGGCCGCGGATGTTGTTCCACCGGGCGACTCCAAGGCCAGCATCGCGCTGCGTGCGCGCCGCGGCATCGGCCGACGCTACGCCAGATGGGCTGACGAGTTCCGCGGCACCGGCAGGCTGCTGTGGATGCACGCGCCCTCGGTCGGAGAGGGCCTGCAGGCGCGACCGGTGCTGTCCCTCATGCGCGCGCATCACGCGGACACCAAGCTCGCCTACACTTTCTATTCACCCAGCGCCGAGGAGTTCTCGCGCGGCCTCGACGTCGACTTTCGCGACTACCTGCCGTTCGACACTGGCGCCGCGATGTCCGGTGCGCTGGACGCCCTGCGGCCCGACGCGCTGGTGTTCAGCAAGGTAGACGTTTGGCCGGAATTGGTGCGGCTGGCGAAATCACGCCGCGTCCCCCTGGGCATGATCAGCGCGACTCTGGCGGCCACGTCGAGGCGGCGCGGCGGGCTCGCGAGCCTCGTCCTGCAGGACGCCTATGCGGCCCTCGACGCCGTTGGCGCGGTAGACGACGCCGACGCCGAACGGCTCGTGGAACTCGGAGTCCGCCAAAACGTCATCACGGTGACCGGCGACACACGCTACGACCAGGTATGGCAGCGCGCGCAGGCGGTGGATCGCGCATCGGCGCTGCTGACGCGACTCGGCGGCGAACGCCCCACGCTCGTGGCGGGATCCACGTGGCCCAGCGACGAGCAGCATCTGTTGCGCGCGTTCGAAACCGCCCGCGGCCGGGTGCCCGCGGCCCGGCTCATCATCGCGCCGCATGAAATGTCGACGGAACATCTCGATGCCGTCGTTCAGTGGGCGCAGAGCGCCACGCTCTCGCTCGCGCGCGTCGACGAACCAGCCGCTGCGAGTGCGGACGTCGTACTCGTGGACCGCTTTGGCATCCTCGGCGACATCTATGCGTTGGCCAGCGTCGCGTTCGTCGGCGGCGCGTTCCACGACGCCGGCCTGCACTCCGTGCGCGAGCCCGCGGCGTTTGGCGCACCGGGGCTCTTGGGGCCGCGCCATGACCGCAGTCGCGACGCCGGCCTGCGCCTGGCCGCTGGCGGCGCGCGCACTCTTGCCGACGAACGCGAGATTGCTGATGCGCTCGGGCGGTGGCTGGGAAATCCGGAATCGCGGCTCGACGCCGGCGCGCGCGCGCGCGCACTCGTCGAGAGCGGCCGCGGCGCCGCCCAGCGTTCGCTCGAATTGGTGGAACGATTGCTGTCATGACGTCGCCTGCCGGGGGGCGCCGCGCGCCTGCGAATCGTGCCGGCGTCGCGGCGCTCGCTCTGGGCATCGCGCTGCTCACGGCGCTTCCCTTCCTCCCCACGCTGCAAAACGGCTTCGTCACCTGGGACGACGACAAGAACTTTCTCACGAACCCGGCCTACCGGGGGCTGGGCTGGGAACAGCTGCAGTGGATGTGGAGCACCTTCCACCACGGACACTACGTTCCACTCAGCTGGATGACGCTCGGGCTGGACTACTCGCTGTGGGGCATGGATGCGCGAGGATACCATCTCACCAGCCTCGTCATCCACGCCGCCAACGCAGCCGTCGTGTACCTGCTCGCCCGTCGC
>JBBTFS010000004.1:0-1936 GCA_038060705.1 Gemmatimonadota bacterium
AGTTCGTCGAAGAAGTCATCATGGGCAACGTGATCCAGGGCGGCGTTGGCCAGGCACCCGCGCGGCAGGCGCTCATCAAGGCAGGTATCCCAGCGAGTGTCTCGGCGCTGACCGTCAACAAGGTCTGTGGCTCCGGCCTCAAAGCCGTCATGCTCGCTGCGCAGGCCATCAAGGCGGGCGACCGCCAGGTGATCGTTGCCGGAGGTCAGGAGTCCATGTCCAATGCCCCATACTATGTGTATGGCATGCGCGCGGGCGTGAAGCTCGGCGACCAGCAATTGGTGGACGGCATGGTGCGCGACGGGCTGTGGTGCGCGTTCTGCGACGTTCACATGGGCGGCCACGCGGAATACACGGCCAAGAAGGCCGGAGTATCGCGCCAGCAGCAGGACGAGTTCTCGGCCGCGTCGCACCGGAAAGCCGTAGCGGCGATCGAGACCGGGAAGTTCAAAGCCGAGATCGCGCCGGTCGAGATCAAGAGCCGCAAGGGCGTGACGGTGGTCGATACCGACGAGAGCCCACGCAAGGATTCGACGGCCGAGTCGCTGGGCAAGCTGCGTCCCGCGTTCGAGACGCCCGCGGTGCCGGCGAACGAAGCGACGGTGACGGCCGGGAATGCCTCGAGCCTGAACGACGGAGCGGCCGCGCTCGTGGTGACGTCGGAAGCGTACGCCAAGGAACACGGGCTCACGATCATGGCGCGCATCACTGGTTACGCCACGGGCGCTGTGGAACCGCAGGAATTGTTCTTCGCGCCGATCCTGGCCGTGAACAACCTCATGCGGCTCACGGGGTCCAAAATCGGCGACTACGACCTCATCGAGGCCAACGAGGCGTTTGCCTCGCAGGCGCTGGCGGACGGGCAGGGACTTGGCTGGGACTGGAATCGCGTCAACGTCAACGGCGGCGCGATCGCGCTGGGTCATCCGATCGGCGCCAGCGGCGCCCGCGTACTGACCACGTTGCTCTACGCCATGCAGGATCGTGGCGCGCGCAACGGATTGGCCACACTTTGTCTGGGCGGCGGAGACGCCGTCGCGCTCAGCGTCACCCGGGACAACTGACATGACGACCTACACTGCAACGATCTCGCAGGACAAACGCATCGCCGTGGCCGCCGTGCTCGGCTTCGCGATCGCGCTCGCGGCCGCGTCGCAGGTGGCTCTTCCGCTGCCGGGAACGCCGGTGCCGCTCACGCTGCAGCCGATGATCGTGGTGCTGGCGGGCATGATGCTCGGCCCGACGCTCGGCACAGCCAGCATGGTGTTGTACCTGGCGGCCGGAGCGTTGGGTGCCCCGGTCTTTGCGCCCATCGGGGCGCCGGGCATCGCCCGGTTGTTCGGACCAACCGGCGGATACTTGATCGCGTACCCGGCTGCGGCGGCCCTCGCGGGTTTGCTGGCGCAGCGGTTCCCGACGCTCATCGGTCGCTGGGCGGCGGCGACGCTTGGCATCGCGGTGATCTTCATCGGCGGGCTGACGCAGCTCACGATCATGACCGGCAGTGTGACTCGCGCCATGGCGCTGGGCATCACCCCGTTTGCGGTGTTCGATGTCGTGAAGGCGTTCGTGGCTGCGCTGATCGCGCGCCCGCGGGCTCGTAGCGCGACGGAGTGACGGTCCGGGGACTCTTTGTCTCCGGTGACGGTCGCCTTCGGGCGCCGTGGCGCATCGGGATCTTCTTCCTGGTCTTTGTCGTCCTCGCCGGGATCGTGGCGCTCCTTTTCCAGGAGCCGCTGAGTGCCCTCGACCGATGGACCGGGATCAAGAACACCGGCGGCGAGATCGCGGTGACGGTGGCGATCATCGGCGCAAACGTCGTCATGCTGTGCTGGGTGGATCGCCGACCGTGGTCGTACATCTGGATGGACCGCGCCGCCGGTCGTGCTCGCGTTGTCGGTTTCGGGTTCGTGCTCGGCGCGGCGCCTATCGTGGT
>JBBTFS010000004.1:2036-27282 GCA_038060705.1 Gemmatimonadota bacterium
TGCTGGCGACGAAGAGTCTCTATGCGGCATGGTCGGCGCACTTCGCGTGGAACTGGGTAATGGCGGTGCCACTTCACGTCGTGGTGAGCGGTGTGCCGGTGCCGCGCCCGGGCTACCAGACGGTGGACTCGGGACCCGATTGGGCGTCGGGGGGACCGTGGGGACCGGAGGGCGGCGCGTTTGCCGCGGCGGCCATGCTCGCCGGCCTGGCATGGCTGTACGTTCGACACCAACGCACGCAACAGACGCTACCAACATGAGCGAAAAAATCGCAGTGCTTGGCGCGGGGCAGATGGGCAACGGCATCGCGCACGTGTTCGCGCAGGCGGGGTACGCCGCGACGATGATCGACATTTCCGGCGACGCGCTCAAGCGCGGGATGGACACGATCGGCAAGAACCTGGATCGCCAGGTGAAGAAGGCCGTGCTGTCTCCTGCCGACAAAGACCGCATCCTGTCGCTCGTCTCCACGGCGGATTCAATGGACGCCGTCGCCGGCGCGGTGTTGATCGTCGAAGCGGTGACCGAACACCAGGACACGAAGTTCAGGATCTTTCGCGACCTGGATCGTCTGGCCAGCCCGGGCGCGATCCTCGCGACGAACACGAGTTCGATTTCGATCACGAGCATCGCGTCGCAGACCAAGCGGCCGGACGCGGTGATCGGGATGCACTTCATGAATCCGGTGCCTGTGATGCAGCTGGTGGAAGTCATTCGTGGGCTGGCCACGTCCGACGAGACAGCCAGGCGCACCGTGGCGCTGGCCAAGGCAGTCGGCAAGACGCCAGTGGAAGCCAATGACTATCCGGGTTTCATCGCCAACCGGATCCTCATGCCGATGATCAACGAGGCGGCCTACTGCCTTATGGAAGGCGTTGGCACCGCGGAGGCGATCGACACGGTGATGAAGCTCGGCATGAACCACCCGATGGGGCCCTTGCAACTCGCCGACTTCATTGGCCTCGATACGTGTGTCGCCATCCTCGACGTCCTGCACAGCGGCCTTGGCGATCCGAAGTACCGCGCCTGCCCTCTGCTCAGAAAGCATGTTGCCGCTGGCTGGCTGGGCCGGAAGGCGGGGCGAGGATTCTACAGCTACGCCACGTGAGAGAACCAGACTCGGAGTCCTGACGAATGGCATGGGCTCTCACACCGCTCACCGAGGAACAAAAGGAAGTTCAGGCAGCCGCCAGGGAGTTTGCCTCCCGCGAGCTGGCTCCCTTTGTCGCCCAGTGGGACCGCGACGCCCACTTCGAGCCCTCTCTCGTCGGCAAGCTCGCAGCCGCCGGCCTCCTCGGGATGATGATCCCGGAGCAATTCGACGGCCTCGGTCTCGACACGTTGACCTACCTGATCGCTCTCGAGGAGATCGCCGTCGTCGACGCCTCGACCGCGGTCCTCATGAGCGTGCACAACTCGCTGCCCACGCAGATGCTGCTCCGCTGGGGCACCGACGAGCAGAAGCAGCGCCTCCTCAAGCCGATGGCGCGCGGGGAACTCCTCGGCGCTTTCGCGCTGTCCGAGCCCGACAGCGGATCGGACGCCGCGTCCCTGCGCACGCAGGCTGTGCGGGACGGCGATCACTGGATCCTGAACGGCACCAAGGCGTGGGTCTCCAGCGGTTCGCACGCAGACGTGATCCTCACGATGGCGCGCACGGATGGGCCGTCCGACCGCCGCGGCGCGCGCGGCATCAGCGCGTTCGTCGTCACGCCGGACTGTCCGGGGTTCTCGGTGGGCAAGAAGGAAGACAAGATGGGCCTCCGCGCGTCGCCCACCGTGCAGATCCGTCTGGACCACTGCCGAGTGCCGCACGCCAACATGCTCGGCGCTCCCGGCATGGGATTCATCTACGCGATGCAGTCCCTCGACGCCGGCCGGCTCGGCATCGCCGCGCAAGCCGTCGGCATCGCGCAGGCGGCGCTGACGCACGCGTCGCACTACGCCGCGGAGCGACGCCAATTCGGCAAGCCCATCAAGGAGTTCCAGGCGGTGCAGTTCCGGCTGGCCGACATGGCCATGCGCGTGGCAGCATCACGTTCCCTGCTGCACGCCGCGGCCACGGCGCGTGATCGCGGCCAGGAGATCGCGCAGTTCAGCGCCATGGCCAAGTTGATGGCGAGCGAGACCGCGATGTGGGTGACGACGCAGGCGATCCAGTTGTTCGGCGGATACGGCTACGTGAAGGAGTATCCCGTGGAACGCCTGTTCCGCGACGCGAAGGTCACCGAGATCTACGAAGGTACTTCCGAGATCCAGCGCATCGTCATCGCTCGCGCGCTGTACTCGCACGACGGCTCACCTCACTCGCGCTAACTTTCTCACGGCAGTCACCAGTCACCACTACCAACAAGACCGCCTGACAAAATGAAGCTTTTCGACACGATCGCCGGCATGGGCCACGAGCAGATCGTCCTGTGCCATGACCCCGCCGCCGGATACCGCGGAATCATCGCGATCCACAGCACGGTCCTCGGTCCCGCCCTCGGGGGCACTCGCTTCTGGAAGTACGCGTCGGACCAGGAAGCCATCGTCGATGCGCTGCGCCTCGCGCGCGGAATGACCTACAAGAACGCGGTCGCGGGACTCAACCTCGGCGGTGGCAAGTCAGTCATCATCGGCGACAACAAGACCACCGATCGCGAGCTGATCTTTCGCGCGCACGGCCGTTTTGTCGAGTCGCTTGGCGGGCGCTACATCACCGCGGAAGACGTTGGCACGAGCACCGCGGACATGGACTACGTCCACATGGAGACGAGGAGCGTCAGTGGCCTCGCCGGCCGTTCGGGCGACCCGTCTCCGGTCACGGCGCACGGCGTGTTCCGCGCGATCCAGGCTTCGGCCAAGGAGCGCTGGGGCAGGGACGACATCGCCAACAAGGTCGTCGCGGTGCAAGGCTGCGGTCACGTCGGCTACTACCTGGCCAAGGAACTGCACGAAGCGGGCGCCAAGCTCGTTGTGACGGACATCGATGCCGACCGCGTGAAACGCGCGGTGAAGGATTTCGGCGCCAGGGCGGTGAAGACGGACGAAATCTACGGGCAAAAGGCGCACATCTTCGCGCCGTGCGCGCTGGGCGCCGTCATCAACGACGAGACGCTGCCGCAGCTCAAGGTCGAGATCGTGGCCGGCGCGGCCAACAACGTGTTGCTCGAGGAGAAGCACGGCGACGCGCTGGAGAAGAAGGGCATTCTGTACGCGCCGGACTACGTCGCCAACGCCGGTGGCGTCATCAACGTCTACGGCGAGTTGGCCGGATGGACGTCCGCGCGGGCGTTGCGCAAGGCGGACGAGATCTATGACACGGTGCTCAAGGTCTTCGCGATCGCCAAAGGCGACAAGATTCCGACGTACGAGGCGGCCGATCGCCTGGCGGAACAGCGCATTCGCGCGGTGGGATCGCTGGTGCGCACGCAGGCACAATGGCCGAACAAGTAATGGCCGAAGAGATCCTGATCGCATCCGACCACGCCGGATTTGAGATGAAGGCGGTCGTGGAGGCGGAGCTCAGGAAAATGGGCTACGCGGTCAAGGATTTCGGCACCAACTCTTCTGAGAGCACCGATTACGCCGACTACGCGCATCCCCTGGCCAAGGACATCTCCGAGGGCAAGCACAAGCGCGGCATTCTGCTGTGTGGCACAGGTTTGGGTATGTCGTACGTGGCCAACCGATACCCGCACGTCCGCGGGGCGCTGTCCTGGACGCCCGAGGTCGCGGAGCTGTCGCGCACGCACAATGACTCCAACGTTCTGATCCTGCCGGCGCGTTTCGTGTCGGACGACGATGCCAGGAAGATTCTCAAGGCATGGCTCGACGCGCCATTCGAAGGCGGCCGCCACGAGCGCCGCGTCATCAAGATCGATCCGGACGACCCCCCGAAGCGCTGAAAGCCGAGAGCCGACAGCCGAGAGCTGACTCATGAATTGGTCTGACTGGGATCAATGCCCGCCGGGCAATGCCCTGCGTGAGACGGACCCGGAAATCGCGGAGCTGATCGAGCACGAGACGACCCGTCAGAACGACGGGCTCGAACTCATCGCCAGCGAAAACTTCGTCTCGCCCGCGGTGCTTGAAGCGATGGGCTCGCCGCTCACCAACAAGTACGCCGAAGGCCTGCCGGGCAAGCGCTACTACGGTGGCTGCGAAGTCGTGGATAAGGTCGAGCAGCTCGCCATCGATCGCGCCAAGAAGTTGTTCGGCGCTGACCACGCCAACGTCCAGCCGCACTCAGGCGCGTCGGCGAACCTGGTGGTCTTCATGGCGTTCATGAAGCCGGGCGAAACGTTCCTCGGCATGGATCTCTCCAACGGCGGCCACCTGACGCACGGCTCGCCGGTGAACTTCTCGGGCATTCTCTACAAGGCGGTCTCGTACGGTGTCACCAGGGACGGCCTCATCGACTACGACGACGTCCGCAAGAAAGCGCGCGAGTACAAGCCGAAGATGATCATCGCTGGCTACAGCGCGTACTCGCGCGTCGTGGACTTCCCGTTCTTTGCTGATGTCGCCCGGGAAGTGGGCGCCATCTTCATGGTGGACATGGCCCACTTCGCTGGCCTGGTGGCCGCCGGGGTCTATCCGTCGCCCGTGCCGCATGCCGATGTGGTCACGTCCACCACGCACAAGACGTTGCGTGGCCCGCGTGGCGGCCTGGTGCTTTGCAAGGCCCAGCATGCCAAGGTGCTCGACAAGGCCGTGTTCCCCGGTTCCCAAGGCGGGCCGCTGGAACACGTGATCGCCGCCAAGGCCGTGGCGTTCAAAGAAGCGCTCGAGCCGTCCTTCAAGACGTATTCAAAGCAGGTGATTGCCAACGCGCGCGCGCTCGCGGCGGCCCTCATGGAGAAGAAGTTCCAGGTCGTTTCCGGCGGCACGGACAACCATCTCATGCTCGTGGACTTGCGCAACAAAGGCGATGAACTGACGGGCAAGCTTGCCGAGGTCACGCTCGATCGCGCGGGCATCACGGTCAACAAGAACACCGTGCCAAACGAGACGCGCTCGCCGTTCGTGACGAGCGGTATCCGGATTGGCACGCCCGCCGCCACCACGCGCGGCATGAAGGAGGGCGAGATGCTCCGCATCGCCGGTTTCATCGATCGTGTGTTGTCGGCGCCCACGGACGAGGCCGTCATTCGCGCCGTGCGTTTAGAGGTGCGAGATCTTGCCGGTGAGTTCCCACTCTATCCGGCGCGCGTTGCCGCTTCGAGGTAACCCATGACCGCACCCGCCCAGCCGACTCTCCAGCGGCAGATCGGCCTGTGGAGCGCCATCGCGATCGTCATCGGCACCACGATCGGGTCCGGCATCTTTCGGTCGCCCGCGGCGATCGCGGAGAAACTGCCCGGACCGCTGCCGCTGGCGGCGATCTGGGTCGCGGGCGGGTTACTGGCGCTGTGCGGCGCGCTCTCGTTCGCGGAGCTGGGTTCGATCTTTCCGCGCTCGGGCGGTGTGTATGCCTACATCAAAGAAGGGTTCGGCAACCTTCCGGCGTTTCTTTTCGGGTGGGCCGAGATCACGCTGATTCGCGCGGCTGCTGTGGGCGCCATCGCCATGACGTTCGCGGAGTATTTCCTGCGCGTCACCGGTGTGTTGCCCGCGGAGTACGCGCGTTACGTCGCGGCCGTCGCGATTGTGGCGGTTGGCATCGTCAACATCCTGGGCGTGAAGTGGGGAACGCTCACCATCAACATCACGACCGTCGCGAAATACGGCGGCCTGCTGTTCATCATCGTGCTCGCGATGGCGATCGGCCTACCGAAGACGGGTGGACACTTCACGCCGGCGATGCCGGAGGGCAGCTTCTCGCCGAGCGCGTTTGGGTTGGCGCTGGTGAGCGTGCTCTGGGCGTACGACGGCTGGGGCGACCTGAGCTATGTCGGCGGTGAAGTGAAGGATCCGCAGCGCAACCTGCCGCGGGCGCTCATTGTCGGAACGATCGCCATCATCGCGATCTACCTGCTGGCGAACGTCGCGTACCTGTCTGTGTTGACCATCGACGAAATGCGCTACGGCATCGCGGAGCGACAGGGTGAAGCGCGCCTCGTCGCCGCGGATGTGGCACAGCGACTGTTGGGCACGCCGGGCGTTGTCTTCGTCGGCCTGACCGTCATGCTGTCCACCTTCGGCAGCCTCACGGCGTCACTCTTCGCCTCGCCGCGGATCTTCTTCGCCATGGCCGAAGACGGCCTGTTCTTCCGCACGGTGGCGAGCGTGCACAAGAAGTTCGGAACGCCGCACGTCGCCATCGCGCTCAACATCGTCCTGGCGGTCGTGTTCGTGCTGATTCGCACCTTCGAACAACTGGCGGACGTTTTTGTGACCGCGATCATCCCGTTCTACGCGGTCGCGGTGGCGGCGATGTTTGTCCTGCGCCGTCGCGCGGACTACCAGCCGACGTTCCGTACGCCCGGCTACCCGATCGTGCCGGCGCTCTTCGTGCTCTCGACGATCTACCTGCTGGCCAATGCGCTCATCGATCCGTCCAGTCGCATGGCAACCGCGGCGACCCTGGGCATCGTCGTTCTCGGAATCCCCGTGTACTACATGACTGTCGGCCGAAAACAAGGGGCTTCTTCGGCCTGAAATGGCTGGCGCGCGCGCGAACAACAGGTAATAATCACGGCGTGACCGAGCTGGCCTTTCGCGATGGCATCATGGACCGCATCCGCCTGCGGGAACGGCGGTACGACGAGCGCGCGTACCTGTTCGTGCTCGCCGCGCTGGAGTACTGCCAGCAGCGGCTCACCGAGCGTCGGCACATCACCGGGCAGGAATTGGCTCAGGGCTGCCGCGATCTTGCGCTCGAGCGCTTTGGCGTCATGTCGCGGCTGGTGCTGGAGCACTGGGGCATCCGCTCAACGGGGGACATCGGCCAAGTGGTATTCGCGCTCGTGGATCTCGGCATGCTGCTGAGTCAGCCGAACGATTCAGCGGATGACTTCGCGGATGTCTTTGCGTTCGATCAGGCGTTCGAACGCGACTATCCCTGGTGCGCCGGGATCGGAGCCGCCGACTAGACACTCGGCGCCTACCCACAATCCGATGAGTCCCCGTCCGCTGATTCGCGTCGTCACGAGCGCGGAAGCAGCGACGCTCGACCACGGCGCGATCGCCGCCGGCACACCGTCGCGCGCACTCATGCAACGGGCAGGCGCCGCGTCCGCCACTGAAATCGCGCTGCGGTTCGGCGATCGCTTGCGCGCCGGCGCGCTGATCTTTGCCGGTCCCGGGAACAATGGCGGCGATGCGTGGGTGGTCGCCGGGGCGCTGGCCGCGACCGGAGTGCGTGTGCGAGTGTGCGAGCCGGTAGCGGCTGCGACAGACGATACCAAGGCGGAGCGCGCCATGGCGGCCCTCGCGGTGGAGCGTGTGCCGGCCGACGCCACCGCGCTGGGCGCCGGCGACACGTATCGCGGCGAAGGCGTCGTCGTCGACGGGCTGCTCGGCACCGGATCGAGTGGTGCGCCGCGCGGTGCCGTGGGCGCGGCCGTGGTGGGGCTTCGCTCCATGCGCGAGCGGGGCGCCGAGCTCGTTGCACTCGACCTTCCATCGGGCCTCGATGCTTCCAGCGGACAGGCATTCGGCGCGGCGCGCGCGTCGTTGACGCTGACCTACGGCACGATCAAGCGCGGCCACCTCCTGGCGCGCGCTTCGTGCGGACGCATCGTCGTCCTCGACATCGGGATCGGTGGCATCGCCGCGGCCAGTACCAACCCGCAACTCGTGGATCGATCGTGGGTCGCGCGGCACGTGCCCGAGATTTCCGTCGACGCCCACAAGGGCACGCGGCGGAAGATCGCCATCGTCGGCGGCGGCGCGGGGATGAGCGGCGCGGTCATTCTGGCGGCGCAGGCGGCGTGGCGCAGCGGCGTCGGCATGGTGAAAGCGGTCGTGTCACGCGACGCCCTGAACAGCGTGCGTGAAGCCGAGCCGCAGTCGCTCACGGCGGTGTGGCCGGCGGGCGCGGACGACGTGACGCGCGAGATCACCCATTGGGCCGACGTTGTCGTCATCGGCCCCGGACTGGGACACGGTGGCGCGCAGCGGGAGCTTGTCGAGCGGGTGCTGCGGGCGTGGACGGGCCCCGTCGTGCTCGACGCCGATGCCCTCAACGTCTTCGGCGCCGATGTGAACGCGATCGCGGGCTTGCTCAACGGCCGTCCTGCGGTGCTCACACCGCATCCGGTGGAGTTCGCGCGCCTCACGGGCCATTCGGTGGACGATGTGCTTGCACATCGATTCGACGTGGCTGTGCCCCTCGCTCGCCACACGCGTGCGACCGTTTTGCTCAAGGGCCAGCCCACGGTGATCTCGTCGGGATCGGGTGAGCGTCTGGTCGCCGCCAGTGGCACGCCGCTCCTGGCCGCCGCCGGGAGCGGTGACCTGCTGGCCGGCATGGTGGGCACACTGCTCGCACAGATCCAGGATCCCATGGCCGCCGCCGCGTGTGCCGCGTGGGTGCATGGACGCGCGGCGTGGCTCGTGCACCGGCGCCAGCGCGGCGTGCGGGGTTTTGCGTTGGCCCACGTGCTGGCACAGTTGCCTCGCGCGTGGACCGTGCAATCGACGCCGACGCGGGCCCCCGTCTTGCTGGAGTTGCCTGACATCATGCCGCCGGCTTGAGCATGCCTCCCGGCAAGTCGCACACCGCGCTGGGACCTGGCGCGGAGTTCGCGATCGTCGACACCCTGCGCCGTCGCTGGGGCGCGCTGGCGCGCGGCATCGGCGACGACGCGGCGCTGCTCACGGTGCCGCGCGGCGAGCAGCTCGTGGCCAGCACGGACTCGGCGATCGAAGGCATTCACTTCAGGCGTCGCTGGCTCACGCCTCGTGAAATCGGTTGCCGCGCGGTGACGACGGCGCTGAGCGACCTCGCCGCTATGGGTGCCAAGCCGCTGGGGGTGCTCGTGTCATTGCAGCTGCCGTCTTCAGCGCGCGCCAGCCTGAACGGCATTGCCGACGGTATCGGTGACGCGGTGAAGGACGCCGGCACCGTCATTGTCGGCGGCAACTTGTCGCGTACCGACGTGTTCGGGATCACGACCACCGTGCTGGGACATGTGTATGCGCCACTGACACGGGCTGGTGCGCGCCCCGGCGACTTCCTGTACGTCACGGGCACGCTGGGCGGCCCGGCGGCTGCGATTCGTGCGCTCAAGGCAGGGAAGAAGCCCGGCAGGGAGCTGCGCGCGCGATTTGCGCGACCCGTGGCCCGCATTGCTGAGGCGCGCTGGCTGGCGGCGCGCGGCGCCGTGGCGGCCATCGATGTCTCTGATGGGCTGATGGCAGACGCCGGGCATATGGCGGCGGCCAGCGCGGCCGGCATCGAGCTCGATCCGGAGCGAGTGCCGATCCACGCGGGGGCGACGATCAAGGACGCCCTGTCAGGCGGCGAAGACTACGAGCTGTTGCTGGCCAGCCGCGTCCCCATTGCCGATGCCGAATTCCGAAAGTTGTTCGGCCTGGATCTCACCGTCATCGGCCGCGTGGTGGAAGGGCCGGCGCGGGTTCGCCTCGTGGGCGCTCGGCGCGTTGCCGCTCGTCGGGGCCACGATCACTTTTCGCGCTGATGCGCACGCCCCTGGCACTGCTCGGCATCATCGTCTTCACGGCGACGCTCGGTCCTGTTGTCCTGGTGGCTGGCCTCCTCGGTATTGAGGAACGGCCCGGCGGCATCTACCAGAAGTGCATGCACGCGTGGTGCCGCAACATCCTGCGGTGGTCCGGCGTGACGCTCGTCGTCCACAACGCGGAGCGGATGTCGCAGACCGAAGGCATGGTGTACATGGCCAATCACGTGAGCTGGTACGACATCTTCGCGCTGGCCGCCGTGATCCCGCGCAACACCTGGATTGCCAAGGCGGAGCTGAGCCGCATTCCGTTGTTCGCGCAGGCGGCCAGGGCCGCCGGCATCATTTTCATCGATCGCGACAACCGGAAGTCAGCGTTCGAGTGGTACAAGGTGGCCGCGAAGGATGTGCGACGCGGTCGATCGGTGGTCATCTGTCCGGAGGGAACGCGCGGCAAGGACTACCACCTGCGCCCGTTCAAGAAGGGCCCGTTCGTCCTGGCGATTGCGTCGGAGGCGGCGATCATCCCGACGCTGTTGTACGGGACGCGCGAGGTGATGGCGAAGGGCTCGTTCCTCGTTCGCGGCGGCACCGTGCACATCCACTTTCTTGAGGCGGTGGAGACGCGTGGTCGTTCGTACGACGACCGCACCGCGCTCATGGAGCAAGTGCACGCCCGAATGGCCGAGGCCATGGAGAGCCTGTACGGAGTGCACACGGCGGAATACGCGGTCGCGCCCGAAGGGGAGCGCAAGGAGTAGATTGTTCTCGGCCGCGTACGGCCAATGGCCCGGCCGAGTACAACTTTCCAGCACACAAATGGCCGTCCTGATCGAATCCATCCACGCCCGCGAGATTCTGGATTCCCGCGGAAATCCGACTGTCGAGGCTGATCTCCACCTCTCCAACGGCATGATGGCCCGCGCCGCGGTTCCGAGTGGCGCCAGCACCGGTGAACACGAGGCTGTGGAGTTGCGCGACGGCGACAAAGGACGCTACCTGGGCAAGGGTGTCCGGCAGGCAGTGCGAAACATCGAGGAGACGATTGCGCCGGCCCTGCGCGGCCTGGATCCCACCGACCAAATGGGTGTCGATGCCGCGATGATCGAGCTCGACGGCACGCCCAACAAATCCAATCTCGGGGCCAATGCCATCCTCGCCGTGTCGATGGCGTCGGCGCGCGCGGGCGCCATGGTGCGCGACATGCCGTTGTACCGCTACCTCGGCGGACCGATGGCCCGCGTAATGCCCGTGCCGATGATGAACATCCTCAACGGCGGGGCGCACTCCACGAACACGGTGGATTTTCAGGAGTTCATGATCGTGCCCGTGGGCGCCGAGTCATTCGGTGAGGCGCTCCGTATGGGTGCGGAGGTCTTCCACGCGCTCAAGAAGGTGCTGGTCAAGCGCAAGCTCGCGACTGGCGTCGGCGACGAGGGCGGCTTCGCGCCGGACCTCAAGAACGACGAAGAAGCCATCAAGGTCATCCTCGAAGCGATCGACGCCGCCGGATACAAAGCGGGCCAGGAGATCGCGTTGGCGCTGGACTGTGCGGCCAGCGAACTCTACAAGGACGGCAAATACACGTTCAAGAAGAGCGGCGCGGGCACCAGGACGTCGGCCGGCATGGTTGAGCTGTACCAGGGTTGGCTCGAGGAGTATCCGATCGTGTCGATCGAAGACGGCCTCCAGGAGGACGATTGGGACGGCTGGGCCAAGCTCACCCAGGCGCTGGGCGAGCGGTGTCAGCTTGTGGGAGACGATCTCTTTGTCACGAACACCGAGCGTCTCGCACGCGGTATCTCGGAGGGCATCGCCAATGCGATTCTGATCAAGGTGAACCAGATCGGTACGCTGACCGAGACGCTCGAAGCGATCGACATGGCGCGCGCGGCCGGTTTCCTCTCGGTCATCTCGCATCGGTCCGGTGAGACCGAGGACACGTTCATCGCCGACCTCGCCGTCGGATGCGGCGCCGGCCAGATCAAGACGGGCTCCGCCAGCCGCACGGATCGCGTGGCCAAGTACAACCAGTTGCTCCGCATCGAAGAGCAGCTGGGCGGCGCCGCGGAGTTCCCGGGCGGCGCCATTTACGGGATCTAGATGGCGGCGTCGCCCGCGCGTGCTCGGGTGGTCCGCGTGCTGCTGATTGTGGGCGGCATCGCCGCCGCGTGGTTTGCGGTGCAGGGCGGGGAGTACAGCAGCCTGGACCTGCTGCGGCAGCGCCAGCGCCGCGCCGAACTGCAACATTCGATCGATTCGCTCACGCGCCTCGTCGACTCGCTGAACGCCTACAAGCTCAAGGTCCTGAACGACCCCAAAACGCAGGAACGGATCGCGCGCGAGGAATTCGGCATGATCCGCGGAAAGGAACTGCTCTACCGTATCACTGACCCTGACTCCAAAAAGCCATGACCACGCCGCGCCTCCCCATCTCGCCCCGGCAGGTCGGAACGTTTCGCCGCGTCATCGTCGGCGTCGTTCTGTTCCTGTTCATCGCGCCGGCAATCGCCAGCCGACTGGCCGACTGGCTCTGGTATCGCGATGTCGGGTTCGAGCGAGTGTTCCTCACCATGATCGCGGCGCAGTGGACGCTGGGATTGGCGGCCGGCATTAGCGCGTTCGTCCTGCTGTACGTGAACGCCCGCATTGCACTGCGCGGTGTGGCGACGCGCAACCTGCACATCAGGGACGCGTCGCAGTGGGCCAGTGAAGGGCCCACGGTGCTCCTCGAGCGCATGGCTACCTGGCTCGCGCCTTTGGTCGCGATCTTCGTGTCGCTGATCATTGCCATGGCGTCTGCCGGCACGTGGCGCGACTTGGCGCAGTTCTTCTACCGCACGCCGTTCGGCGTCACCGATCCAGTCTTCGGGCGGGACGTGGCGTACTACGTCTTCACCATTCCGATGCTGCAGAACGTGCTGGCGTTCACGCTCGCCGTCGGCTGGCTGGCGCTCATCATGGGCGCCGCCATCTACGTTGCCCGCGCGGACGTCGGCATCGCGCCCGGCACACGGGGCCAGCCATGGCGCGTGTTCGTGACGCCCCGCGCGCAGACACACCTCGCAGTGCTCGGCGCCGCGCTCCTGGCGAGCGCCGCCGTGCGCCAACTCCTCGTCAGCGTGCCGGAACTGCTGCTGGGCAGACATCAGGTGTTGTTCGGCGCCACCTACACCGACCTCAACATCCAGCTGCCGCTCATGCGCCTGTACGCGGCGGTGCTGGTGGCGGCCGCCGTGACCCTGCTGGTGTATGCGCGGCGCGGCCGCCTCGTGCGTGGCGGCGTGATCGCCATCGGCGGCGCCATCGGCGCCGGGTTCGTGTTCGGGGGGCTGATCCCCGGCATCTACCAGCGGCTGGTGGTGCAACCCAACGAGCTGGCACGCGAGACGCCGCAGATCGCCAACCACATCAGCGCGACGCGCGCGGCGTGGGGCATCCATGGCGTCGAACGCCGCGAGTTCACGGCCGAAAAACCGCTCACGATGCGTGACGTGCAGAACAACCAGGTGACCATCAAGAACGTGCGCCTGTGGGACCGCGAGCCGCTGCTCCAGACGTACGGACAGATCCAGTCCATCCGCACGTACTACGACTTCGTGTCCGTGGACGACGACCGCTACTTGATCAACGGCGAACTGCGCCAGGTGTTGCTGGCGCCGCGCGAGCTGAACACGGCGTCGCTGCCGACGCGCACGTTCGTGAACGAGCACCTCACGTACACGCACGGCATGGGCGTCGCCATGGGACCGTCGAATCAGGTGACGGCCGAAGGCCTGCCCGTCCTGCTCGTGAAGGACCTGCCGCCGTCGTCGTCCGTCCCCAGCATTCAGATCAAGCGCCCGCAGATCTACTTCGGCGAACTGTCCAATGAGTACGTGCTCGCGCCCACCAAGCAGAAGGAATTCGACTATCCGTCGGGCGAGGGCGAGGCCGCGGTGTACTCGACGTACGACGGCGGCGCTGGCGTCAGCGTCGGTTCGTTCTGGCGGCGCCTGTTGTTCGCGTTCCGGTTCGGCGCGATCAACATCATGCTGTCCAGCGACCTCACGCCCGAGACGCGCATCCTGTTCCACCGCGACGTCATCGAGCGGGCGCAATTGGCGCTGCCGTTCCTCGTGTTTGACCAGGATCCGTTCATGGTGGTGACGAACGACGGAAAGCTGGTGTGGATGATTGACGCGTACACCACCACTACCCGGTATCCGTACTCGCAGCCGCTGGCGAACGGCATCAACTACATGCGCAACAGCGTCAAGGTTGTGATCGACGCGTACACCGGGGACACGCATGCATATCTCGCGCTGTCCGACGATCCAATGATCAAGACGCTGGGCCGCATCTATCCTGGCTTGCTACGCCCGATGGCGGACATGCCGGCGGACATTCGCTCTCATGTGCGATATCCGGGTTCGCTCTTTGCGGCGCAATCGGCGTTGTACGCCACGTTCCATATGACCAACGCCGAGACGTTCTACCACCGCGAGGATCAATGGCAGGTGCCGTCCGGTTCGCGTAACGCCAGCTCGGCCGAGGCGTTCCAACGCCATATCGTCATGCGCCTGCCCGGCGAAAAGGAGCCGGAGTTCATCCTCATGCGGCCGTTCACGCCTCGGCAGAAGGACAACCTGGCGGCGTGGATGGTGGTGAGGAATGACGGCGAGCACTACGGCAAGCTCGTGGTCTACAGCTTCCCGCGGCAAAGCCTCGTGTTCGGGCCGGCGCAGATCGTGAACCGGATCAATCAGGACACCGAAGTCGCGCAGCAGATCTCGCTGTGGGACCAGCGCGGCTCCGAGGTGATTCGCGGCGAGCTACTCGTGATTCCGATCGAGGAATCGCTGATCTATGTGCAACCGCTGTACCTGCGGGCGCAGGGTGGGCGGATACCGGAGCTCAAGCGCGTGGTGGTCGCGCACGAGTCGCGCGTGGCCATGGCCGAGACGCTCGAGGCGGGGCTCAACCTCCTGTTCGGCGGCGCGACGCCGGCACCGGCCGCGGTCCTGCGGTCCGAGTCCACGGCGCCAGCGGGCGAGTCCGCCGCGGCAGCCACGGCAAGGCTGTCACGCGACGCGCAACAGGCGTACGATCGGGCGCGGGCCGCGCTCCGGGCCGACGACTTTGCCACGTACGGGGCCGAGATGAAGCGGCTCGGCGACATCATCCGTCAACTGAACACCAAGAGGCCCTGACCGCCGAGCGCCGTCGTGTTGCACGTCGGGTGCTGCCCCGATAGGTTCCCCCTACAACGATCGCGGGGTGGAGCAGCCTGGTAGCTCGTCGGGCTCATAACCCGAAGGTCGCGGGTTCAAATCCCGCCCCCGCTATGGAAGCCGGCCGGTCCCCAGAGACCGGCCGGTTTCTTTTTCGGGCCGGAAGCCGATCTGTGGCTGTGCGGGGAACGGCGGCTCGATCAACTGCCGGATGGCCTCGAAAACATCCGCGAATTGGCCGTCATATCGACGCTCGAGATCGTCCACACGCCGGTTGAGTGCGTGATTGGAGGCCAGCATGCCGCGAAGCTCAACGAATGCACGCATGATGGCGATGTTGGCGGTTACCGCGCGCCGACCGCGGAGCACCGAGGACAGCATTGCAACGCCTTGCTCGGTGAATGCGCGAGGGCGATAGCGGCGCCCGCCGTGCGAACTTGAGGTCACAATCTGTGACCTCAAGTTGTCGGCTTCCCGTGCCGTCAGCCGGAACATGAAGTCGGCGGGAAAGCGGGTGCGATTGCGGGAGACCGCCTGGTTCAGGGCTCTGGTCGTAACGCCGTACAGGGTGGCCAAGTCATGGTCGAGGAGCACGCGGAAACCGCGACACTCCAGGATTTGCCGCGAGACGGTCACGGCGAACAGTCGCCGTGGCCCTGCCGTGCGCGGCCGGGAAACCGCGCGGGCACGGCGTGAACGGGATATGCCGCGGGCGCGGCGTGGACGGGAATGACGCATGCAGGGAAACTGTTGCGGAACACCCCTGGAACAGCACCACGGCATTGCGCTGCGTGGCAATCCATCGCGGATCGAGCGGCTCGCGGCGGTGTTAGATTTGCCTCCTTGGGCAGGGTAGCTCAGGTGGTTAGAGCACGGCACTCATAATGCCGGGGTCGTGGGTTCGAGTCCCACCCCTGCTACTCAGACGCTTCGCAGCGACCGGTTGCGAAGCGTTGCGGTCTCGGGGCAGTATTTGAGTTGGCGGGCAGTCCACCCCGCCGTGTTATGAGAAAGCCCGACGACGTTGCGGGGGAGTTGTGGGGTGGGGCATCGGCAATGCTGGTCGCGCTGCCCTCGGCGATCGCTTTTGGCGTGACCATCTTTGCGCCGCTGGGCGTGGACTATGCCGCCCAGGGAGCGGTCGCAGGAATACTCGGCGCAATGGCTCTGGGGCTCGTCGCGCCTCTCGCCGGCGGAACCGACCGGCTGATTTCCGCGCCCTGTGCGCCGGCGGCCGCCGTGCTCTCGGCGCTGGCGCTGGACCTGACAGCCGGCGGCGTGCCGGCAGCGGGTGTGGTCGCCATGCTGATGATCGTGGCGCTGATGACCGCGGCGCTGCAGATCGCCTTCGGGGCGGTGGGACTCGGCCGCCTGATCAAGTACATGCCGTACCCGGTCGTGAGCGGGTACCTCAGCGGCGTCGGGCTGCTCATCATCCTCGCACAACTCCCAAAGCTGTTGGGCGCGCCGCGTGGATCGCACCTCTCGGAGGCGCTCGTCGATCCGACCCTGTGGCAGTGGCGCGGCATCGCCGTTGGGGCGGTCACGATCGGAGTGATGATTCTTGCGCCGCGCTTGACCAAGAAAGTGCCGGCGACGATTCTGGGCCTGTTGGCCGGGATCGCAGCGTACTTCGCCCTCGCACTGGCGGATCGTTCCTTGCTGACGCTCTCGGGCAACACCGCGCTCGTGGGTCCGCTGGTTGCCGGCGCCGGCGGGGGCGGCGGCTTTGTCGCTGGCGTTGCGGCCCGTGCGGGCGCCGTCCGCTCGCTCACGTGGGCGCAGGTGACGGGGCTGCTTGCGCCCGCGCTGTCCCTCGCCGTGCTGCTATCCATCGACACGCTCAAGACCTGCGTCGTCGTGGACGCGATCACGCGTTCCCGGCACAACTCCAATCGGGAGCTTGTCGGCCAGGGGCTCGCCAATCTCACGTCAACGCTCGTTGGCGGCGTGCCGGGCGCGGGCACGATGGGCGCCACGCTGGTGAACATCTCGAGCGGCGCCAAGACGAGGCTGTCGGGCACGGTGGAAGGTGTGGCCGCGCTGGCCGCGTTCCTCGTGTTGGGCCAGCTGCTCGCGTGGATACCCATCGCGGCGCTCGCGGGCGTCCTCATCGTGGTGGGCGCTCGCATGTTCGATCTGCACAGCCTCACGCTCATCAAGTCGCGGTCCACGATGCTGGATTTCGTCGTCATCGTGTCCGTCGTCGCGGTGGCGGAGACCGTGAGCCTTATTGCGGCGTCCGCGGTGGGCGTCGCCCTCGCGATCCTGCTGTTCATTCGCGAACAGTCCCGCGGCTCGGTGGTCCATCGCCGGACGACCGGAAGCCAGCTCTTCTCCAAGCAGGTGCGCCTGCCGGCCGAGCTGGAGGTGTTGGCACGTGAGGGCCATCAGGCCGCGATCTTCGAGCTGCAGGGCAGCCTGTTCTTTGGCACGGCGGACCAGCTGTACTCGGCGCTGGAGCCGTCCATCACGTCGACGCGCTACCTGATTCTGGACCTGCGCCGTGTGCAGTCGCTGGACGTGACCGCCGCGCACACCCTGGAATTGGTCAGGGACATGATGCGCGATCGGGGCGGCGAACTGATCCTCAGTGGCGTCCCACGCCGGCTCCCCGGCGACCGTGACGTGGCGAGTTTCCTGGGCGACGCCGGCCTCACTGGCGATCGCTCGGTGCGCATGTTCAACGAACTGGACGAGGCGCTGGAATGGACCGAGGAGCGCGCGCTGGAGCGCGCACACCTTGAGAAGCCTCAGCGGCCCGCGCTCAACCTCAGCGACTTCACTGTGTTCGCGGGCCGAGCTGAAGAGACGCTGACTGAACTGGAGTCGTGCATGGAGCAACGACGCTTTGAGGCTGGTGAGACGATCTTCAAGACCGGCGACAGCGGGGATGAGCTTTACTTCGTGCGACGTGGCGCGGCGCGCATCATTCTTCCGATCGGAGCCCTCAACCACCACGTGGCCACGTTCAGACGCGGCGATTTCTTCGGCGAGATGTCGTTCCTCGATCGCCAGCCGCGGTCCGCGGACGCTGTGGCGGAGCGCGAAACAGATCTTTTCGTGCTGTCGCGGACTCGCTTCGACGCACTGATTGATCATCATCACCACAAGCTTGGCGCCAACGTCCTGTCCGGCATAGCCATCGCACTCGCGCACCGCTTGCGACACGCCAACTCGGAACTGCGAACGCTGCACGAGGTGTAGCGCTAACCGGCGCTCGACCAGCCGTCGGCTACCCTGGGTAGTTGAGCTCCGGCAGACCGGCCTCGATCTCGCCACGCATCGCCTCGAGCCACGGCGGCAACACCAGCTTTTCGCCGAGCGTGGCGAGATTCTCGTCGGCGGTGAAGCCCGGGCCGTCGGTGGCGATCTCGAACAAGACGCCGCCCGGCTCCATGAAGTACACGGACTTGAACCAGAACCGGTCGATTACCTCGGTGGGCCGGCGATGGGCTTCCAGCACACGCTGGCGCACGTCCATCTGCGCCTTGTCGTCGGCCACGCGCCAGGCGACATGGTGGATGCCGCCTACGCCCCAGCGTCCGCGCCGCTCGCCCGGCGTCTGCCGAATGTCGACGTGCGCACCGGAACCGCCACCGGCGACGCCGTAGCGATGCCACCCTCCTTCCTCGCCCTCCTTCCTGAATCCAAGCACGTCGGTAAGGAATGATCCGGTGAGGTTCAGGTCGTCTTCCCAAAGGCGCACGGCGTGCAGCCCGATGATCTGTTTTTCCTTGGGCACCGGACTCTTGATCCACGCCGTGAACGCGCGCGTGTCCGACGTTTCGATCAAGGCGACATGCAGGCCGTGCGGGTCGTCGAACGGCAACACGCGCTCGCCGCCGCGGGTCTCGATGGCGCCCGGCTTCACCCCCGCCAGGGCCACGCGTTCAGCCCAGTAGTCCAGCGAGCCCTTGGGCACGGCCAGCGACGACTCCATGCTGAGCCCAACGCCCGGTTTCGCTGCCTGCATCCCGGGCCACGGGAAGAAGGTGATGTCCGCCCCAGGATGCCCGTCCGCGTCCGCATAAAACAGGTGATACGTGTCCGGCGAGTCCTGGTTCACGCTTCTCTTCACCATGCGCATGCCCAGCACGCCGGTGTAGAAGTCGAGGTTCTCCTGCGCGTCGCCGGAAATGCAGGTGACGTGGTGAATGCCGCCGATGTCGTTCATGCGCTGCGGAGAACTCGCGTGACATTCACGCGTCAAATCTATCAGCCCTGACCAACGCGATTAACTTGGTTGCCTATGGCATGGATAAGAACGATCGATCCCAACAGTGACAACGGCCCGGTGAAGGACGCGGCCGCGAAGCAGCGTGCGCTGTACCCCAAGGAATACGCCACGCCCACCGCGCCGGAGAACAGCGGCGCCAACGGCATCGTCGCATCGCATTCGCTGCTCCCGGACACACTGTACCACGCCTTCGCGACGTTGGGCACGCTCCTTGGTCCCGAACTGCCACTCGAGCGCCGGCATCACGAGATGATCGCCACCGTCGTCTCAGTCACCAATCGCTGCCGGTATTGACTGCAATCTCACGCAGAGTTTCTGCGTCGCGTCACCTTGGATGAACCGTTCGCGGCGCAGTTGCGCGACGACTACCGCAAGGCGCCGATCACGCCGGCCGAACGTGTGATGCTGGACTTCGTCGTCCAGGTGTCGGAGGACGCCACGCGGGTTTCGCGCCCCGTCATCGATGGCCTGCGCGCCAACGGTTTCGACGACCGCGCCATTCTCCAGATCACGCTCATCGCCAGCTGGTTCAACTACATCAATCGCGTGGCAGATGCGCTGGGCGTGGGTCGCGACGACGCCGAAGGCCACTCACACCCGGTGCCGCCGGTCGCGCCGTGGGCGAAGTAGTCCGAGCGGTCTAGCCGAGGCCGGCGGGCGCCGCCGCTTTGCCTGACTGCCGCGCGGGCTCCGCGGCGCCGGCGGGAAGGGCCTTGTCGCTCAGCACCTTGGAGATGAACCGCTGGCCCTCCGAGATCCGCTCGACCTCGATGGCGATAGTGTCCACAGCCTGCTGCAACTGGTCCAGCCGCTGCTGCGCGGCCTGTTCTGACAGGACCCCTCTTTGCGGCGGGCTGCCCGCGCGTCGCCAAATGAAGCGCGAGATGCCTACCGCCATCGGGGCGAGCACGAACACCGACAGTATAGCAACGATCGGCACCAGGTCCTTCGCGATGCGATTGAAGGCGTCCGGCACCTGCGGCGGCAAGGACGACTCGGCGGAGAGCAGCACGGGCGACGTGTTGGCCAACTGGTCGCCCGTCAGATCCAGGTCCCGCTCCATGCGAATGATGCGGTCGTCGATGACCCCGAGGCGTTCCTCAAGCCCTCTGCGCGCCGCCGGGTCTGAGCTCTTCAGCTGATCGGCAAGACTGCGACGCCGGCTTTGAACATTCGTGATTTGATCCGAGATCTCGGAGCGCTTGGCGCGCAGTGCCTTGAGCTCCGCAAGGGTCGCCGGCACGCCTTGCACCGGCGTTCCCACCACATACGGCTTGCCCGGGGCGCTCGGCGGCTGAATGACCTGTTGTTGCACGGGGATCACTACGTCTCGGGGGACTTGCGTGTTCCAGCTCGGTGTTGGGGCGCCATCGCCGCCGCTCAACACTCGGTGTCGTGAGGCCGGCGAGCAAGGGTGCTGGTGCGATGCTGCCGCTTCTGGCCAGATTCCCGGCTACTGTTTCCCTATGGACCCTCGTTAGAGTACGGCAATGCCAAAACAGAGAACCGCAGGCAACGGTGCCACCAAGTCGGCCCCGACCGCGAAAGCCGCCAGGAACGCCAAGGCTGACCGGCCGTCGGGCGCCCCCAAGTCCCCGGATGAGATTGTCCGGGACTGCGCCGACGCACTCTTCCGTGCCGCCGACGAGTGCTGCTACCAGCACGACCGGATTTCGCGAATCCTGACCAAGTCCTCGGTTGACGTGGAGCTCAACTCGGCTCAGCGGATGTGCGAGCTCTGTGACAAGACGCTGCGCGATCTGTCCGAGTCGTATCAAACGACCTCCGCTGACGTGCACCCGACCGGCAAGGACGATGCGTGGTGGCGCCAAGCCAACACGCTCTGGATGGCGAGCCGCGAGTATCTCCGCCGCCACCGCGGGTGCAACGTCGCCAGCCGGCAGTTCAAGGAACACGGGCCGGATCGCCTGGAAGCGCTGCACGCAGACTACGAGCTCGAGGCTTCGGCGCTGTTGTCTCTGCGCCATGCCGCTGATGCCTACCGCCAAACGCGGCCCACAGCGGCCTGAGCGCGCGCCGGCCCGGCGCGGCAAGCGGTCCGCGCCCAATCCGTGGCTGGTGATGCGCCGCTCCGCCATCCAGGGGCGCGGCGTGTATGCCCGCGTCGACATTCCGTGCGGCACCAGGCTCATCGAGTACACCGGTGAACGGATCAGCCATGCCGAGGCCGACCGACGCGACGACGAAGAGCGGAGAAAGCGGCACCACACGTTCCTCTTCATCCTGAACAGCCGCACGGTGATCGACGCCCGCCACGGCGGCAACATCTCGAAGTACATCAACCATTCGTGCGAGCCGAACTGTGAAGCACGGTTCGCGGGCGCGCACATCTGGGTTCACGCGATCCGCGATATCGGGGCCGGCGAGGAGCTGGCGTACGACTACGAGTACGACTGGCTACCGGACTACACCGTGAAGGATCTCGCCGAGTACGCATGCCGGTGCGGAAGTGAGCGGTGCCGGGGCACGCTGGTGGACCTGCCAGCGGATCAGCTGCATGTGAGTCGCGCGCTGCTCGCGAACTCGTTCGCGGCCGGCGCGTGATTCAGTCGGCGACGATGACGCCGGCACCGTTGAAGGTGTGGTTGCGTGGCGTCGTCGACTATGCCGGCTTGTTTCCGCCGGCGTCGCTGTCCATGTCGGCCGCGGTGGCCGAGTACGCCGAACATCGCGCGGGCGGATTCGCATGGATGCTGGGACGATTCATCGTGCCCGCCGCGCGGCTGGACGAATTCGAATCCGCGGCGTCTGGTGTCATGCCGACTCAGGCGCAACTGTCCTGGGCTCTGTCCGCCCTGCTTGGCAGCGATATGGAAGAGGACATTGAACGTGCCGAGGCCTTCAATGAACGTCACCGCGACGCGCGCGACGGCGCCATCATGGTCGACACGGTGGAACTCAAGGCCAATACCGCGCGGGAAATCGCGCGCGCGTCCGAGCTTCTGGACCGGCGCTTCGACACGTACATGGAACTGCCGGTGGCCGACGATCCCGCAATGCTCATCGCCGCGATCGCCGGCACCAGGGCCAAGGCGAAGATCAGAACCGGCGGCGTGACGCGTGAGGCGTTTCCGCCGGCGGCGCAGGTGGTGCGGTTCATCGCGCGCTGTCTGGAACACCGCGTGACGTTCAAGGCCACGGCTGGTTTGCACCATCCGTGGTGCGACACTTACCCGCTGACGTACGCCGTTGACGCACCCACGGGCCCGATGTTCGGATTCCTCAACGTCCTGATTGCCACCGCGGCGCTGCGTGCCGGATGGCCCGTGGCCGACGCGACGCGGACGCTGGAGGAGCGTGATCGCGCTGCCTTCGTGGTGTCCGCGGACGGCGCCCATTGGCGTGGCCGGCACCTGGACGCCGCGGCGCTCATCGCGGCGCGGGAGAGCCTCGCGACCTTTGGCTCGTGCTCGTTCAGGGATCCAGTGAGTGGACTCCAGGAGAGCGCGTTCCTGTGAGTGCGGCCGATTCGTCCGTGCGCTCCTGGGTCGCGTCGGCCAACGATCCCGCGACGGATTTCCCGCCGCAGAATCTGCCGTTTGGCATCTTCCGCCGCCGCGGAACCAGCAGCGCCGGTTGCATCGGCGTCGCGATCGGCGATTGCATCGTTGACCTGGCTGCGTGCGTGCGCTCAGGAGTCCTCGCCAAGGGATCAGCGTCAGCCGAATTCGCCGGCGACGCGACGCTCAATCGACTCATGGCGGAGGGCAGTGCGGTCTCGCGGTCCATTCGCGAAGCGCTGCTCGGCGTCGTCGAGGCAGGCAACAGCGCGGCCGCCAGGCGCGCGGGCGATATCACGCTGTCCCAGTCGGACGCGGAGCTGCTCATCCCCGTGCGTGTTGGCAACTACACGGACTTCTACGCGTCCATCAACCACGCCACCAACGTCGGCACGATGCTGCGGCCGGACAATCCGCTGCTGCCGAATTACAAGTACGTGCCGATCGGATACCACGGTCGCGCGTCGTCCGTGGTGGTGAGCGGCACGCCCGTGCGTCGCCCGGTGGGGCAGTGCAAGGGAGAAGGGGGCGCCGAGCCGTCCGTGGGGCCGACGAAATCGATGGACTATGAAATCGAAATCGCCGCGTTGGTCGGTGCCGGCAATGCGCGCGGCGAGCCCGTCCGGCTGGCACACGCTGAGGACCATGTCTGGGGCGTGTGCCTGCTCAACGACTGGTCCGCGCGCGACGTGCAGGCGTGGGAAGCGCAGCCGCTGGGCCCGTTTCTGTCGAAGAACTTTGCCACGTCGATTTCGCCGTGGGTCGTGACGATCGACGCGCTCGCGCCATTTCGCGCGCCCGCCCCGACGCGGCCGGCAGGCGACCCCGTGCCGCTGCCGTACCTCATGGACGACCGTACGCGGACGAGCGGTGGCCTCGCGCTCACGCTGGAAGTCTGGATCCGGAGCGCGGCCATGCGTGCCAAGAGCGTGGCGCCGATGCGACTCAGCCGCGGGTCATTCGCCGAGATGTATTGGACTTTTGGCCAGTTGCTTACGCACCACACGATGGGTGGGTGCAACCTCCAGCCCGGAGACCTGCTGGGCAGCGGTACAGTGTCCGGAACGTCACGCGAGGCGATGGGATGCCTGTTGGAGCGGACGCGTCGCGGTTCCGAGCCGTTCGACTTGCCCGGCGGCGAACGCCGCGGATTCCTGGAGGACGGCGACGAGGTGATTCTGCGCGGCTACGCCGAGCGCGACGGAGTCCGGCGCATCGGGCTCGGTGAGTGCAGCGGCGTGGTGACGCCCGCTATCTGACCTTCGTGAAGCTCGTGGTGGTGGTGGTGGTGAGATTGACCTGCGTGCCACTGGCCGCAAGTGTCACGACGCCGGCGCCGGTCTCCTCGCCCTGACCAGCCAACAGAACGCCTTTCTTGCTGACGAGCAGCACGCCCTTGCCCGTGCCGGAACTTTCGAGCGCGATGTCCTGACCCTGGGCGTTGCCCTTGCCGGTTCCCTTCACGCTCATTTCGCGCAAGAGCTTCCACGAGGGCTCGCTGCCAACCATCGAATCGCCCGCGACTGTGTACATCGTGATGATCTCACGGTTCACTTCGAGTCCGGCCTGACGGACTTGGTCCTTGAGCGTGTCCGTCCACGTCACGCCCGCGGCCAGGATCGCCTTGATGCGTGGCAGGGCCCGGCCCAATTCGTCCGCCATGCCTGCTGCGAGGGGATTGTCGTCCTGGTTCGGCCCGGTGACTGAGTAGAACGACCCGTTCGGCGCCAGCTTGGCCGTGAACTTCGACCCCGGCACTTTGTCGAGCCCCGGTGGCGTCATGCCCATGGGGCCGACCAGCGTGATCGAGTCGATTGTCAGTGTCATCGTGATGGTATCGGGCGCCGAACGCGCCAGCGCTACGGACATGAGCCGGGTGTTCGATGTTGCCATGTCCTGTGACTGACCCATCACGCTTTGAACGATTTGTGAGTTGGCGGAAAAGCGGTACTGTCCGCTGGACGCCGCGTATTCAAAGGGCTTGGGAGGCGCTGGCGCAATCGCCGCGGCCGGTGTCGGCGCGCTGCCTGCGGATCCAACGGTCCCAACGGAACGGGCACATGCGGCCACGGTGACGAGCGTGGCGAGGGCGGCCAAGCGGGTCGAGCTGATCATGGATGACTCCGAAAGGGTATGCACCTGCGACAACAGAATCTGGTCTCCGCGGCGGCGCCCGTACAGCTTACTGTCCACGCATGAACGACACGATCACGCTTGAATTGCTGCACGAGGACGCGCGCGCACCTGAACGCGCAACCGAAGGCTCGGCAGGCTATGACCTGTTCGCGTACTTGTCGAATCGCAGTGTCAGCTGTTCGGACGGCATCGGCGTGAAGGATGCCCCCGCGCAGCTTGACGGCGCGACCGCGTACTTCACCCTGCAGCCGAACATGACGGCCAGGATTCCCCTCGGTTTCAAGGCGCGGTTGCCGAGCGGCTTCGAGGCCCAGATTCGGCCGCGATCCGGCAGCGCTTTCAAGAAGGGATTGCTGGTGCCCAACGCGCCGGGCACCGTCGACGCCGACTATCCGGACGAGTGGATGGTCCTGATCCGCAACGCCGGCACGGCGGCCGTCCGCATCGAGCACGGTGAGCGGATTGCGCAGATGGTCTTGTCGCGGTTCGAAGTGCTGCCGTTCGAGCGCGGCGTCGTCAGGAAGTCAACGTCGCGGGCCGGCGGATTCGGTAGCACGGGCTAGT
>JBBTFS010000005.1:0-20842 GCA_038060705.1 Gemmatimonadota bacterium
GCCTGCAGCGTCGCCGGATCGTTCAGTGCCCGCCACACGTGCTTGACCGGCGCTGGCAACGTTCGCGACCCAGTCAGTTCCATGAGGGCCGTGCGTTGTCGAACGCCGCCGCCAGTTGCAGCAGGCTGTCCATGTTGTGGCACGGCAGGAAGTCATCCACATACGGAAGCATCGCCCTGACTCCGGCGGGCCGTGGCTCGAAGCGATCGAAGCGCAACAGTGGATTGAGCCACATCACGCGCCGGCAGGATCTGGAGAGCCGCTCCATCTCGGCCGCGAGTCCGGCCCCCGACTCGGCATCGAGTCCGTCGCTGATCAGGAGCACGACCGCGTTCTGCGCCAAGACGCGGCGAGACCAGCGCCGGTTGAACTCGCGCAGGCACGAGCCGATGCGCGTACCGCCGGCCCAGTCGCTTGCCGCGGTGCCCACGCGCGCGAGCGCGACGTCAACGTCGCGGTGCCGCAATTGGCGCGTGACGTTGGTCAGCCGAGTTCCGAAGAGAAACACGTGCGCGCGGTCGCGGTCGTTCGTGATCGCGTGCAGGAAGTGCATCAGCATTCGCGAGTACCGTTCCATCGAGCCGGAAATGTCGCAGAGCACCACGAGCGATGGCCTGCGGCGACGGCGCTCGCGCCGTTCGAGTGGCGCCAGGGCGCCGGCATTTCCGGTGGCGCGCCGCATCGTAGCGCGCAGGTCGATCCGCTGCCCACGCGCGGCCGGTCTCGTACGACGTGTGGGCAGCTCGGGCAGTGGAAGCCGCACCCGTGCAAGCATGCCGCGCACCGCCGCCAGCTCTTCGACAGACATCGTCTCGAAGTCGCGCTGACGAAGCACGTCGCGTGGCGAAAACGTGAGCGCTGCGTCGAATTCGACGTCGTTCGGCTCTGTGCGCGGGCGGCGCCCCAGCGCGGGCGCCAGCAGCGCCTCCGCGATCCGCGCCGGCACACTCGCGGCTTGCGGCTCAAAGCGCCCGGCGGCCTTGGGCAACAACGCCGCCATCATTTTCTCCAGCATCCGCGGGTTGCGCCAGAACACTTCGAACGCCTGATCGAACATCGGCTGGTGTTCCTGGCGCGAAATCAACACCGCGGAGAGCGCCGCCCTGAAATCGTCCTTGCGCGCCACGCCGACGGCGGCGGCTGCAGCCAGCGCGTCGAGCGTTCGGTTCGGGCCCACCGGAATTCCGGTAGCGCGCAGCAGTCGCACGAAGTGCACGATGTTCTCCGCGAACCGCTTCATCGCCGGATGAGCTCTGCCGCCTTCTCGGGTGTGAGGGCGCCGACGTCGTCCTGGTACTTGAGCAGCACGCCCGCGGTATCGACGATCGTCTGCGGATCGAGCGATACGCGATCGAGCGCCACGAGGGCCTCGGCCCAATCCACCGTCTCAGCGATGCCAGGCGCTTTGAAGAGGTCCATGGTTCGTAGATGCTGCGTCACGCCCACGATTTCGCGCGCCAGCGTTTCCGACGCCCGCGGACACTTGCGCCGCACGATCGCGAGCTCGCGCGCGGCGTCGGGATGCCCGATCCATTGGTACAAGCAGCGCCGTTTGATCGCGTCGTGAATCTCGCGCGTACGATTCGATGTGATCACGACGACTGGCGGCACCGCGGCCTTGATCGGCCCCAGCTCGGGAATCGTCACTTGATAGTCGGCGAGCACTTCCAGCAAGTACGCCTCAAACGGCTCGTCGGCGCGGTCGAGCTCGTCGATCAGCAACACTGGTGCGATCCCGTCAGTCGGCGCGACCGCTTCCAGCAGCGGCCGACGCAGGAGAAACCGCTCCGTGAAGATGTCGTCTCCCAGCCGCGCCCGGTCCACATCGGCGGCCCCTGCTTCGGCGAGGCGGATCTCGATCATCTGGCGCGGATAGTTCCACTCGTAGACCGCGGAGCTGGTGTCGAGGCCCTCATAGCATTGCAGCCGCACCAGCGGCTTGCCGAGCGCGATGGCCAACACCTTGGCGAGCTCGGTTTTTCCGACGCCTGCCTCGCCCTCGAGAAAAAGGGGACGGGCCATCGTGAGCCCGAGAAACACCGAGGTCGCGAGCTGCCGGTCGGTGATGTAGTCGTGCCGGTCGAGCAGCCCCGCGACCTCGTCGACGGATGCGGGTAGCGGGTTCGTCAGCGCGTCGTCCCGGCCGCAGTCACGGCGCGCGCTGCGAGTACTGGAATAAGATGCGCTCGGTACTCGGGCGACGCGTGCAGATCGCCGTTCAGTCCCGATGCGCCGATCATCGTCGCCTTCGCCGCATCCGCGGTGAAGTTTCTGCCCAGCGCAGCCTCCAGCGGCTTCGATCGGAACGCACACGGCGCCGCACCGGTCACTCCGACACGGACGCCGTCCTTCGCGCGGGCAACGAACACGCCCACCAGCGCGAAGCGCGACGCCGGGTTCGGGAATTTCACGTACGCGGCTTGCGTCGGAATGGGGAACGAGACAGACGTGATGATCTCGCCGTCCTTGAGGGCCGTCTCGAACATCCCGGTGAAGAAGTCGTCGGCCGCAATCGTGCGCGAGTTCGTGCGAACGGTCGCACCGAGCGCGAGCAAACCAGCCGGGTAGCACGCAGTGGGATCGTTGTGTGCGATCGACCCACCGAGCGTTCCCATGTTCCGAACCTGCCGGTCACCGATGCCGCTCGCCAAGTCCGCGAGCGCCGGAATGGCGGCCTTCACAACGCTCGACTCTGCGACTTCGGCGTGCGTCGCGAGCGCGCCGATCGTCACCGCATTGCCGTCCTTCTTGATGCCCTTGAGCTCGGCCAGCTGCGAGAGGTCGACGAGCGTGCGCGGCTGCGCGAGCCGCAACTTCATGGCGGCGACGAGGCTCTGACCGCCCGCGAGTGCCTTCGCATCCTTTTTCTTCAGCGCCGCAGTCGCGTCGGCGACTGAGGTCGGACGGACGAGATCGAATGAGTACATGTTCAAGCCCTCGCCGCGCGAAGGGCTTGCCAGACGCGATGTGGTGACGCCGGCATGTCGAGGTGCTTCACGCCAGCCGAGGCGAGCGCGTCCATGACCGCGTTCATCACGGCCGCCGGCGCTCCGATCGCGCCAGCTTCGCCGCAGCCCTTGGCGCCCAGCGGATTGTGCGTGCACGGCGTGACCGTGTTCGAGACCTTGAACTTCGGAAGGTCATCCGCCCGCGGCATCGCGTAGTCCATGTAGCTGCCGGTGAGGAGCTGGCCGCTCTCGGGGTCGTACACGCAGTTCTCGAGCAGCGCCTGCCCGATGCCCTGTGCCAAGCCGCCGTGCACCTGTCCCTCGACGATCATTGGATTGATGATCGTCCCGAAATCGTCGCACGCGGTGAAGTCGACGAGCGACACCACACCGGTCTCGGTGTCGATTTCGACTTCGGCGATATGCGTTCCCGCAGGGAAGGTGAAATTCGTGGGATCGTAGAACGCCGTCTCCTCGAGTCCCGGCTCCAGCGTTGCCAAGGGGTAGTTGTGCGGCACGTACGCCGCGAACGCGACCTCGCCGAACGCCTTGGCCCTGTCCGTCCCCACGACGGTGTACTTGCCGTCCCTGAACTCGATGTCGGCGTCCGACGCCTCGAGCAGGTGCGCGGCGATCTTTTTGCCCTTGGCGATGATCTTGTCGAGCGCCTTCACGATGGCCGAGCCACCGACTGCGAGGGAGCGCGAGCCATACGTGCCCATGCCGAACGGAATGCGCCCCGTGTCGCCGTGCACGATGTCGACATTATCGACCGGGATGCCGAGCCTGCCGGCGACGACCTGCGCGAACGTGGTCTCGTGTCCCTGGCCGTGGCTGTGCGAACCCGTCATGACCGTGACGCTGCCCGTCGGATTCACCCGGACCGTACCCGCCTCGAACAGTCCCGCGCGCGCGCCGAGCGCGCCCGCAATGTTCGACGGCGCGATGCCGCACGCCTCGATGTACGCCGCGTACCCGAGCCCACGAAGCTTGCCGCGCTTTTCCGCTTCGGCCTTGCGCTTCGCGAAGCCCGCCACGTTCGCGGCCTTCATGGCTTCATCGAGCGACGGCTCGTACGCGCCGGTGTCGTACACGAGCGCAACGGGCGTCTGGTAGGGGAACGTGCGAATGAAGTTGCGGCGGCGGATCTCGTCCTGCGCGATTCCCATCTCCACGGCCGCTTGGTGCACGATGCGCTCGACGACGTACGTCGCTTCGGGTCTGCCGGCGCCGCGGTACGCGTCCACCGGCGCGGTGTTGGTGAAGACCGCCGTCACTTCGCAGAAGATGGCAGGCGTCGTGTATTGCCCGGCCAAAAGGGTTGCGTACAGGATCGTCGGAACGCACGACGCGAACGTGGAGAGGTACGCACCAACATTGGCGTTCGTGTGCACGCGCAACGCGAGGAATTTGCCGTCCTTGTCGAGCGCCAGCTCAGCATGTGTCGTGTGGTCGCGGCCGTGGGCGTCGGAAAGAAACGACTCGCTCCGCTCGGCCACCCAGGTGATCGGTCGGTTGACCTGCTTGCTCGCCCACATCATCGCGGTCTCTTCGGGGTACAGGTAGATCTTCGAGCCAAACCCGCCGCCGACGTCGGGCGCGATGACGCGCACCTTGTGTTCCGGCAGCCCCAATACGAACGCCGACACCAGCAAGCGCTCGAGGTGCGGGTTCTGATTGGCGACGTGGAGCGTGTAACTGTCGTCGCTGCGGCTGTGCACCGCCATCGCCGCGCGCGGCTCGATCGCGTTGGGAATCAGGCGGTTGTTGTAGATCTCGAGCTTCGTCACGTGCGCAGCTTTCGCGAACGCCGCGTCCACCGCTGTCGGGTCACCAAGCGCCCACGTGTAGCACTTGTTGTTCGGGGCGACGTCGTGCAGCTGCGGCGCGCCGTGCCTGAGCGCCTCGATGCCGTTCACCACCGCCGGATGCGTGTCGTAGTCGACGTCGATCAACTCGGCCGCGTCTTTCGCCTGGTGCAGCGACTCGGCGATTACCAGCGCGACGGGATCGCCCACGTAACGGACCTTGCCTCGCGCGAGCACCGGATGGGGCGGCTCGGCCATCGGCTTGCCGTCGGTGCCGGTGATGAGCCATCCGCACGGCAGGCCGCCGACGCCGACGAGGTCCTCACCCGTGAAGATCGCAAGCACGCTGGGTGCTGATTTAGCCCGGCTTGTGTCGATGCCGCGAATGGTCGCGTGCGCGTGCGGCGAGCGCAGGAAGTACGCGTGCGTCGTGTGCCGGGCCGTGATGTCGTTCGTGTACTGGCCGGCGCCGGTGAGGAATCGAACGTCTTCCTTTCGGCGAATCGACTGTCCAATCGGACTGGCTGTCGCTGTCATTGGTCGATTCTCCTAGCGGCTCATCGCCGCGGCGCCTTGCTTCACCGCGAGCACGATGTTCTGATAGCCAGTGCAGCGACAGAAGTTTCCTTCCAGCTCCGAACGAATCGTTTCTTCTGACGCGCCCGGATGCCGTTTGACGAGGTCGATCGCGCTCAGCACCATCCCCGGGGTACAGAAACCGCACTGCAAGCCGTGGCATTCCTTGAAGGCGGCCTGCATGGGGTGCAAGGTGCCGTCGGGCGCAGCGAGTCCTTCGATCGTCGTGATGTTGGCGCCAGCCACCTGAGCCGCGAGCACGGTGCACGCTTTCACGGCCATACCGTTGACCAGGACGGTGCACGCGCCGCACTGGCCGGTGTCGCAGCCGACGTGGGTGCCCGTCAGGCCGAGGTCGTCGCGCAGGAATTCGACGAGCAGGGTGCGCGGCTCAACATCCGCGCTGACCGCTTTGCCATTGACGTTCATTGATGGAAGGCCCGGCATCGGTTGCCTCCTCGCAAGGGAAGGGCGAAACAGCTCGCATCTACCGTACGGCTCGCGGCAACCGGCCGCAACCCGGGTTTCGCCTTAGCGCGCGCCAAGTCACTGGCGCATCGAGAGTCTGGACGTCACGGCAGCCACGCGTCACATTTTCGAAGGACCTACCCGGCATCGAGGGCCGACGATGGCCTCACGCAAATACCGCCACATCAGCAGACCGCCGCCCCCGAAAGCCAAGAAGACATCTGGCGACCACGCGCTTCCGCCCAAGCCGGCGGAGATGAGTTGGCGCGACTATCTGGTCATGCTGTTGCACATCGCGGCCGAGATCGAACACGGGCTCATGGTGGAGTACCTCTACTCCGCATACTCGCTTGGCGGCCTGAAAGCCTCGAAGTACGACCGCGAGGTGCACCGATGGAGGGACACCATTCTCACTGTCGCTCGTGAGGAGATGGGGCATCTGCTCACCGTGCAGAATGTGCTCTGCCTCATTGGAGGCCCCGTCAGTTTTGAACGCGACGACTATCCGTGGAGCACGCCGTTCTACCCGTTTCCGTTCGAGCTCGAGCCGTTCTCGTTGAAGTCAATTGCCAACTACACGTTCGCCGAAATGCCGTCGGGGGAGTTGGAGGAGAAGGAAGACCGCATCGTCAAACGCGAGGTCATGCGATACATCAAGGATCCCGACGCGCATCAGGTTGGCGAGATCTACGACCGCGTCCTCGAGGTTATCTCCGACGAAGCGAAGATTCCGGACACCATGTTCGAACCCGAGACATACAAGTATCAGGCGACGTTCGACGACTGGGGCCGAGGATACCGTCCCGGACCGCGCGCGCCCAACGCGCCGCCGTCGGAGGGGCCGCCGCCGCACGAGCGAAAGACGCGCGTCATCGTCACTCGGGTCGCAACGCGCACCGAAGCGATTGCGGCGCTCAAGGACGTCGCGGGCCAGGGCGAGGCGGAGTACCACCGCAGCGGCCCCAAGGTCGAGCCGTCTCATTTCGACCGATTCGCCGGGATCTTTCGCGAACTGAAGGCGATCACGAAGCAGGAGGGTCGTGGCTGGTCGCCTGCCCGGCACGTGCCCACGAATCCGATCGCCGACGCACCCACGCACGACGGTGGCGCCTCCACGTCGACCTCCATCACCGCCGAGCCGTCGCGAACGTGGGCCAGCCTTTTCAATATTCGCTACCGGATGCTGCTGACCCTCCTGACGTACGCGTATCGTGTGCCGCGCGACGCGCCGGAAGCGGTGAACGTGCGGCGCGGCCCGATCATGGCCCGCGTGTTCAGCGAGATGTACAACCTGAAAGCGATTGCCGGCATTCTGGTGCGGCTCCCGCTCAGGACGGCGAAGGATCCAGCGCGCGCCGGCCCGCCGTTTCAGATGCCGTACACGCTCACCCCACCGTATCCCGAAAGCAATTTCTGGCGGATGCAGTTCGATCTGCTCGTCACGTCGGAGGAGCTGACCGCCGAGCTGCTGCACCCGACGAAGAAGAACCTCGCCGACGCGCCCAGGGACGGAGAGCGGTACCTCACATCGCTCCGTGATCTCGATCGCAATGCGAGGACATGGATCGAGCAAGTCCTCACGGGGCTGAGCCCAAGCCGGAGATTCGGCGCATGACCATTCGAGAGCTGCGCATACTTCCCCCGTTCGCGATCGGGCGGCTGGGCTCCGCGAACGAGCCCCTGGACAACTTCACGATGGTCGAGGATCCGGACAAGCCGCTGGGCTTCCGGAAGATCGTCGGTGAAAAAACCTTCGTTGTCGACGATGAGTCCGGCGAGATCAGCCGCGTGACCGTCCCGAACTCAGTCGAGTTCAAGACCGACGGGCGGATTCGTCCGGTCGCGCCGTTTCTCGAGGTGTGGGCGCTCGTGGACAACGAGACGACCCCTCAGCCGCTCACGCTCGCCTTGCTGAAGCGGCACGGGGCGACGCCGAAAGACATCGCTTGGACCGTGAAGGTCGGCAATCGCAAGGTCGAACGCCGCACGGCGAACAAGAGCGACCGTGTGGATGCCTCGGCCGGTCCGTTCTCGGACCACACCAAACATCGGCTCGAGGGTCATTGCAAGAACTTTCTCTCGGCGAAACACTTCATCGACTTCGGCACCGTGCGGTACATCCGGCCGAACGACGCGCATCCGGAGATTCGCCTGCGCTTCATGCCCGCGAAGGGGCTCATCTACGGCCCCAAGCTCGACGAGAAGGAAATACAGGAGATGCGCGACGCCGACCCGAGCGTCAAAAACCTGTTCGTCGTTCCCAAGGAGCAAGCGGTCTACGACAAGCGCAAGGGATGGTGGCGCTTTTCGATTCCGCCGGCGATCCGCAACGCCGATCCCAACTACGACGGGAAGTTCTACAGCGAGACGCAGCCGCCCGCGCTCTTTGCGATCATCCCGCCCGGACCCTGCTGGCTCAACGACAACATCGCGGTGAGCCGCGGGTATTTCGACGATGCCTGCGACGGCTTCGTCGAAGTCACGTTCAAGCCAAAAAAGGGCAGGGCGCTCAGCGCCATCGCCCGTCTGTGCGCGTCGCCGCCAGCGCTGGTGCCCGACTCGCTATTCGTGCGGAGTCTCGCCGACGATCTCGACCAGGTAATCTGGGGCCCGGCGATCTCGCCGGACGAAGCGCCGGAAGTCACCCGTGCGCGCGCCGAGGACATCGTGCGCCGCGCGTACGAGACGGTGCGCTTCCTCAACGTATCCGTGATGAACGGCAACTCTGTCGAGGGACGCGATCCGCTGGACATCGATACGATGCCGGCCGAGGAAGCGTTCGACGTGTACCGTACGATGCGGCCCGTGTTCTCGCCCCCGACCGCCGATACGCTCGCGATCATGGGGCTGCACCAACAGGTGTACGCGGCCATGCGGGCGGGAGCGGCCCCCTGGTTCCCGTCGCTCCTCCGCAAGCCGAACGAGGTGGGCGATTTCACCGACAACGGTCGCAGGAAGATGCCCGCGCTCATGTGCGGTGCCGACGGCAACTATCTCGCGCTCACGCACCGGCAGATTCGCACGATCTACAAGGCCGCTGGGCAGCCGGTCGAGCCGCCGGACCCCGACGTCCTGATCGAGGCCGACATGCCGCAGTCACGGCTCGTCCCGCGCAATCAGACCGCGTCGCGCGCGACGCGCATCGCGTCGGCGGTGCATCACGTGGCGCAGGGGAACCCCGTAAGCTCCCGTCCGATCACGTCGATCGGAAACTGCACGCCCGGTCTGGAGGTGGATTTTCGTTTCGTGTGGCGGCGCGTCTTCGACGGCATCGTGCTGCGCGAATACGACAACCTCGTGATGGAAGCTGAGAACCCGAAGATGCGGCATCTCGTGGGACACCGGCTGCTCAAGGTGTCGTATCCCGGTCCGCGCGCCAAAGGCAAGAGGACGCAGCGCGAGTTTCTCACGATGACGACGCAGATCGGGCCGAATCCGTACGACACGGCCAACGAGTCCGTGGTGCTGTCGTTCGAGGCCAGTCCGCACGGGCTCGCGCCGCTCGAATGGTCGAACCTGCTGGCGCTCATGCTGCACGAGCGCGCCGGCCAGACGGTGACGTGCCACTTCAGCAAAGAGGAGTCCTGGTGGGACCAGGTGGCGTGGCATCCCGAGGACAAGCACATCACCAGGACCTTCGCCGTCCGCGAATTCTTCGACGGCGATTCGGGGGTCATCGCGCCGGATCTCGCGAAGCCGGGCGAGCTCACCATGGGACTTTGCTCTCCATGGCAGAACGACTACCGGGAATGCTCGTGCTACTACTGGGCCTCGGCGCGTCCGGACTTCGTCAACGTCGCCGCGTCGACGTCGGGCCTGAGCGTCGGCGACAACTGGCTGCAGAAAGTCCACAACGGATCGTACGTGCCGGACGACTACAGCGACGCCCGGCTGATTCTGTACGACGACCTCTTCAATGAATGGGAGAAGTGGCTCCGCTTCGCCATCGAAGGCAAGGACGCTCCGGGCGAGCCCAAGGCGTGACCGCGGTGGCGAGCGCGGCCCTGGACGAACGCTTCGACGCCATCCGCGCCGAAGCGCGTCGCTTCATGGCGAACTCCGCGCCGACGTCGCCCGATGCGCACCTGATCGAGACGGAGTTCGGCAAGCACGTCTTCATTACCGACGGGAGCCGCCTGTTCGACGCAGACGCGGCATTGTTCGACCGGTTCGCCAACGCGATCGACTCGGGACACGTCACCGCGCTGACCGAGGCAATCGGCCTGCGGGGCACGCCGTTCATCGACGACGAACCGCTGACCGGCCCTCCAATCCACGCGCTGTCGCTGGCCATCGCGCAGAAATGCAACCTCGGGTGCACGTATTGTTACGCGCAGCAGGGCGAGTTCGGCGGTGTGGCGAAGAACATGGCTCGCGTGGCGGCGGAACAAGCAGTGGACCTGCTCGTGAACGGCGCCGAGCCCGGGTCGCGGCTGAACCTTGCGTTTCTCGGCGGCGAACCGCTGGCGAATCGCGCGCTGCTTCAGGAAACAACGCGTCGGGCCGCGCGCATGGCCGGTGAGCGCGGCGTGACGCTCAACTTCTCCATCACTACGAACGGCACGCTGGTAACGGCGGCCGACGCGGACTTCTTCGAGGAGTTCGGTTTCGCGGTAACGGTCAGTCTCGATGGCCCCCGGGACGCGCACGATGCGCAGCGCCCGTTCAAGAGCGGCAAAGGCAGCTTCGACCGCATCATGGGGAATCTCGACCCGCTCTTCGCGCGGCAGCGGCGCATGCAAGTCACTGCGCGCGTGACGGTCACGCCGCGCAACCTGAGTCTCCGGGAGACGCTCGACCAGTTTGTCTCGGCCGGCTTCTTCAGCGTCGGTTTCTCACCGATGCTGCGCTCGCCCACCGGCGAGGGCGAACTCGACCGCGACGACCTCGAGACGATGCTCGGCGAGATGATCGATTGCGGCCGCGAGTTCGAGCGGCGCACGCTCGCGGGAGAACGCTATCCGTTCGCGAACATGCTGAACGCGCTGCGCGAGATCCAAAAAGGCACGCACCGCCCGTATCCGTGCGGCGCCGGCGCCGGGTATCTCGGCGTCGCTGCCGACGGCGAGTTGTCGGCGTGTCATCGGTTCGTCGGCGACACCAAGGCCAGCATGGGGTCGTTGAGCACGGGCATCGACAAAACGCGGCGCGCGGACTGGCTGCGCGACCGTCACGTGCACCGCCAGGAGCCGTGCACGAAGTGCTGGGCCCGCTACATGTGCGGCGGCGGGTGCCATCACGAGGTCATTCGCCGTGGCCGCCCGGCGTGCGACTACATCCGCGGCTGGCTGCATTACTGCCTCGGCGCCTACTTGCGACTCTCTTCCGTCGGACTCGGCACTGCTCCGAACGTTCCGGGGGAGATTGCGTAGCGGCCATCCATGACTCGCGTCACGTCGGACGTCTGCGTCATCGGCGCCGGACCGGCGGGCAGTGTGTTCGCGACGCGCATGGCGCAGCTCGGCTTCGACGTGTGCATCATCGAGCGGACGCGCTTCCCGCGGCGGCACCTCGGGGAATCGCTGAGCCCCGGCGTTGTGCCGCTGCTCGAGTCGGCGGGCGCGCGGGCGTGCGTCGAGGCGGCGGGCCTCAGGCGCGTGCACTCGGTCTCGACCAACTGGGACGGCGGCCCCGCCACGCGTCTCGATCCCGGTGCACAGGGCGCGGTAGTCGATCGCGGCGCATTCGACGCCGCGCTTCTGGCGCATGCAGTCGCCAGCGGGGTGCGGGTGCTCCAGCCCGCGTCGGTGCGGGATCGTGCACGGACGCCGGACGGCTGGCGGCTTACCGTCGACGCGGACGGCGCGGCGAGCGAACTGCACACGCGATTCGTGGCCGACGCCAGCGGCCGTGCGGGCGCGACGCCAGGTCGCCGGAGCCCGACGGGGCCGCGCACCATTGCCATTCACGGGTACTGGCGCGGCGCGCGGTTGCCCGACCAGCCGAGCATCGAGGCCGGTGAGCACGAGTGGTACTGGGGCGTTCCGATCCCGGGCATCGGCTACAACACGCTGGTATTCGTCGATGGCCAACGTTTGCGTGCCGAACGCGGAACGCCGCTTGACGCGCTCTTTCGTGAACTCATCGGCCGTTCGTCGCTGATGCAGGAGTGTCGGGCGGCAGAGCTCATCGCGTCCCCGACCACGGCCGACGCGACCCCGTACTTCGACGACGATTGCATCGGAGAGGCGCACATCAAGGTTGGCGACGCCGCCCTCGCGCTCGACCCACTGTCGTCGAGCGGTGTGCAGAAGGCGATACAGACCGCGCTCGCCGGCGCCATCGTGGTGAACACATTGCTCCGTCGTCCGGAATCCGCCGGCGCCGCGAGGCAATTCCATCGCGACAGTGTGCGCGACGCGTCCGAGAGGCATCGGGCATGGGCGGCGACGCACTACGCCACGGCCGCGTCGCATCACGCCGGCGACTTCTGGCGCGTGCGCTCGAGCGGCGCGCCTCCCGACGCAGCGGCGCCGACCGCTGTCGCGCTCCAGGAGCACGAGCCGATTCAACTCTCGCCCCGCCTTCAGTGGGTTGACATCCCGTGCCTTGGCGGACATTTCGTCGAGGTAAAGTCCTCGCTGCGGCATCCGGGGCTGGACGCACCGATCGCCTATCTCGGTGGGTGGGAACTGGCGCCGCTGCTGCGCAAGGTTCATGCTGGCATGACGCCACTCCAAGTTGCCCAAGCGTGGTCCGCGCGCATGTCGCTGGACACCGGGCTGTCGATCGCCGGGTGGCTGATTCAGCGCGGCCTGATCGAGCGATACGCGGCGGCGCCCCGCCCGGAGATACGCGCGTGACCATCGACCCGATGCGCGAGCTGCTGGCGAAGCTCGGCCTGGAGCAATACGCGGCCGTCTTCGAGCACAATGAGGTGGACCTCGCCGCTTTGCGTATCCTGACCGAGGCCGACCTGCAGGAACTCGGCCTTCCGTTCGGGCCGCGCAAGAAGTTGCTGAGGGCCGTGGCCGAATTCGCGGCGCGCGACACTGCTGGCTGGCGCGCAGCGCGCGCCGGAGATGCGCGCACCGAGGGCGAGCGCCGGCAGCTTACGGTGCTCTTCTGCGACATGGTGGGGTTTACCGAGCTCAGCAGTCGCGTTGATCCCGAGCAGCTGCGCGATGTCATTCGGGACTACGAGGCGGTGTGCGGAGCGAGCGTCACCCGGTACGACGGCTACGTCTTCCAGCGGCTCGGCGACGGCATTGTCGCGTTTTTCGGCTATCCGCACGCGCACGAAGGCGAGGCCGAACGCGCGATTCGCGCGGGGCTCGACATCATCGAGACGTTCGACCAGCGGACCGACGCCACGAGCAAGCGCCGCGTCCGCATCGGCATCGCGAGCGGTGTGGTCGTCGTGTCACCGTCGGACGGCAGCGCCATCGGCGAGACGATGAATCTCGCGGCGCGGCTTCAGGCGGTGGCCGAGCCCGGGAGCGTTGTCATTGCCGAGAGCGCGCACCAGTTGGCGGGCGGCGCGTTCACGTATGCGGATCTCGGCGAACTGGACTTGAAGGGGATCGCGCGCAAGACCCGCGCGTATCGCGTGAGCGGGCGCAGCAGCGCAACGAGCCGGTTTGAGGCGGCAACGCAGGCCGGTGTCACGCCGCTCGTCGGACGCAGGCAGGAGCTCGAAGTCCTTCTCGAGCAGTGGAAACAGGCGAGCGCCGGCACCGGGCGTATGGTGCTGGTTTCGGGCGAGGCGGGTCTCGGCAAGAGCCGCATGATCAGCGCGCTGCGCGAACGGCTGGACGCCGTCGGCGCCGGGGCCCTTCGTTTTCAGTGCTCGCCCTACGGCATGAACAGCGCGTTTCACCCGTTCCTCGACGCGCTCCAGCGTGCCTTGCGATTCGAGCCCGCCGAGGTCGCGGAATCAAAGCTCGACAAACTCGAGGCGCTGATGCTCGGCCGATACGGCCTGCCGCGCGAGGATGTGCCATTTCTCGCCAGCGTGCTCTCGATTCCGAGCCAGTCCCGCTATGCGGCGCCGGCGCTTTCGGCGCGCCGCCAGAAGGAGGAGTCGATCCGCGTGATGGTGGACATGACGGAGTCCGCCGCGCGCGCGCAGCCGACCTTGCTGCTGTTCGAGGACGTGCACTGGGCCGATCCCAGCACACTCGAGGTGCTCGACCTGCTGGTGCGTCGGCTCGGCGGTATTCCGCTCATGGCGGTGCTCACGCACCGGCCGGAGTTCGTGAATCGCTGGCCCACCGCGGCCCACGTGACGTCCCTCGACCTGTCGCGACTCCAGCGCGAGGATGCGCGTTCGATCGTCGGTCAGCTCGCGCGCGGCAAGGCGCTCCCGCCACAGCTCGTCGAGCAGATCCTCGATAAAGCGGGCGGCGTGCCGCTCTTTCTCGAGGAAGTCACGAAGGCTGTGCTCGAATCGGGCAGCCTGATCGAGCGCGAGGACCGGTACGAGTACTCGGGGTCGGCGGCCGACATCGTGCTGCCGGCAACGCTGCGCGACTCGTTGATGGCGCGTCTCGACCGCGTGCCGGCCGTGAAGGAGATCGCGCAGATCGGCGCGGTAATCGGACGGGAGTTCAGCTACGAGCTCGTCGCCGAAGTGTCGCCGATGCCTGCGGACGCTCTGGACGTCGGCCTAGACCAGCTCACCGATTCCGGTCTCGCGTTCCGGCACGGGACGATTCCCGCGGCGACGTTCACCTTCAAGCACGCGCTTGTACAGGATGTGGCGTACGACTCGTTGCTCAAGACGCGCCGCGCCGAGCTTCACGGCGCTATCGCAGGCGCGCTCACCGGGCTGCAGCCCGAGATCGCCGAGAATGCGCCGGAAGTGTTGGCGCGCCATTACACCGCGGCCACGCTCGACAAGGAGGCCATCCCCCATTGGACGCGCGCGGGGGAGCGCGCGCTGCAACGCACCGCGCTTCCAGAGGCGATCGCGCACTTGCGGGCCGGACTTGCCTCCTCCGCGAAGTTGCCACACACGCGCGATCGCGATCTCATGGAGCTGCGGCTGCGCACGCGCCTCGGGCCGGCCGAGCTCTCGCACAAGGGGTGGGCGGCCGGGGACGTCGGCGCCGCGCTCGAACCGGCGTGGCGGCTCGCGGAAGCGCTCGATGATCGCGAGTCTGTGTTGCCGGTCGCGTACGGCCTTTGGGTCCACACACTGACCGCCGGCCGGCTCGCCGAATCCATGCGGTGGGCGGAACGAATGCTCGAAGCGGCGTCCGCGAGCAAGGGCGAAGCACTCGAGCTGTCAGGCCATCGCGCCGCGCTCGCCTCGCGATTCTGGCAAGGCGACTACGTCGCAGCGCGCCACCACGGGGACGCATTGCGGCGGCTCTACGACCGTGAGCGCCATGCCCACATCGGCGCGCTCACCACGAGCGACCCGCTCGCCGGCGACGGCATGTATCGCGCGCATTTTCTGTGGATGCTCGGCTATCCGGATCAGGCCCGCGCCGTCGCGCGCGAGACTGCCGAACATGCTCGCGGGCTGAACCGCCCGTTCGAGGTTGCCTTTGCGCTCACGCTCGGCGCGCAGGTGTTCGAGTATTGCCATCAGGCCGACGACTTGCTGCAGTGCGCCGACGAAGCCGAGCGCGTTGGAAAGCAGTTCGGCGTCCCGTTGATGTCGGAGATCATGGCCGAAATCAGCCGCGGCGAGGCGTGGTTGATCCAGGACCGCCTCGACGACGGCATTCACCAGTTGCGGGAGTCCGCGAAGCGTCTCAACGCCACGGGCCAACGCATCTGGGTCGCCTACCTCGGCGTTCGCGTCGGCGAAGCCGTTGCGCGCGCCGGGGACGCCGTCGAGGGGCTGCGGCTCATGAACGAGAGTCTCGCCCGCGAGGACTGCCGCGAGGATCGCGCGCACATCGCGGAGAGTCTCCGTCTCAAGGGCTGGCTCCTGCGGACGATGGGCCGAACCAGCGAAGCTGAGCAGGCGCTGATGGCGTCCCTCGAGGTGGCGCGCGCTCAGCAGGCAAAGTCGTGGGAACTGCGCGGCGCCATGGAGCTTGCACGGCTCCTCGCGGATCGCGGAGAGCGCACGGCGGCGCGCGAGCTGCTCGCTCCCGTCTATGGCTGGTTCACCGAAGGCTTCGACACGCGCGACCTCGTGGTCGCGAAGACACTGCTCGACTCGCTTACACCCTGACCGGAGACAGATCGATGGCGAGAATGAACAAGAAGTCTCAAGAGAAGAAGATCAAGGCGCTCGACAAGGCGTGGGGCGATGCGTGCGATGCACACGATGCGAGAGCGGTGGCCGCGTTCTATGCGACCAACGCCACCTGCGTGTGGCCGGATCAGAAAGCCATTCACGGTCGGCCGGCGATCCTGAAAGCATGGATTACGCTGTGCAAGGATCCCGCGCTCAAGTTGCGCTTCACCGCCAAACGCATCACGATCTCGAAATCGGGCGACATGGCGACGGATTTCGGCATCGTGCACGGTCAGTTCACGACCCCCACCGGAATCATCAAGGTGGTCTTCAAGTACCTCGTGGTGTGGATCGCCGACCGCGGCAGCTGGAAGGTGCTCTTCGACACGTACAACTACGACGAGCCGGCGCCATCTGCCCCCGGTGGTGGCGGATCTGGCGACGTGATGCAGAAGAAGTCAGGCGCGTGATGTCCTGACTGCTTCGAGGATCCCGCGTCAGCTCAGTCCGACGCGGGATCGGATCGCCGCGAAGCTGGCGGTGTCGCGCAACGGATCGTATGCGCGTCGCACGCCGATATACACGAGTTCCGAATCGCGTTCGTCGGCCGCGCGGGCGAGGTGAGCGAGTGCCTCGTCGTGGTCCCCGAGCGCCGCGCAAATCTGCGCGCGCAACGCCCTCGATACGTAGCGATTGGCCGACTGCGCGGTGAGTTCCGCCGACAACCGGCGCGCTCCGGCCGCGTCGCCCAGTTTGGCGAGCGTTTGCGCCAGGCCGGCGAGCATCTCAGGTGTCCCGCCTCCCGAGGTTTCAATCGCGCGGTTCAGCGCCTTCGCCGATCCCTCCAACCCCCCGGCATCGCGCAAGGCGTTTCCGAGGAAGTAGTGCAGAATCGGGAATCCAGGATCTCGTTCGATCGCCCGTTGGAGGTCGGCGGCGGCCCCGGTGGCATCGCCGCTCAGATGACGAACCACCGCCGCGCTGGCATTCAGGACCGCTGAAAGCGGATCTAGCGTGCGCGCTTGATCAACGGCAGTCCGTGCTTCGGAGAATCGACCGTGTGGCACGAGATAATTCATGGCGTACCACTGATGGGCGGTTGGATATCGGGGGCCGAGCGTGATCGCACGCAGGAACGCGTCGTCGGCGCCGCGCCAATCCCAGTCATTCACGGCCCGCACGACGCCCAGCGTCGTGTACGCCTCCGCCAGTGCCGGATCGATCTCGAGCGCGCGCTGGGCGGCCGAATGCGCGCGCGGCATGACCTGATCAGGCGGCTCGGCGCCGTACACGCCGAGCATGAGCAGCGCATCGGCGAGGCCGGCGAAGGCCAGCGCAAACTCGGCGTCCTGCTCCGTGGCGTCCAGGAACGCGGCGGCTGCACGACGCAACTCAGGTTCCGTTCGCTTGTTCAATGCGTACCGGCCGCGGAGGTAAGCCTCATACGCCCCGCCACCGACGCTCGCGCTATGAGAGCGGGCCGACTCGCCAAGCAACGTCGCCTTGAGTGCGCCGGCGATTGCGTCTGCAATCTCGTCCTGAATCGCAAAAACGTCGTTGAGTTCGCGGTCGATCTGTTCCGACCAGAGCGGGGAGCCGGCTCGCGCGTCCACGAGTTGCGCGCTCACGCGCACACGAGACCCGGCGCGTCGCACGCTGCCTTCCACGACCGTGCCCACGCCGAGCTCTTCGGCGATCGCGCGGACGTCCATTTGCCGGCCCTTCATGGCGAACGACGACGTCCGCGCGGCGACGCGCAAGGTGCGGAGCCGGCTGAGCGCGCCGATGATCTCCTCGGTGATGCCGTCCGAGAAGAACTCGTTGTCTGGATCCGAGCTGAGATTCGTGAACGGAAGCACCGCGACGGACGGCAAGCCGTCGTCGCTGCTGATCGTCTTCGGTCGCGTCGCCGAATGGATGTCCGTTCTCGGGCGCGCGTCCGGTTGCCGCAGGGTCGCCGTGGGCGCTGCGCCTTTGAGCGCGCGGCTGAAGGCAGCCGCGGTGTCGGGCCGCTCCGTTGCCATGATCGCCAGCGCGGCGGCGACGGCGTCATCCACATGCCCCGGAACTGGGACGATGCTGGCAACCCGCGGCGCTGTTTCGACAAAACGGCGCGCGATGAGCGCAACACTTGTCTTCCCGGAGAATGGCGGGTGCCCGGTGAGCATTTCGAACAGGACGGTGGCCAGGCTGTAGATGTCGCTTCGCCCGTCGACCTCGTCCTCGCCGGCTGCCTGTTCGGGACTCATGTACGCAGGCGTGCCGACCGTCACTCCTACCGAAGTCACCTCGCTGTCGTCGACCGACCTGCTGATGGCGCGCGCGATACCGAAGTCGGCGACGACGCCCGTCCCGCCGACGAGCATGATGTTCTCGGGCTTGATGTCGCGATGAACGATGCCGGCGGCATGCGCATAGTGCAGCGCGTCAGCGACGTCGTTCGTGAGGGCGATGGCGTCGTCCAGCGTCAATCGCCCTTCGCGCTCGAGACGGCCGCGCAGCGACTCGCCGTCGATGTAGGGCATGACGTAGAACGGCAGGCCGTCGGCTTCGCCCGAGTCGAGCACCGGCAGGATATGCGGGTGCGTCAATCTGGCCGCGAAACGTATCTCACGGACGAAGCGCGATGCGCCAACCGAGGCCGCAAGCTCGGGCTGCAGGACCTTGAGCGCCACGTTGCGGTCGTGCTTCACGTCCCGCGCCAGGTAGACAATCGCCATGCCGCCGACGCCAACACGGCGCTCCACCTCGTAAGCTGGCGCGAGCGCAGGTCTAATACGATCGATTAGCCCTGAAGGATCGGTTTCCACGTGGAACGCCGAATGTATGGCGATGCGCCAAGGGCGGCTAGCTGGGTGTGATCGTGAAGAACAGAATTTGAGTCGGCGGGCGCGTGACTCACGCCGCAGCGCCGGTAGCACTGCGCGCCGAGCTAAGGCTGCCTAGGCGCGCTCGAGCGCCGCGATGTTGATCTTTTTCATCGCGAGCATGGCCTGCATCGCCGCCGGTTTCGCGATCAGCTTCGGCAGGGCGCTCGGGATGATCTGCCAGGACAGCCCGTATTTGTCCTTGAGCCAGCCGCACTGGCTCTCCTGACCGCCATCGGCCGTGAGCTTGGTCCAGTACTCGTCCACCTCGGCCTGATTGGCGCAATCCACCAGCAACGACACCGCCTCGTTGAACTTGAACTGGGGCCCGCCGTTCAGTGCGATGAAACCCTGACCGGCGAGCGTGAAGCTCACCATCATCGCATTGGCGCGGTTGATCCTCGAGTTCCTGAAGAGCGACACGTAGAAGCGCGCGGCCTCTTCGGCCTTGCCGTCGTACCACAGGAATGTCGTGATCTTCTGCTTGGCGTCGGCAGCCCGGCCCTTCGCTGGCGCTTTGGTCGCGCTGCGATGGGCGCGAGCCTTCTTTACGGCCTCCTTATTCTTCGCCATTACGGTACCGGCTTCTTGTCGGCCTTGGCGTTCTTCACGTACATGTCCATCCACGCCACCCAACGCGCCCAGAGATCCATGTCCGACTGGAGCGCCGCAAAGCTGTGGTCCTCGTACGGATACATGTACAGCGACGCCGGTTTACCCAAGCCCTGGAGCGCGGCCATCATGCGTGTCGAACTGATGGGCGCGGTACCGGTGTTCTGGTCCTCCCACGAGTGGTACATGAGCAGCGCGCCGGAAATCTTGTCGGCCCGATAGAACGGCGACATGTCCAGGTACGTGTCCTGCGCCTGGAAGAAGTTGCGGCGCTCGCTCTGGAACCCGAACGGCGTCAGCGAGCGGTTGTACATGCCGTCGCCCGCGATGCCGGCCTTGAAGTAGGGAACCAGCGTCATCGCGTTCACCGTGCTGAACGCGCCGTAGCTGTGGCCGCCGATGCCCATGTGTTCGCGATCCACGTAGCCGGCGTCCACCACCGCGTCCACCACGGCGTCGAGATTCTCGCGCAGGTCGCGCGTGTAGTTGTCGTTCATCCGGCCGCTGTCGCCCCAGATCGGGATGTCCGGCTCGATGAGCGCGTAGCCCTGCGACACCCAGAGCTTCACACTCGAAGCTGGACGGGACGACGGCACCTCGGGGAAGCGGTTGATGTTCGTGGTGTACTTGGTGCGCTCGTAGTCCGCTTGCTGCGTGAACTCGCGCGGGTAGAACCAGATGATGCCCGGCATGCGCTGGCCCGGCCGCCAGTCCTTGGGCAGCGTGACATCCACCCACATCGAGTGGCCGTCGCGCGGACGCGTGACCTGAAAGCGCTTCACCTGCGCGCCGCTCACCTGCGGCCCCACGTCCACGTTGTTGGTGATCTTCTTCGTGGTATTGGCGGCCGCGTCGCGCAGCCAGACATCCGGGATTGTGGTCGGTGATTCGCTGGTGAAGAGGTACTGCGAGTAGTTGTCGTCCAGTGGCGCCACGAGTGACTCGTACTTGTCCGCCGGACTTTCAAAGATGCGCGTGCGTTGCGCAGTCTCGATCTCGAGCTTGTCCACCCACGGGCGTGGCGCCTGTGTGTGCCAGTTGGCGCCCGGCGAGCGCGTGCCGGACGTTGCGACGAACTTCCCGTCACTGCTGACGAACACGAGCGTGCGGCCGCCTGGGAGCGAGCGCGTCTGGATCGCGCCACCCTGCGCCGAGTCCGCGTTGGCCCCCCGACCGCCGCCACCGCCGCCGAATCCTCCACCACCGCCGCGCGAGAGCGTGACGCCGCGGCCGAGGTTGAACTTCTTGCCGTCGGCGAGCCGGACGGCGAACACCGAGCTGCTGTCCGACGCGAAGAGCATCTTGCCGTCGGCGCTGAACACTGTGGCGCCCAGTTGCGGCCCGCCTTCGAAGATGACCTTGGTGTCGTTCTCACCGAACGGCGGCATCCAACTCATGAGGCGGACACTGGTCGGCTGCGGACGC
>JBBTFS010000005.1:20942-35359 GCA_038060705.1 Gemmatimonadota bacterium
CTCACCGAACGGCGGCATCCAACTCATGAGGCGGACACTGGTCGGCTGCGGACGCGCGTTGTTGTTCTGCGCGTTGGCCGGTGCGAATACGGACTGCACGTACGTGAGGCCCGGGCCCACCGGGTTCCATTCAATGTTGCGCTTGCCCGTGTCGCTGGCCGTCTGCTGTGGCCCACCGAAGCCGGCTGGTGGGTCATCAGCGCCGCCGCCACCACGTTCCTCGCGCAGCCGCGTGGTCTGGAGCGGGGCGATCATCTTGCCACTCGCGTCCCACAGCTCGCGCACGGACCCGAACGCAGAGACCGGCACCAGGTACGAGAACGGTTCCGTCAACTGCGTGACGGTGAAGTACTGACCGTCAAGTGAAGCCGACACGTCGCGGATCATTTTGGGCGTGCCGATCCTTTTCACGGCACGGGACTTCACGTCGATCAGTGCCAACTGGCCCATCGAGTAATGCTTGAGCAGTGCCTTGTCGTGAAGATCGAGCAACAAGCTGGCGTGCACCGGCTGCGGAACGGCACGGGAATCGGTGAGGCGAACCGTCGGGCCGTCCTCGATGCCGTTGAGGCCGTGCGTCGGCGCGGCACCTCGACCTTCGGGCAGCAGTACGACGATCAGGTTCTTGCCGTCGGCGGTGAACTCGAGATCCGTATACATCGTGGGCATCAACGGCGTGCGGCTCACCTGCGTGGACTTGCCCGAGGCCACGTCCGCGACAAACGCGTGTGATGCGTCGACGAAATTTGCGATGTAGCCGATCTGGGTGCCGCTGGGGGACCACGTCTGCGCCGTGATCGTTGCGCCCTTGGGCGTCTCGATCGTCTTGGTCGCACCGGTGCGCGGGTTCACCAACACGAGGCCGATCTGGTTGCTGGTCGTGAAGGCACGCGACCGGTTGGCCTTGGTGTCCACCTGGAGCCCGCCGAGGATAACGTGCTCCTTGCCGCGCAGCTGGATGTCGCCGCGCGGGGTGCTCACGGCGCGCATGAACCAGGAGCGGTCCGGGCTGGCCATGGTGAAGGAGATGTCGGTGCGCCTGGCCAGCAGTATTGCCTCCAAATCCGCCGGCGGCCGCACATAGCGCTCGGCGCGAAGGATTTCCTGCGGGTCCCATTTGGCGGGACTCGCGGGCGCGTTCTCCTGCGCGGTGGCCGGAATCGAGATGACTGCGAGCGCGAAGGCGGCAACGATGGCAAGGAAGCGGCGGACGTTCATTGCGGGGCTCCGGTGAATTGGGCGGGGGCAGCAAGGTCGCCCACTACTATAGAATGGGCTTCAGAACGATGTACGCACCAGCCTGTCCGGGCGCTGGAGGCTGCCTGGTCGCGCAGCCGGATTGACGCCTCCGACGACCGCACTCCAGTATCCGAGGCGAATTCCAACAGCCGGGAACTCATGATGACGAAAAAGAAGGACCTGTGGCTCCGGATCAAGCACTATCACTTCGACGACCTCGTGCCGGCGCACCTGATGGATCACGTGTCGGCCATGTTCAGCGCCACCGATGCTTCCACGAAGGCGTTTGCCAACAAGCTCTCGCGCAAGCTGCATTGGTCGCCGCGGTTCGCCCAGCGCGCCATCGATGAATACAAGAAGTTCGTCTACCTCGGCAATGTGGGCACGATGAGTGTCACGCCGTCGAAGTTCATCGATCAGGTGTGGCACGAGCACCTGCTCTTCACCAAGGCGTATCGCACGTTCTGCCGCGAGGTTCTGGGCCAGGACTTCGATCACAATCCGGAACTGGTGCCGCAGGCCAAACAGACCGACGTCTTCGAGGCGCAGTACCTGGCGACGCTGGAGGCGTATCACGCCGAGTTCGGCGTGGAGCCGCCCGCCGACATCTGGGACGTGGCGAAGTTCAGGCGTCCAGTGAAAAAGCCGAGCGCCGACCGAAGCTCGACCACACGCAGCGCACCGGATCGCTGGTCCGACGACACGCCGCTGTACATGTATTTCCACGGGGACAGCGGATCCGACTCAGAATCGTCGGAAGCAACTCCGGAGTTTGGCGGCGGGGGCGGCTTCAGTGGCGCCGGGGCCGGCCGCGACGTTGGAGGCGATGACGCTCACTCCGACTCGACAAGCCATGGCCACGGCAGCGACGCCAGCGACACTGGCAGCGGCGACAGCGGGGGCGGGGGCGGCGATGGTGGCGGGTCCGGCTGCTCCTCGAGTTGCGGCGGCGGTGGTGGCAGCGACTAGGCGCCGATCTGAATCGCCGGGAGCGTGGCCGCGAACTGTTCGTCCGCGATTCCGGTCATGCTGAACGTCAGATGGATGTCGAGCCCGTCCTTGATGCGGCGTGACATCGCGTCGTCAAAGATGCGCAAGATCAGGCGCAGGTCGGGCCGGAAGGATCGTGCGTTGAGTCCGATCTCCAGGTTGGTGTAGTCGTTGTTGATCACCGAGTACACCGCTTTGGCGTGCATGACGCCGGCGTCGTCCAGCACGCGCGGCAATCGCGCGTCTCCGACATAGACGTCCGCGCCGCGGCGGCGAAAGTAGTCGATGGCAGGCGCGGTCTCGCCGCGCTCGATAATGAGCACGCGCTCGCCACGCTCGAGCAGCCCTTCCGCAATGAAGTACCCCAGGCGACCCAAGCCGCAGAGGATCACGTGGTTCTCGTGACTGTAACGCTTGCGTCCCAGTGCCAGTTGCACGCGGCGCTTGATGATCGCGTCGATCGTCAGCGAGAAGATCATCCAGATGAACACGGTCGAGGCGAGGATGAGCCCGATGCCAACCAGCTTGCTGGCGGTGCCGGCATTCAGGAGGTTGATGTCCCCATAACCCACGGTCGCTACCGTGACGACGACGAAGTACAGGGAGTCAATCCAGGACAGGTGGTCGGCGAAGTGGAAGTACGTCACCGCCGCCGCGACGATGCCGCCGAAGCCTGCCAAAAGGCGCGTGACGAGACGGTCCGGGCGCGCGGCCGCAACGTCGCCGGGCCGAGTGGCAGGGGCATAGCGAAGCGTGCGTTCCAGCGGTGCATCGAGCGCCTTGATGAATGTCGGCGCAGCGATCTTGGCAGGATTCAGGATGGTGATGCGCGGATTGGCCGCCCGCAGATGGGGCGCGACACTTTCATTGAACAGCGCTGCCGTCACGTACAGGTCGGCGCAGAGTGACACGAGGGCGATGACCATGCCCAGGTTGCGTTCGTCGCGATCGTCCACCAGGTACGCCATGCGCAGTGACGCGAGATCCACGTCGCGCACCGCGTGCGTGATGGCATCGAATGTGAGGTCCGCGGTCCGGGCGACCCCAAAGGCATCGTCGGTCAGACGAATGACCGTGTCGCCGCGATCGCGCACCAGCTTCTCGATGCGATGCGCCAGATGTCCCGAGCCGACGATGAGGACGTCGCGTTGCGTCATGGCATCACGACCGCGCGCTTGCCTACGGAATGGGTGGCAAATCGATCGCCGGATTGCGCGCGAAGAACCCAACCGGCCGAATCTCGAACGAGTGCCACGCCACCGGCATGATGGGCCAATCCTCCGGACGCGGCACGTGGTGGAATCCCATGGTCAGCCACGCCACCACATCGGTGTTGGCGATCGCGCGGTTGGCCGCGGTCCACTTGGGCAGTCCGTCGCCCGCGGTGCTCACGGTGGGGTAGTCACCCGCCGCATAGAGCTCATTCGCGTTGAACGGAGTGACCCACAGCGTGTGGTTGGTGAAGCCCGCGCGCCGCTGCATGTAGTCGTCGGCGGTCAGCAGTGTCAGCGCGCCGTGTCCGTCGATCTGATAGCCGACCGGTGAGCCGTACGCACCGTTCACCGACGGGTTCACGATCCGCCAGATCTCCGGCTCGGTCATGGTGGAGTGCCGCTGTGCCTCGGACTCGGTGCGCGCGTTGACCGACTGCACGGTCCAAATGCTGCGCCGCGGGTTGGTGTCGGGCAAACGCAACGTGCGCAGGCGGTCGACCATCAACGAGTTGGACGGGCCGTCCACGTCCATGTCCAGGCGGAACGAGAAGAAGTGGCTGTGGTTCACGCCCACGAGATTCGGAGCGATGATCCGGCCGTACAGTTCGTCGTTGCCCTTCCCGGAGACGCCCTTGGTCTGATCCATGCCAGTAGCGCCGACGTTGACCTTGAGCGTGCCGTCCTGCTGGAACACCCAGTCGAACAGGTAGTCGTAGTTGCCGGCGGTCATGAACATTCGCAGCACGAGATCGCGCTTTGCGCGTGTCTCCACCACCGTGCCCGCCTCGCGACTGTGGCGCCAGGAAACGTCACCGGCGGAACGCTCGAACAGGCACGCCGTGCGGGGCCGCTCGCGCGGCCGGCCTTTGTCGCTCACGATCACGGAATTGAAGTACACACCGTTGGCAGGGCACTCGATGCCCGGCTCCAGCGCGCTTGCGATGCCACCGAATGCCGACGGATACGTGCCCAGATCGAAGAATCCCTGATAGTTCCACGGATCGATCGGGTCCATGTACGGCACGAACAGTTCCGACAGAGAGCCCTGGTACATCACCGAACGATTCCTCCCGCCATCGGCGTAGCGCACCGTGGAAAGCACGATGCCGCGCCGGGGATCGTTGCGGAACTGGAAGCTCCAGTTCTGCCAGGTGACGCTGTGGCCGTTGAGCACGAATGACGGGCCTAGCGGCTGCGTCATCGTGACGGGGCTCTGCGTGGCGCGCGTCGGTCCAACTGCCTCCGCGTCGTGATCGCCGATTGGTCCGGTGGACGGCTGTGGCCCCGAGTCGACAACGCGCAGGATCTTTCCCTCCGTCAGGTCCGCGACGATGACCAGTCCTTCGAACGACGCGCCATACCCCGAGAACCGGTTGTGGTCGTCGCCGCAAGCGACGTGAATGACGCGACGGTTGCGCTCCTCGGGCAGGTCGTAGTAGCCGTGGTTGGCCGGAGAGCAGCCGACGTGGGTCAGGTCCTTGATTCCGCGGCGCGTGAACGCGGCGAGTACGCGCGGGTCCTTCATGGCCAGCGCATTCGCCGCGTCCGATTCCGCGCGGCTGGTCATGTACTGCCGCCCGGCGATCTCGGTCCACGAAATCATCTTCTTGGCGTTGATGTCCACCAACGCTTCGAAGCCGCGCTTGTCCTGCATGACGTGCACCATGGCCACGCGCGAGTACGCCTGACCCGGCCGCCACGCCAGCACTTCGGTCTTGGGCGGCTCGCGCAGTCCTTCGTACAGGTAGCGCGTTGTGCTGTCGGTCTTGCCCGAGGCGATCAGTGCGTCGTAGACGATCCAGTGCTCGCGGGCTGAGAGCCCGTCGAGCGGATGAGTGGGGGCCTGCGCGGAGACAGCACCGCTGAACAGGAGACCGGCTACGACCAGCGACGAGACGCGCATTGCGTGTTGTGGATGAAGGTGGAACTAAGGCAGAGCCAACGTGATGAGCTGCGCCGGCATCGTCGGCTGTCGGCCGACCCAGAGTGCGATGTACTGCTTGCCGTTCACCATGTACGTCATCGGTGAGCCGCCCACCGAGCCCGCGAGCGGGATGTCCGCAACGCGCGCGCCGGTCTGTTTGTCGAACACGTGCAGTGGCCCAGTGCTGCCGTAGCCCTCGCTCGCGAAGAGCAGGGTCTTCGTCGCCATCACCGCGGGACGGGTGCGGGCGCCGGAGTTCGGGATTGTGAGGCCCGCCAGCGCGGGATGATTCTTGATGCCGTCCGGCGTGTCGCCGCCCGGTATCGTCCACAGCAACTCGCCCTTGTTGAGATCGATGGCCGTGATGCGATTGTACGGCGGCTTGAGCAGCGGCAGTCCATTCACGTTCGGCACGCGCGCGCCCGCGATGTACCGCATGTCAGACCGTAGCGAATCCGACACGAGCCCGAAGTTGAACACGTTGGTGAACGACCCGACGTAGAGCGTCTGCGTCTCGGGGTCGAACGACCCGTGCTCCCAGTTGGCGCCGCCCACGGCGCCCGGCACGGAAATCGTGCCCTGCGTTCCGTCCGGCGCGTTCACGACCGACGGTGGCGTCCACAGCTGCCCCAAGCGGAATGGCTTCACGGCCTCGATCGCCGCGGCGCGCAACTCCGGCGTGAAGTCGATGAGGTCGCTGACCGTGATGCCCTGAACGTCGAACGGCGGCGGCTTCGTCGGATGGGGTTGCGTCGGCGACGTACGCTCGCCGGGGACGTCCGTCTGAGGAACCGGTCTTTCCTCGATGGGCCACACCGGCTTGCCCGTGACGCGGTCGAACACGTACACGAACGACTGCTTGGTGATCTGCGCGACGGCCTCGATCCTGCGGCCGCCCACCGTGATGTCCATCAGGACCGGCGCGGTGGTGTTGTCGCGATCCCACACGTCGTGATGCACGATCTGGAAATGCCACACGCGCTTGCCGGTGCGAATGTCGAGGCACACCAGCGTAGACGAAAAGAGATCGTCGCCCGGTCGGTGTCCGCCGTAGTAGTCGCCCGTGGCGCCTTCCACCGGCAGGTACAACAGCCCGCGCTTCGTGTCCGCGCTCATCGGCGCCCATACGCCCGCATTGCCCGTGTACTCGGCGGACCCCTCCAGCCACGTGTCGTAGCCGAACTCGCCCTTCACCGGAATGGTGTTGAAGCGCCACTTGAGCGCGCCGGTCCTGGCGTCGAACGCCATCACTCGGCCCGGTACGTTCTTTCGGGACGGCGGACGGCTGCCTTCCAGCAAGGCGGGTGGAATCACGACGACGTTCTCGAACACCAGGGGCGGGGAGCTGTTGCCGATCACCGCGCTGTCGAGGTTGATCTCGACGCCCAGGTTGGCCTTGAGGTCCACGATGCCGTGATTGCCAAACGACTCCACCGGCGCGCCCGTGGCCGCGTCGAGCGCGATGAGGTGAAAGCCCGGCGTGACGGTGAAGATCCGCGCCTCGCGTCCGTCGGTCCAATACCCGACGCCGCGGCCCGCACCCTTGCGCGGCGCCGTGCGGAACCGGATGTCGGACTCGGTGGGCTGGTAGCGCCACTTCTCGACGCCGGTCGCGGCGTCCAGCGCCACCACGTTGCGGCGCTGTCCCGTGGTGACGTACAGGACGCCACCCACCATGAGCGGTGTGTTCTCGTTCTTGAACTCCGAGTCGCGGCCGGCGCTGTCAGGTTTCCATGTCCAGGCGGTGGTCAGTGTTGCGACATTGGCACGGTTGATCTGGTCCAGTGGGGAGTACCGCGTGCTGGCCAGGTCGCGATGATAGGAAGGCCACTCGCCAACGCTGCCTTGGGCGCTGGCGAGGACGGGAAGGGCAATCAGCAGCAAGGCGAAGCGTGGCATAGGGCGTGACGTTACAACGAACAGCGATGCCACGCGAGCGCCCGTCGGCCTCAAGCTCCCGGTTATTGGCCCGTGTCGACCGTTGGTGTGTAGACCTTGCGGTCCGCGCCGAGGCACTGGACGGACGGGTTGAAGTTGGCGAACAGCCCGTCCTTGTTGTCGGTCCACGCCCAGACATGCGTGTACCAGATTTTGAGGTTGTCCTCGCGCATCATCTTGCGGCCCATCAGCGTCGGCGGCGTAGAATCGCGCGACCACGCGGCGAATGGCACGATGTACTCCACGCCGTTCAGGTGATACGCGCCGTCCTCCAAGCGTTCATACAGCAGGATCTCCGGCTTCTCGATCTCGAGCTTGGCATCCACGTGGTCGCGATTCACGTGGTGGTATCCCATGGCGCCGTGGTGTTCGTGCACGAGGCACTGGGCGACGGTCTTCGGATACCCTGCAGCGACGGCCGAGTCCAGGGACTGATACGCGCGCGTCGCGGCGCGCAGCCGGATCACGCCGTCCACCACCAGGGCATCGAAGCTGGCGGTGGACGCATTCGCCTGCGGGAGGCGCGCGCAGGCTGCCACCAGTGCTCCTACGGCGATCAAAATCCCGACTGCTTTCCGAGTTCGCATCGGTGAAACAACCTCCGGATTCGTTCGGCGCGTCACGTTGTCGACCGGTCCATTCATATGGTATGGCTCCTGCCGGGCACATGAGTGCAACACTATACGACACAACGAGTTACTGGCATACTCCGAAAGACGCTGTCGGCGCAGAGCGCGCTGGGCGTGACCTACTAGCTGTACGTTGTACGCTGTACTCTGATCGAGATCGAATGTGCGATTGGCGCTCTCCCGCAGTCCGCGGCAGGGCGTTTTCGTTTTCCTCGGGTTGACGCGGGCAACGAAATGCCCAATACTGGTGTCGAATTCACAACTGATCTGAGACCGCGCCGAACGTAGGGGCCACGCGAATGCAGCAATCTCGCGGGGTGCATGGGCGGAGCGGAACGTGGCGGAGCCATGGTCGCTGGAACACCGGGGGTGCCGCCAATTCTTTTTTCAGGGCCTCCGGTGATCACACCTCACATGGAGGCCTCGATGTCCCGGTTCATTCGGCAGGTCCGCGCAGGACTCACGGCTGTCATCGCCACAGCGGTTTCGTCGTCCGCAGCTGCCCAGGCAGGGCAGACAGCGCTCCCTTTCACCGACGCCGCTTGGTCATTTCGCGGCGACTCGATTCGCGCCGAGCCGTTCGAGGGGCGCGCCTCGCTCGGCATCCGGAACGGTTTCGCGTACCGGCGCGACGTCCGTTTCGAAGACGGCACGATTGACGTGGACGTCATGACAACGCGCAAGCGTTCGTTCGTGTACGTGATGTTCCGAATGCAGACCGACAGTGGGTACGAAGACTTCTACATCCGCCCACACAAGTCAGGCGCGCCGGATGCGCTACAGTACGCGCCGGTGTACCAGCAGAACAGTGCGTGGCAACTGTATCACGGCGCGGACGGCACCGCGTCAGCGGAGATCGAGCCCGGTGTTTGGACGCGACTGCGCATCGTCTTGCGCGGAAGGCAGGCCGCGATCTTCCTCGGCGATACGACGAAGCCGGCATTGCTGATCCCGCGCCTGGGGCATGAACCGCGCGCGGGCTACCTCGCCCTCCGGGGGTTCCTGCCAGCTGGCGTTGCAGTCAGTGGGCCGGTGGTGCGATTTGCGAACGTGCGCATTCGTCCCGGCCACATCCCGTTCGCGTTTCCCGCGTCGCCGGAGCGCGCCGCGACCCCAGGTATTGTGCCGGTGTGGATGATCGGCGAGCCGTTCGTGGCCACCGATTCGCTGATCAACGCAATCCCAGCAGGAGCCACGGCACGCATGAATCGCGTGGAGGCATTGTCGAACGGTCTCGTCGAGCTGCATCGCCTGGTGCCGCTCAAACCCGGCATGCGCAACGTCGGCGCCCTTGCCCGTCTCATGGTCGCAGCCGACAGCGCGGGCGTGTACCGAATGGATCTGGGCTTCAGCGACAAACTCACGGCGTTCGTGAACGGCCGCGCCATTTTTCATCGCGACGACGCGTACGACTACGGCAATCGGCGGGACGGATTGGTCGGCTACAGCCAAGCGACGGTATTTCTGCCGTTGCGCGCCGGCAACAACATCCTCGAGTTCGTCGTGACCGACGTTTTCGGCGGATGGGGCTTGATGGGGCGGTTCCCGGACATGCGAGGTCTCCGCGTTGTCGAGCCCTGATCGCGTCCGTGTGCTGTTGTAGACGGCCGTTTGTCGGTTGTTCAGTAGCCCAACGCGCCGTTGAGCCAACGCACCAGCGGCAAGAGCCCGGTGAACTCCTTCTCGAGGAGCGCGGGGAGCTTGGCGCTGCTAACCTGCGCGTCGGGAATCAAACGGCCCGCCGTGAACGACTGAAATCGCAGCCACTCGGCCGCGGGATGATTCTCGTTGAAGCCGCGCGGCATGCGCTTGAGAACGCCGGCCTCGCGATCCAGCCCGCCGAAGCGCTTCAGGCCCGCGAGTACTTTCAGGAACGGCTTGGGCTTCTCGGCGATCGCGTCGCGGATCTTGTTGAGCTGCGGCCGTGGCGGCATCCATAGCCCCGCGCCCACCATGCAGCCGCCGGGTTCCAGGTGAAAATACAACCCCGCGCTGCCTCCCTCGGCTTCCTGCCCGACCTTGGCGTTCGACGCCCGGTGCGCGAACCAGCACGCGGCGTGCGTCTTGTACGGCGACTTGTCCTTCGAAAAGCGGATGTCGCGATGGATGCGGAACATCGACCGTCGGGGGTCGCCGCCGATCTCGGGCGCGAACGTCCGCATCCGGGCATCCATCTCACCGATCAACATCCGCATCGGCTCGCGCAGTTCGTTTTCGTACTCGCCCCGATGTGCCTCGAACCACTGCTTGTTGTTGTGCGCTTTGAGGCTTTTCAGAAACGCGAGCGCCTTCTTGCTGAATTGCATCATCGACCTCGAGTTTTGCTATTTCGACAACTCCACCTTGATCGCGCGCCACTTGCCTTGACTGAATCTCCATGCGCTCAGTCCGCATCTCGTCGCATGCCCCACCAGGATCGCCACCCAGATGTCGATCGGGTCCAGAGTGCTCGTCTGCTGGATCACGAAGCAGATTGAGAGCGGCACGAAGATCTGCGACACAATGGAGATGTAGAGTGGGCTCTTGGTGTCGCCTGTGCCTTGCAGCCCGCCGGTGTACGTAAGCGCCACGGCGATGAACAAGCCGGACACACTCAGCACGCGCAGCAACTGCACGCCGATGTCCACAACGGCTTCGTCGTGCATGCCGAACACCATGAGCAGCTGTCGCGGGATCAAGAAGAAGGCCAATCCCACCGTCGCGGCACTGACCAGCGCGATACGCGCCGCGGTGTGCACGGCCTTGTTCGCGCGATCGGGGTTGCCGGCGCCCAGGTTCTGTCCGGCCACCGCGCCGGCGGCGCCCATAAGGCCCACCGATGTCCATGTGATGAGCGAGAAGAGCTGAGTGTACGACACGGCGAACGCGGCTTGCGCTGCGGCGCTCTGCGCCAGTGAGCCGATGAAGCCGAGCATGAAGACGCCGCCGATGTTCATGGCGATACCCTGAATGCCGGTGGGCAGGCCAAAGCTGAACAGCGACTTGATGATGCTCCAGTCGGGCGCGTAGCCCTGGTGTTTCGGGAACCCGATCACCCAACCGCCGCGAGTCAGACGGTACAGTGCGAAGATCGCCAGCAGCCCGGACGCGAGGCACGTGCCCATCGCCGCGCCCTTGGTGCCGAACGCGGGGATGGGGCCGAGTCCACGGATGAAGATCACGTTGAATGTGATGTTCATTGCGGTGAGCGCCACGCCAAGCATGAGTCCGGTGCTCGCGTCGCCGGCCGACCGCAGGGCGCCGCCCAGCATGAAGAACACCATCATGCCGGCGCTGAACAGGAACATGATGCGCAAGAAGGGCAGGGCCTCCGCCTTCACCTCGGGCGCGGCGTTCACCATGTCCAGCAGGTACGGTGATACGAAGTAGCCGAGCGGTGCCATGATCAGGACCGAGAGCCCGAGCGCGGTGAGGAACGCTTGGTACACCACGCGGTCCACCTTCTCGTGGTCGTTAGCGCCGGTGAAACGCGCCACCAGCACGCTCATGCCGCTGAAGATGCTCGAGATGAAGACGATGACGACGAGGAAGATCTGCCAGGCCACACCGATGCCCGCGTTTCCCTGGAAGCCAACAAAATTGCCGACGAGCACGTGATCGATGATGCCCTGCAGGCCACCGATGATGTTCGTGAGCATCGTGGGCCACGCAATCCGCCAGACTGCCGGCGTGAGCGGGCCCTCCACAATGGACCGGTCGTACTTGCGACTCGGCCGCGTCGGTGCCGGAGCGACCGCAGTAGGACTGTCAGCGGCTGTGGTGGCCGCGGCCGACGCAGTGGAAGGCGGTTGATTCACGCACTGAATCTATGTTTGTCGCAGGAAACCGTTGACAGTTCGAGCGCCCACCAGTAGACTACGCGCACAATCGAAGTGGTTCGTGGTCATTTGCCGCCTATTGCCGCCACGCTAAACAAGGTGCTAAAACGCGATTCGCCCGGCGGCGCATTACTCGCCCGGGCGTTTTCGTTTTACCGGATCGTCGTCTCCGCTCGCGCGGGATGACGCGCGATCCGCATTGCACCGGCGTGTCTGCGACAGCGGCCCAGCCTGGAGTGCAATGCCTGAAGTCGCCGCAACAACATCGCTCGAACGCTGCCTTGTCACCGGACGGCCCGGTGCGCCCGTAGTCGTCGTCCTCGGCGGTATTTCCGCCGGACGGGATGTGCGCGGCTGGTGGCCTGCCGTGGTGGGCGAAGGGCGACCTGTGGACACGCGCGAGTTTCGCGTGTTAGGTGCGGACTTTCTCGACGGAGGCGAACGCGCGGACGGACGTCCCGAGTACGCCGTCACCACCCACGACCAGGCCGGCCTGATCGCCGGCGCGCTGGACGAACTCGGCGTTGAGCGCGCCCACACGTTCATCGGCGCTTCCTACGGCGGCATGGTCGCGCTGGCGTTCGCCGAGCGATACGCGGAGCGGGCGGAGCAACTCATGGTGGTGGGCGCGCCGGCACACGCGCACCCGATGTCCATTGCGTTGCGCTCGATCCAGCGGCGTATCGTCGAGCTGGGCCTCGAAACGGGCCGCGCAGCTGACGCCTTGGCCCTCGCGCGGGGATTGGCGATGACGACGTATCGCTCCGCCGGGGAGTTCGCAGAGCGCTTCGCCGCCGACGGACTACGAAACGTGGACAACTACCTGCGGCATCACGGAGGGAAATTCGCCGAGTTGATGCGCGCCTCGCGGTTCCTGGCGCTTTCTGAATCCGCGGACACCCACCGCGTGGATCCGCGCGATTGTCGTCCACCGGCGCTGTTCGTCGCCGCGCGCGGGGACACGATCGTCCCGCTGGCGCAGCTGACCGAACTCAACGCGCAATGGGGCGGGCCCAGCCGCCTGGTCGAAACGCAGACGCGCACGGGACACGATGCCTTTCTCGCCGAACCAAAAGTGGTTGGCGCACTCATTCACGAAGCACTCATCTCACCGGTCGCAACATGAGTCACGAACTGTCCACAGTCACGCGCGCGGTGCGCGCCGGCATTGCCAAGGATCGCGAGCACGGCGCCGTGGTGCCGCCCATCCATCTCACGTCCACGTTCGCGTTCGCATCGTTCGGCAAGCCGCGCCGGTTTGACTACACGCGCAGCGGAAATCCGACGCGCGCTCAGCTGGCAGACGCGATCGCCGAACTTGAGCACGGCGCGGGGGCCGTGGTCACGAGCACCGGCATGTCCGCAGTAGGGCTGGTACTGCAGCTGGTTCGGCCCGGAGATGTGGTTGTGGCGGCGCACGACTGCTATGGCGGAACGCAACGGTTGCTGAGGGCGCTGGCCGCGAAGGGGCAATTCGAGGTTCGCTTTGTCGATCTCACCGCAGACCCAGGACCCAAGGCCCAAGACTCAAAGCCCAAGTCGGACCTCGAGGGGGCACGGATTGTCTGGATAGAGACACCCAGCAATCCGCTGTTGCGAATTACCGACATCCGCCGCGTATGCGCGGCGGCTCATGAGGCTGGGGCTCTTGCTGTTGTTGACAACACCTTCCTCTCGCCCGCGCTCCAGCAGCCGCTCGCGCTCGGCGCGGATATCGTCGTTCACTCCACCACCAAATATCTCAACGGACACAGCGATGTGGTCGGCGGGGCAGTGGTTGCGCGCGATCTGGCGCTGCACGAGGAACTGGCGTGGTGGGCAAATGCCTCCGGGGTCACGGGCGCGCCGTTCGACAGCTTTCTCACGCTGCGTGGTATCCGCACGCTGTTTCCGCGTATGAGGCAGCACGAGGCCAACGCGGCCGCGGTGGCGGACGCACTCGCCAATCATCCGGCGGTGTCGCGCGTGTACTACCCCGGCCTCGCGTTGCACCCGGGCCACGATATCGCGCGCGAACAGCAATCGGGCTTCGGCGCCATGCTCAGCTTCGAACTCGCCGGTGGCGCTGACGCCGTCGAGCCGTTCACCAGTGCCCTGCGCTGCTTCACCCTAGCCGAATCGCTCGGTGGCGTGGAAAGCTTGGTGGCACACCCCGCGACGATGACGCACGCGTCCATGAGCGCCGAAGTCCGTGCGGCCGCCGGCATCTCCGACGCGCTCGTGCGCCTCTCCGTTGGCATCGAAGATGCCGCCGACCTGATCCGTGACGTAACCACCGCCTTGGATGTTGCCCAAGCCGCAACGCGCCGTCCAAGTTCCGCGGTTCCGAGTCACGAGTCACGAGTCACGGGTCACGATGTCGACAAGCGTTCCAAGCGCGATGTCGTCCTGCTTGGCGTTGGATCGATTGGGCGCGAGCTGCTTGGCCAGTTGTCAGCTTTCGGCAACGGCTTTCGCGTGTGCGGCCTCATCGATCGTTCCGGCTATGTCTTCGATGCCAACGGGATCGTGCCGGAGCGACTGAACGAGTTACGCGCGCTGAAGTTGCGCGGCGGTAAACTGGCCGAGTCTGCGACCGGTGTTGTGGCGGCGGCGGCGCCGGCGCTGGAGCGAATTGGTGGCGCGGCGCTGTGGCGTCCCACGCTCGTGGACGCCACGGCTGCCG
>JBBTFS010000005.1:35369-36444 GCA_038060705.1 Gemmatimonadota bacterium
TGGGGTTGCCCGTCATCGAGTTGCCCCGTGGGGCCACGGCTGCCGACACGACGGCCGTCCTCGAGGTCGCGCTGTCGCGGGGATTCGATGTCGTCCTCGCCAACAAGATTCCATTGGCCGCTGGTTTCGAGTCCGCCGAGCGGCTGTGGCGCCGAGCGCGACTGCACGGGCGCCGTATCCTGCATGAAGCCACCGTTGGTGCAGGCCTGCCGGTAATCGACACCCTGCGAAAACTTCAGGAAGCAGGGGACACGATCGTATCTATAGAAGGGTGCCCGTCGGGCACACTGGGCTTCGTGTTTGGCGAGCTTGGGCGTGGGCGGAGTTTTGCCGATGCGCTGCATGCCGCCGTGTCGGCCGGCTACGCCGAACCCGACCCGCGCTCGGACCTTTCGGGCCTCGACGTCGCCCGCAAGGCGCTGATCCTCGCGCGGCTCATCGGCTACACCGGTGACCTGCGTAACATCGCGGTCGAGTCGCTGGTGCCGCGCGACCTCACCGACGTCACACGTGATGAGTTTCTCAGTCGCATTGGCGAAGCCGACGCAGCTTGGCGAACGCGCGTCGAGTCGGCGCGAGAGCGGGGCGCCATTCTCCGGTATCGTGCGCGGGCGACGGCGACGTCCGTGTCGGTCGGGTTGGTGGAAGTGGCCGAGTCGGGTCCGCTTGGATCGCTGCAAGGAACCGATAACCAGTTCTCGTTCGTGACCGAGCGCTATCACGACCAACCGTTGGTGATCCGCGGTCCGGGCGCCGGCCCAGCGGTCACGGCGACCGGAGTCTTCAACGACCTGTTGCGTCTTGCATCAGAGCGGGGAAACGAGTCACACGCTCGCTCGGCTCGTGGCGCAAGGACGGCGAAGAGAAGCAGCGAGAGGCGCTAGCGCTTGGGCTCTGCTCGCTCAGCAGCGACTTTCGCGTGATACCGCTGCGCTTCGCCGATGCGCTCCACTTCGAGGGCGACGGCATCCACGGACTGTTGCAGCTCGTCGAGGCGCCGATCCATGAGGGGCGCGACGACGGCCTGTGGTTCTCCGGACGGCCGCGCAAGGCGCCACACGACGTACACGCTCAG
>JBBTFS010000005.1:36544-46239 GCA_038060705.1 Gemmatimonadota bacterium
GTGGCGGTCTGCCGACGACTCAGCGCGCCAACAGGGTCAACGAGACCGAGCCTGTGGGTGTAAACGTGGGATGGCCGCTCGAATAATTGAGCGCGCCCCCCACGGGCGCCGGCGGGCTCGTGGTGCACATGTACGTGAGCGTCGTGGACCCGCCCAGCGTCGACACCGCGGTCATCTGCGCCAAGCCGCGATAGCCTTGGATCCCAGTGTTGCTCGACGTCATCGCCCCTGGCATCGCCCACGTCAGTACACCACCCGCGTCCAGGCCCAGCATGCCGAACGTCCCCCACGAGAGTCCGTTTTGGCTGAACGACACGTTGGGCATGCCTGTGGTGCCGTTGCACGCCTGAAGGTCACCGTCGATGTGTGCGACCGACTGTGCCGTGTTGACATCGGAATACAGCACCAGAAAGCTCGAACAAGCGCTCGCATTCCCCGCGCACGCGCTCGCGCGGAACGACTGTATCGAGCCCAGGTTCGAGTAGAACTCGGCTTTGCCAAAGTTGCTGAGCGCCGGAATGATCGGCGGATTTCCTCCCATGGTCAGGACGCCCGGTGTGCCGCCGTTCGCCTGGCTGAACATCCAGTGGATCGGGTTGAAGACCACGTACAGCTGGGGCGGATTCTCCTTGCTCACCGCGACCGGGCTCGGGAAGTACGTGGTCTGGTAGTTCGTCGCCATGGTGGAGTTCTGGTCGGTCACCGAGATCAACGCCGCGCCGCCGGCCGGCAGCGTCGAACGCAGCTTGGTCGGTGCGGTGGGATCGGACCAGATGCTGGCCGCGGCGTCAGCGATGAGGACCTGGTACGTCGTGCCATAGGCGATGGTCACCGACGCGTACGTGCCGACCTCGACCGCGAAGGCGCACTCGGACACCTGGATGAGCGATGCCTTCGTCTGGTCGTACGTGCCGGAACAACCGCTGACGTTCACCTCGTTCCTGGACAGGTCGGATGGGCTGGTGCCGGATTTCGCAAAACTCACGCCTGTGATCGTCACGGTCATCTGCTGCGGCGTGACCCTCCACTGGCCGTCGGCCAGCAGGTTGCTCGGCCTTTCTGAAACAGGTGAGGCGGAAGCAATCACCGCTGCGCCGCCAGCGCTCGTCACGCCGTTGAGGATGTGCATCGTCCCCGTGGTCTTTTCCTTCGGGCTCGTGAAGAGGTCGCAGCCGGCTGCGGTCAGCGCGGCGGCGAGGACGACTGTTTTGGTCCGTATCGATGTGCGCCACATTGCCCACACAGGATGGCGCGTGGGCGGGCGTCTCCCAATCGGGGATTGGTGCGTACCGGGTCGGGATTCCCCCGATCACCATTGGCCCCTCGGCCCGGTTCATCCGGAGGGGACGGAGGCCAAAAGCCGCTCTTGACAGAACTGACCCAATGCTGGATTATTAGCACACTGCTGGATTTCTAGCATAGGAGCCTGAATGCCCAAGACCACGAGCGGCGCAACCAAGCGGTTGGCCAAACTCAGCCGGCGCGAACGCGAGTGCATGGACGTCCTCTACCAGCGTGGCCAAGCCACGGTGGCCGAGGTGCAGGAAGCGCTCAGCGATCCCCCCGGCTATTCGGCCGTGCGCGCCACGCTCAACGTCCTCGTCGACAAGGGGCACGCGCAGCACAAGCAGGACGGCCCCCGCTACGTGTACCTGGCAGCCATCCCCGCCGGCTCCGCGCGAAACGCCGCCGTCGAGCACCTCGTAAAGACCTTCTTCGGAGGCTCCGCGGAAGAAGCGGCGGTCGCCTTGCTGGAAATGTCCGACACCAAGATCCCGCGCGACGCGATCGAGCGTCTGGCCCGCAGCATCCAGAGCGCGCGAAAGGAGGGACGGTAACATGATCGAGATACTCATCCGCACGGCGGCGCTGTTCGCGCTCGTCGGCATTGCCACGTTCGCGCTCCGCAATCGTTCCGCCGGCCTGCGACACCTGCTGTGGGCGTTCGCCGTCATCGGCGCGGTGCTTCTGCCGGCGTTGACGAAGATCGCGCCGTTCCAGTGGCGCGTGCTGCCGGCTGCCACCACCGTGACTTCGACGCCGCATGCGCTCGACGGAGCCGCGCTGAAGGGGAAGCCAGCGGCCACCGAAGACGTACCGTCGAGTGCGAAAAGCGATTCTCAGTCGCCCGCGGTGTCGTCCGCGCCGCAAGCAGGTAACGACCTGGATCTCGCCTCCGCGCTGTTGGTACTGTGGGTAGCGGGCGCGCTACTGCTGCTGGCTCGTCTCGTGACCGGCCTCGTCGCGGTCAACCGCATCGCCAACCGGGCGAACGAAGTTACGGACAATGCGTGGCGCGTCGTGGCTGATCGCGCGATCCGCGCGCTGGGCGTTCGCGTGCCAGTGGAAGTCCGCCGCAGCGATGAGGTCGCCATGCCGTTCGCGTGCGGGCTCTTGCGTCCGGTGATTGTCCTGCCCGCCAACGCCGACACGTGGAATGCCCAGCAGCGTGAAGCGGTGCTGCTGCACGAGCTCGCCCATATCAGTCGTGGAGATCTGGCCATGAACGTTCTGTCACACGTGATGCGCGCCGTCTATTGGGTGAACCCGCTGGCGTGGCTTGCGGCGCACCGCCTGCGCGTGGAGGGAGAGAAGGCGGCCGACGACGCGGTGCTGCGTGGCGGCGCGCGTCCGTCAGACTATGCGGATCATTTGCTGAGCATCGTGCGCACGGTGGGCAACACGGTGCCCAATGTGGCGCTGGCCATGGCGCGCCGATCGGATTTCGAAGGCCGACTGCTCGCGATCCTCGAAGCCGGTGTTCCGCGCGATCGACTCACCCGTGCGCGCGCATTTGCGCTCGCGGCAGTCTTCGTCGTCGTCGTTCTGCCGCTCGCGGCCATGACGCGCGCCGGCGCCGCGATGCCCACTGCCGGCGAAATCGAGTCGGCGCTCGAGGCCGCGCCCACCACACAGCAGAACACCGCGCCGCTGCCCGAACCATCGGCCACGGTCGCCGCGTTGGCGTCGGCGCTGGATGACGCCACGGCGTTGGTGCGTCTCGCCGCCGTGCAATCGCTGGGCAACCTCCAGGACCCCGCGGCTATCGCCGCGTTGGCCAAGGCGCTCAAGGAAGACACCGACGTGCGTGTCCGCGAGGCGGCCGCGTGGTCGCTGGGCGAGATCGACGACAACCGCGCCGTGCCGCACCTGCTCGAGGCGCTCAAGTCCGAGAAGGCGCCCAAGGTGCGAGAAAAAATTGTAAACGCCCTGGGCGAAATCGACGACGCCAGTGCCGCGCCCGGCATCGCCAACGTCCTCAAGGATGCCGCACCGGAAGTCCGTCGCGCAGCCGTACAGGCCCTGCATGAGCTGGACGACCTGAACTCGCTCACGCCGCTGATGGCGATGACGCGGGACGACGACGTCGAGGTCCGGCGCAACGTGGCGCAGGCGCTGGGTCACTTCGAGAACCCGGTGGCGCTGGATGCGATCATCAGCATGACCCGAGACAGCGACGCGGAAGTCCGCGCCCACGCCATCGAGGCGCTGGACCAGTTCGATGATCCGCGCATCATTGCGCCGCTGACGGCAGCGCTCAAGGACGCGAGTCCGGATGTGCGCTCTCAGGCGGCGGACGCACTCGGCAGCATCGACAACCTGACCACCGCGCCGCGCGCACTGATCGATGCACTGACCGACACCGACCGCGACGTGCGCCGCAACGCGGCGAGTGCGCTGGGCAAGATCGGCGACGAGGCCGCGGTCCCAGCGCTCAAGAAGCTGGTGGGCGACACGGACGCCGAGACTCGGCGCCATGCCGTGGAAGCGCTGAAGGACATCGGCGGCGCCGAGGCGATTCAGGTGCTCATGGGATTGCTCAAGGACGCGGACCCCGAAGTCCGCAAGACCGCCGCCGAGGCGCTGGGCAAGCGGCGCGGCGACTGATGTCGAGTCGGCGGGCATTGGCCGTAGGCGTGGGCGCGGCGTTGGCCCTCGCGCTCGGCGTGGCGTGCGCGCGCGACAGTGTGGCACAGACCGTCGCCGAGTCGGGCCGGCTTGTGCGCGACGACACCGCCTCGGTGGCACGGCTGCTGAACGCGATTCGCGGCGTGGATCCGCTGCTCTGCGAGCTGGCCACGCGCAATGTGGACCAGCACGGGAGCTGGTCGCGCTGGGGACCCATGGCTGGCGATCCACTCGAGACCGACAGCGCGTCCGCGTCGCTGATCCGGTGGATTCAGAACGATCACAGCGATCCGGCGGTCGTGCCTCGGCTGCGCAATGCAATGCGTGACAGCGACGCATGTGTCCGGCGCGTGGCCGGGTCGTTCCTGGCACGCGTGGAGCACCCCTCGGCGACATTTGCGTTGGTGGACGCGCTTGATGATTCGCGTCCCGAAGTGCGCGAAGTCGCTGCCGTCGGGCTTGGCATGGCTGAATTCGGCGGGGCAGTGGACGCGCTCATCGCGCGCCTCAAGGACGCTACGCCCGCGGTACGCCGCGCGTCGGCGTGGGCGCTGGGATCCATCGAATCGAAGAAGGCCGTCGTGCCGTTGATGGAAGTGTTGGCGCGCGACAGCGACGCGCGCGTCCGTCAGACCGCTGCTTGGGCGATCGGCAACATCAAGTAAGGCGGCCAGCTGGCGCGCAAGCGTCTATTGCGCCGCCATTCCGTACGCACAAGTTTGGCTGCGCTTGAGTTCCCCCAACGACGCCAACGACGCCAACGATGCCGCTGCGCCCGTCCAATCCGCCCCAGATCACCATTGATGACCTGATGCCCGGAGACATACTGCTCTCCACGGGCACCGACTGGATTGATCAACTGATCCTGCATATAGACCAGGGCGACTACACGCACACCACCTACTACGTGGGCAAAGTGGACGGCGTGTACCGCGCGGTAGATGCCACCACCGACGGCATCATTTACGACACGGTGCAGGACGACTGGGTGCAGGTGCTCGTCGACGCCTATCGATTCGTCTCCCCCGATGGGCACCATGTCGGCGATACCGGATGGCCGGTGGACCCCGTCACCACGCTCGCCAAGTCCTTTGTCGGCGGCGCCTATTCCAACAGCGAGTTGATCATGGGCGGGCTGCTCTTCCTCACGATGGAGATGCCGTCGAACCCGGTCGCTTCGGAGATGATCCGAATGGTCGGCGATCGGCTCGTCCACGAGATGCAGGAGTTCATTCAATACGTTGAGGGCCAAGGCAAGACGCCCATGACGTGCGTCCAGGTGGCCACCAGCGCTTTCTGGGGTGCCGATCCGTCGAGCGCGCGCAAATACGGCATCGAAGTGAAGATCAATGGCGCGCGCAAGGCGCCGTGGAGCCTCCCATCCAACGCCTCCGCCGACCTCAAAGCGCTCTCCGCAAAGCGCGACCAGCTTGCCCAGCTGATGGGTCCATTCGCCATGGAGCCGGCCAAGAAGCCCGGCATCGTGGTCAAGGCGGGCAGCGACATGCTGCCGCTTGGCTCATGCACCACGCGCGATCTGCAAACCAGCCCGAGCCTCCAGTTCGTCGGCTGCCTGTTGGACAAACGCTCATGAGGCCGCGTCCGGGTATTGTCGCCGCGCTCGCGTTCACCGCAGCAGCGTGTGATGGAAGCCGGGAGACAGCCATATCGTCGCAGCAGCCGCTCGCGGCGCAGATGGCGTTCCGGCCTTCAGTGGACCCAACTCCCGCGAACAATCCGTATCCGACCTTCGCGCTCTCGGCGGACTATCCTGACACGCAGCCGGTCGCGTGTCTCCCCGCGGACTGTCCATGGCTCGCCATGAGTGTGTCCTTCACCGGCACGCGCGCTCCTGCCTGGAACACCGGTGGGTGGGACCGCTATCTCGCGTCCATCTTCGAATACGTGAAGCAGGGGCAGGACCTCAAAACCACCGGCTGGATGGCGCAGGTGGGCGGCAAGACCCGCTGGTTTCACGTGCCGTGGCAGGCGTATCGCAGCGACGTGGGCCGCGAGTTCATCCACGGCATGACCAACGAGCGCAGCACGACTGCCTTCGACTTCGCCGGGACGTCCGTGGTCGCCGACACGTTTCAGTCCTGGGCCGTTGGCATGTACAACGAACGCGGCGGTTGGACGATCGGCAAGCTCATCCCCAAGAGCGGCCCCCAGGCGGGCGTGCCTCAACCCACGAACAACGGGGCGCTGCCATTTCCCGAGGGCACGGTGGTCGCGAAGATTCTCTTCACCAGCGCGACGGCGGACGCGTACCCGTTCCTGACCGGATCACCCGAGTGGATGGCTAACATTCACGACGGCAACGACACCACCGGCAGCCTGCGTTTCCCCCAGCCAATTCATCTCGTGCAGATGGACGTTGCCGTCACGGACCGGCGTTCGCCGAGCGGTTGGGTCTTTGGCACGTTCGTCTACAACGGCCTTCGCAAAGGCGCCACACCGTGGGACAACATGCAGCCGCTGGGCTTGATGTGGGGCAACGACCCGCAAAGCTGGCCGGCCGTAAACTTGAGCGCGAGCCAGCCACTGCTCCAGTCCGTGCTCGCCCCGTTCCCTCAGGGCACCGCGATCTACGAACACCTCGGCTGCGGCCCATCATCAGGAAATCCTGATACTCCGGGACTCCAGTACCGACTTGCCGGGCCGGTGGACAACCGGGCGTCGTCCTGCGTCGCGTGCCATCAGACGGCCTTCACGCCCTACACTCCCACGCCCGCGGACACGGGGCCAACATACAAGCGAACCCCGCCGCTCATGCCGGCGCAGTCGTGCACCGACAGCAATCGTGTGGGGCAGGCGCAGTACCTGCGGACGCTGCGCTATCCGGCTGCGTACTGGGACAAGCCGGGATCGGCGTCGCTGGATTTCTCGCTGCAACTCCGCGGCGCGTTCATCAGCTACACCGACTGGGCGGCCAGGAAACCCTGAACGTCAGCGCAGGTTGAGTCCGGTGCGCGCGAGGATGGCCCAGTACCGCGGATCGGCTTCGACCGTCGGGTTGCGGAACTCGGGGAAGAGGCGCAACGAGAGGACGAGGCTCTCTTTCAGCGCGATGGCCTCGTCCAGCTTCGCGAACGCCTCGTCGTAGCGCTTCATCGAGACAAGCAGGTGCGAGAACGTGAGCGGCTGCACCCGTTCACGCTTGGAGCGCTCCGTCAGTTCGGCGAGTGCGCGTTCCGCATCCTTCATCCGCCCGGCGCGGGCGAAGAGCATCCCCTGCGACGAAACCGCCAGTGGCGTGCGGCCGGTCTTGGTCACGAACTCTTCGGCCAGGGCGTAGGCCTCGTCCCAACGGCCGGCCAGCGCGTACGCGTGCAGCAAATAGCTCGAGACGTACAGCGCGGAGCGGGGATTGGCCGCGACGGCCGCTTCCAATTCCACGATCGCGTCGTTTGGGCGCCCCAACAGCAGCAGCGGCTGTGCGAGACTCACGCGCGGGACGTACGCCATCGGGTCCACGGCGATGGCGCGACGTGACGACTCCATCGAGGGCTCGAGCGACCGCTCGGCCACGATCTGGAACATCGCCAGCCAGCCGAGCGTCTGCGGGTTGTTCGGGCTGACCTGCAGCGAGCGGCGAAACGCAGCTCGCGCACCGTTCCAGTCCCACTCGAACACGGTCTTGATGAGGCCCAGCGCCGCGAGCGCCTCCGCGTTGTCGGGATCGAGCGCCAGCGCCGAGTCCACCTGCGCCCGCGCCAGCGGAAAGACGGTGAGCGGCGGCAGCACGCCGTACAATCCGACCAGGCCGTACAAGACGCCGAGCGACGCGTGCGCCGGGGCGTAGGCGGGGTCGAGCGCGATCGCCCGTTGCAGCTTGGGAATCGCGCGCGGCATTTCGGTGTCGCGCTTGTTGAGGATGAAGCGGCCCTGGAGATACTCGTCGTACGCTTCCGCGCTGGACGCGGAGCGACCCGCGAGTCGCTTGCGCGCCTCCTCCGAGGGCGTCACGCCAAGCTTGCCGAGGATGGACGACGCGAGCAGGTCTTTCAGGTCCCCGATCTCGCGGAGATGCGCCGTGACGCTATGCGTCCAGATGGGGAAGCCGTCCGCTGCCTTCATCAGGTTGACGTCCACCTGGACGCTGTCGCCCACGCGTCGCACCGAGCCTTCCAGCACGTTGCGAACGCCGAGTTCGCGTCCGATCTGCTGCACGACCACGTCCTTGGACTTGAACGAGAACGCCGACGTGCGCGCGGCAACGCGCAGGTCGCTCACGCCCGAGAGCGCCAGAATCAGCTCCTCGGCGATACCGTCGCCGAGGTGCTCGGCGTTGCGCGCTTCGGAACGGTCGGTGAAGGCCAGGACCGCGATGGACGGGGCGCCGCCCGTCGTACCGACGGGATTCGACTTGCCGATCCACCAGCCCAGGAAGGCGGTGAGCGCCGCGAGTCCCGCCACCGCCCACCACTTCGTCGCCGGGCGGCGGTGCGCGGGACGTGCGGCCGGCGTGGGCGTGCGGACTCCCGAGGCGAACTCCTCGAGACCGGCTTCCAGCGCGCGCCGCAATTCCATGGGCGTCTGATGCCGGTCGGCGGGCACCTTCTCCAGCGCTTTGAACACAGCGCTTTCCACCTGGGCCGGCACCGATGGCCGCACCGTTCTCAGCGGCGGCGGCGGGTCAACCGCGTGGCGCATCATCGTCGCCTGCGGCGTCGCCCCGGCGAACGGCGGCGTGCCCACGAGCATCTCGAAGAGCATGCAGCCCAGCGAGTAGATGTCGGAACGCACGTCCACCGTATCCGCCGTGTTCTGCTCCGGGCTGGCGTACGCCGGCGTGCCGACGGCCATCCCGGTCGCCGTGTCCGACGTGCCACCCCGCTGGCGGGCGATGCCAAAGTCCATCACCAGGGCGTGACCGCCAGAGAGCAGAATGTTCTCCGGCTTGATGTCGCGATGGACGAGGCCTCGGCTCGCGGCGTGTTCCAGCGCGTCGCACACGTCCATGGCGATGCGGAGCGCTCCGTCAACCGGCAGCTGGCGTTCGGCCTGGAGGCGACGGCGCAGCGTGTCGCCTTCGATGTACGGCATCGTATAGAAGAGGATGCCGTCCGCCTCGCCCGAGTCGAAGAGCGGCACGACCTTCGGGTGTTGCAGTCTCGCGACGAACTGGATCTCGCGGAGAAAGCGTTCCGGCCCGATCGCGGAGGCGTAGTCCGGGCGCATCACCTTGAGCGCCACCTGTCGGTTGTGCCGGACGTCCTGCGCCAGATAGACGCGGGCCATCCCACCCTCACCGAGCTCGCGCTGGATCTCGTAGCGCCCCTGCAGCGCGGCGGTGAGCCGTTCGATCATGGGTTGCGCCTGCGCTCCGTCTTCAAGTCACTTTCACTTTGGCGCCCGCGGACGGGCTGGGGACGTCTTCCATCTCGCCGCCGGTCTGCCAGTTGGAGACGCCGAGTCCGTTGGTGACGGTGACGATGTTCGTCGCCATCGTTTCCTGCTTGTGACCGTTGTCCTTGAGCGTGCCAGTGATCGTGTAGCGCAGGGCGACTTTGTCACCTTCGGCCAGCATGTCGAGGATCGTGAAGTGCGCGTCCGGCCAGCTGGTCCAGATGGACTGTGCGAACGCCTTCACTTGCGCCTTGGTGTTGTGGTACCCGTTGAAGGTGTAGTTGTCGCTCAGGAGCTGGTCCACCAGTGCGAGATTGCGGTCGTTGAAGACGCCGAGCCAGAATCGCTGCACCAGCACTTTGTTGTCGTCGGACGTCGCCATCGCCATCCCTCCCGTTTGCCGGTGACTGGTTGGGGAGAATATACGCGGCGAG
>JBBTFS010000006.1:0-11265 GCA_038060705.1 Gemmatimonadota bacterium
GGTTTGGTCGTCGAGGTGCGTGGACTGGACGCCAGAGCGGCGGTGCGCGCATGACGGACGCGGTGGACGCCCGGCGCGCCGGTCGCATCATCGGCGTCCTGATCGTGCTTCAGTTGGTGCCCGCGCCGGTGGCGAACTTCGCGCTGCTGGCGCCCGTACTCCGCGCACCGGGAGGCTACCTCGCCAACGCCGCCGCGTACCCGTTGCAGGTGACCACAGCTGCACTTCTGGGCTTCTTCGTCGGCGCGGTGTCGGCCGGCATCGGCATCACGGCGTGGCCGCTCTTCCGTCGGCTGAACCAAACCATGGCGCTGTGGTTCCTGACACTCAGTGTGCTCGGCTTCGTGCTTCTCACCATGGAGAACGTCGGCGTGTTGACGATGCTCTCGGTGAGCAAGCAGGCGGCAGCCGCCCCGAGTGTGGACGTCCAGGCGTTGGCCCGGACGGTTGGGTCAGCCAAGTCGTGGCTACACTACACCAACCTCATGTGCGCCGGGGCCACCATCTGCGTGTTGTACGCCGTTCTCTTCCGGTTCAGGCTGGTGCCCCGAGCGCTCGCTGCGTTCGGAATGGTCGCGGCGGTCCTGGAGATCGTGGCGGTCTTGCCGGTGTACTTCGGGGAACGCGCGATTCTGCAGCTCGTCGCGCCACTGGGACTCAGCCAGTTTGCCTTGGTCGGCGTGTTGTTGACCCGTGGTTTCGTCCACCCACGCGCCGAGTAGCCCTGGTTGGCCGCGACTGCACCACCAAGGGTTGCGAGGAACACGCGCACCACACGAGACTTGGGGAGACGCATCGACCGAATCCACCTGCCACCCCTTCTATATATGGCTCGCTCACGTGCCTCCATGGTCTACATCGGCATCAAGACCTTCGTGCTCGCCCTCGACCGAAAGGACGGCGCGGAGCTCTGGCGCACCCAGCTGCCGGCGAAGTTCAAGAGTTCGGCGTCGCTGGTCAGCGTCGTGCGCGATGCAGAGGGTCTCTTCGCCACGTGCGCTGGCGAGATCTTCGCCCTTGATCCACGCGACGGCACGCTGCTCTGGCACGAGCCGTTGAAGGGGCTCGGGTCCGGGTTCACGACTGTGGCCACCGACCTGGGCGGCACTTCGAGTGTGTCGGTGCAGGCCGCGTCCCACGCCGCCGCACAAGCCGCCGCCGCCCACGCGGCGACATCGGCCGCGGTCTAGCTCGCGCGGTTCGGCTTCAGCGGCTGGCGGCGGCATTGGCCGTGCATGTGGAGTGGACGCCGGCGATGAACGTCTCCCCGGTGGTCGTCTGGCGCGCCACGCCGTAGGCGTCGGCGAGCTACGTTACAACGGGAGGCAATCATGAGCGGCAAGTCACCGAAGCGCCCGGCGCTCACAGCGCCGAAGAAGCCCGCCAAGCGGGCGCAACCCGAATCATTCCGGGGCCGAGCGCTGATGGCCGCGCTTACCGTGAAAGACGTGACCAAGAGCGTGGCGTGGTACCGCGACGTCCTCGGCTTCACCGTCGGCAACAGCTACAGCGACAACGGCAAGTTGTTCGCGGTCGAGCTCAAGGCCGGTGCCGTGGAGCTGGTGGTCAATCAGGACGACGGCGCGCACGGGCTCGATCGGGTGAAGGGCGAGGGCATGTCGCTGCAGATCACGACCGCGCAGAATGTGGACGGACTCGCAGCCAACGCGGTCGCCTCGGGCGCCACGCTCATCACACCGCCCACTACGATGCCATGGGGTGCGCGCATCTTTCGCGTCAAGGATCCGGACGGCTTCAAGCTCGTGATTTCGTCGGAGCGCTGACCTGCGATCCCCTGCCGCCGCCCAGCACTCGGCGAAGCGGCCGGTGCGGGCGATGCGGGCGGGGCGGGCGGGGCGGGCTCCTTGTTCGCGTCAAGGATCGCCTTGCGATCCAGCGCCTTCATGCCGTTCGTGATCCACGGCGCTGCCGGATCGCCTTTGAGGTAGTGCCCGAACCACTGGAGAATGCGGCGCTCGTAGTCGACCCGGTTCTCCTTCTTGGTGAGCCCGTGCCCCTCGCCAGGATATACCAGCATCACCACCTGCTTCCCTGCCCGGCGCGCGTAGTTGTAGAACAGAGAGCCCTGTCGCGGGTCCACCACTCCGTCCTCACTGCCGATCATCAGCAGCATGGACTTGGCCGTCATCTTATCGACGGCGGCCAGCGGCGAGTTGTCGAGCATCGCCTTGAAGTCCTCCCATGGCGTCACCTCCATGCGGAACTGGCCCGTCTCCCAATGATCGAATTCGGCGCTGCCACCCTGCCAGTGCAGCTGCCCGGCGAAGCTCACCATGTCGGTGATACCAGACCCGGAGATCGTCGTCGCGAACAACTTGCTGTGCGTGCCAAGGAAGTTGGCCTCGTAGCCTCCCTGTGAGTGGCCCACGTGACCCACGCGGGTCGAATCCACCAGTCCGCGCGCCAGCACTGACAGCACCGCCGCGTCCACGGACTGTTGTGTGCCGATGCCGGGTTCGCGGGGACGGAATACGATGTCCGGCAGCAGAACGAAGTAGCCGTTCTGCGTGAAGACGGTCGTGTTGTAGTAGTCGGTCTCGCGCGGTGCGATGTAGTTGTGGTAGCCCTGCGTCAACAGTTCGTACGTGTACACGATCATCGGGTACTTCTTCGAAGGATCGTAATTGGCCGGGTAGTACAGGAGCGCTTGCAGCGGAACGCCAATGGTGCTCTTGAAGTCGAAGAGCTCCACCTTGCCCCACGCGAAATCCTTCTGGTGGACGTTGGTCTCCACGATGGCATTGGCGTTGGCGATATCCGTTCCCACGCGCAACACCGGCGACGCGTCGTACCGCTGACGCGTGTACGCGAAGACCGCCGCGCTATCGGCGCGCACGAGCGCGCCGTGGCTGGCGTCGGCGAGAACGATCGTGCTCACCGCGCCGTTCGCGCTGCGCATCGCAAAGCCGCTCTGCTTGGTCTTCTTGCCACGCAGCGTGAAATACACCGGCTTGGTGAGGTCGAACGCGCGATCCAGCGGCGCCATGACCGCAAACGGGTTCGGACCCGTGGCGAAGTTCACCAAGCGATGCACGACACCACCCTTGCCGCCGTCGGAGAGCTTCGTGCCGCCCAAGCCGTCGGCCTTGAGGCTCCAAACGTCATACGTGTCGTTCACCAAGTACACGCTGCCGGTCTTGTCCCAACCAGCCGGATTGATCACCGGCGGCACGTTGTTGGGGTGGTCGTCATCGCGATCGACAAAATCCGCCTTGCCAGTCGAGGTCAGGCTCGCGGAGAGATTCGTGCGTGCGCCGGTGGCCAGGTCCAACGCCCAGAAGTCCTTGCCGTCCGACCACGTGAGCTTGGTCCCGGTCGGGCTCGCCCCGAAGTAGTGGCGCACCTTCTCCAGGACCTTCTTGCGCTCGCCCGTAGCGAGATCCACGACCCACACGTCCCGGTCATTGCGACCGAACTTCCAGCCCCAGCCATACGGCTTGCGATCGATTTCGGTCGCGAAGCGGCCGCCCTCGAGTGCGACGGACGTCTCACTCACATCCGTGCCGATTTGCACAACCTTGCTGTCCGCGACGCGCCATGCGGTGAGCAGCGTCAGTCGCAAATCGCCGGCCTCGGAATTCTTCTGCTGCGGGAACATCCGTACGTCGTTCGTGTGCCAGATCTCGACATCGCTCACTTTGTCGGCGCTCTTCTTGATGGCGTCCGCCTTGGGCTGACGCTTGCGCGTTCCGAAGTAGACGATCTTGCCATCGCGCGACCACGACGGGCGGCGATAGTCGGCGATGCGCATCCCGGCCGGGAACGACGTGTCGTCCGCGCCGGCCGCCGGCACTGGCTCGAGCTTCAGCGCCGCAGGACTCCGCATGCCGCCGACGTTGGTCCACGCCAGCAGTACGTGGGCCGTGTCGGTATACGCGGTGTCGATACGCGTACGCAGCACGGCGAGGTCGGTGGACTTGGGGCGCCACGCGAGTTGGCGATACTGCGACGTGGATGACTCCAGCACGCGGATCGTGCCGGTGGCCGCGTCGTACAGCTGCACGGCGTTACCCAGCCCACCGTCGGTATCGATGGTGAGCGCCAGCATGGAGCCGGCATCCGCCCACGCGTGCTCGCTGACGTTCGAGAATGGCATGCGGGTGCCGGCGCTGAGATCCTCCACCAATACGTCAGTGACCCGCTTCCCTTCAGCGGGATACCGCGTCATGGCAATGAAACGACCGTCGGGGCTGAACGAGAATGTCGTGATCTCTTTGAGCGCGATGACTTTGTTCGTCGACAGGTTGCGCACCTCGATGTTGTTTCGGATCGGCTTTTTTGCTGCCGTGAGGCGCTCGCGTTCCTTGGGCGAAACGCCGATGGCGTACGCCACCCACTTGCCATCGGCCGAGAAGACAGTACCGGTGCCGAACGCGACGGTGATCGTTGTGTCGCGCGGGCCACCGCGTAGGCGCAGTTCGTTCTCCTCACTCACACGGTTCACCGGCGCGGCAACCCAGTCACCGCGCGGCGACAACCGCGGCTGGCCGAGTAGCTCCCATTTGTCGTAGTCCTTGGGGGTGATAAGCGGCTTGGTCTGCGCGGCAATCGGCGCGGACGCGACGAATGCGAACCCGATGGCGAACGCAACCGCGAACGCGAGAGAACGGTTCATGCTGGCGGTCCTCGAAGAACGTGGTGAGGTGTCAGAAGATACGCCCCGTCCGTAGCTTCAGCAGGACCATGACAACCCGCCTCCATCTCGCCGTAGTCACGGCAGCGATCGCCTAGCGCAGCCATGGAATGGTTCATCAAGGCCTTCATCCGCGCATCGCTGCTGTGGTTCGCCGCGGGTATCGTGCTCGGCGTGATCATCGCGTGGAATCCGGCGTGGATCATCTTTCGCCCAGCACACGCCCACATGACCGTAGTGGGGTTCCTGTCCATGCTGGTCTTCGGCGTGGGCTACCAGTTGCTGCCGCGCCTGTTCGGTCATCCGCTGCACAGCACAACGTTCGCGATTGTGCATCTGGTGCTGGCGAACGTGGGCCTCGTGACGCTCGTCACGGGCTTCTTCCTCCAGCCGTACCGCGGCGACGCGCACTGGGTCACCGCCACCGGCGGCATCCTGTTCGCCACGGGCGCGCTGCTGTGGGTGTACAACATGTGGCGCACGTTCGACGCGGCGGACGCCCGGCATCGCGCGCAGGGCGACGCCAAGAAACTCCCTACCCTGGGTGAGTAGTGCGCGTCACGAGGCGGGGGCGCTGCGGACGACGAACGCCTCCATCGCGTAGTACTCCGGCAGCCCCAGCCGGTCGGCGCGCGCGGCTGTGTCAATATTGCGCGCCTCCACCCGCTGCCAGAACTCGCGATCGTCGTGGGCGCCCGGGAACGGCGCGGAGTCCTTCTGCGACTGGTGCTTGAAGATCGCCGCGATCTTGGCACGCAGCTCCTCGTGTGACAACGGCACCAGCACATCAGCTTCAGTGATCGGCCATTCCTGCCACGCGCCGCGGTAGTACCAGCGCTCTGGCGTCGACCCCGCGTACCGCGCCAGCGCCTTCTCGATCGCCTCCATGCACATCCGGTGCGTGCCGTGCGGATCGGAGAGATCGCCCGCGATGAAAACGAGCTCCGGTTTGGCGTCCTCGAGCAACTCACCAACAATCTTTGCATCAGCGTCGGTGACCGGACGCTTGCGCACTTCTCCCGTGCGATAGAACGGCAGGTTCAGGAATCGCGCGTCCTTGCGCGAGAGCCCCACCGCTTCGAGCGCACTCACCGCCTCCGACTCACGAATCACCTGTTTCAAGTCCTGTACAAGCGCGCTGTCCACTTGTCCGGGCTGCTTGCCGGCCAAGCCAGTCTCGACCTCCTGCCGCACGACCCGCGCTCGCTTGGCATCAAGCCCCAGCGATTGGGCCGCGCGCTCCACGAAATCCAGGTGACGGCGCACATCGTGATCGAACACCGCGATGTTGCCACTGGTCATGTACGCGACGGTGATCGTGTTCCCGTTCTCGCGCAGTTTGCGCAGGATGCCACCCATCGAGATCACGTCATCGTCCGGATGCGGCGAGAACACGACCACGCGCTTGCCCTTGGGCAGGCGGCCGCGGCCCTTCACCTTGTCACGCAGCCGCGTGAACACCTCGCCGTTCGCCACACCGGGCGCGCCATGCAGCGCGAGCAGCGGCGACAGGTGGTGTTCGGCATAGTCGCGCGCCGTCAGCTTGAGCACCGCCTTTCCCGTGGCCTCCGAGAGCCACACGACCGCGCGTTCGGTCATGGCGGGTGTCCACGTCACCGGTTCCAGCAGCCACGGCGTGGCGATGCGCGTCAGGTCCGCCGCCGCTGACGAATCCAGATACACGCAGGCAGACGCGTGCCGTTGCAGGAACGTGGCGGCCACCGAGGGACTGACGTCACCCTCCACGGCGCGCTTCACGATACCGGACTTGTGCTCGCCGGTGGCGATGAGGGCGATCTCGCGTGCCGCGAGAATCGTCGCGACGCCCATCGTGATGGCCTCGCGCGGGACATTGTCCTCGCCAAAGAAGTCGGCGGCCGCGTCCTTGCGCGTGATAGTGTCCAGCGTGACGAGCCGTGTGCGCGAATCGGCCCCCGAGCCCGGCTCGTTGAACCCGATGTGCCCGCTCTTGCCAATGCCGAGGATCTGGAAGTCGATGCCGCCGGCGTCACGGATGGCTTGCTCGTACGCGGCGCAGCTGCGCTCGATTCCTTCGCGCGCCACGGTCCCATCCGGCATGTGAACGTTTTCCTTCCGCACGTTCACATGTTCGAAGAGGTTCTCCCACATGTAGCGCCGATAGCTGTGTACGCTGTCGGCCGACATCGGGTAGTACTCGTCAAGGTTGAACGTGACGACTTTGGAGAAGTCCATCGCGCCAGCTTGGTGCCGGCGGATGAGCTCGCGATAAATGCCGAGCGGCGTGCTGCCGGTGGCGAGCCCCAGGACGCAGCGGCCGCGCTCAGTGACGGCACTGCGGACGACCTCGACGATACGATCGGCGAGCATCCGGGCCAGGTCGTCATGGTCTGGCACGACGACCGTGCGGATCCGTTCCCGGTCGCGGGCGCTTTCTATGGTATGGATTTCGGACACGGGGCGGTCTCGGAAACGAACGTAACTCCCCGTGGGGCGCGTGACAAATCAGCCCGATACGATGCGAATGCGCGCCAACCGTATCGAAGCGTTGCGTCCCGGCGCGGTGCACGCGTGGAAAAACCCTGAGTCGTCCGTGGCGATGTGGCCCCGCATGGGGTAAGCTCAGCGGATGCGACTCCCCACGTGCTTGCTCTTTCTCGGAGGCGCGCTCGGCGCGCAATCGCCGCGCGCCGTCGACTGGCCGGTCTATGGCGGCAACACCGACAATACCCATTACACCACGCTCAGCCAGATCTCGCCGGCCAACGTGAATCGCTTGCGGGTGGCCTGGACGTACGACACCAAGGACGCGTTCCCCGGTTCAGAAATGCAGTCGAACCCGATCGTCGTGGATGGAGTGATGTATGCGCTGACGCCCAAGCAGCGGCTCGTCGCGCTCGATGCGGCCTCCGGCGTGGAGCGCTGGAGTTTCGACCCAACCAACGGCGCGTTCAGCGGCCCGAGAATCCGCGCGCGCGGCGTGACCGTGTCCGGCGGGCGCGTGTACTTCAACTACCGCTTTCGCCTCTTCTCGATTGACGCCAGAACCGGGAAGAAGTCGCCTGGTTGGGGCAGCGACTCCGGGTGGGTGGACTTGCGCGCGGGGCTCGGCCGGCCAGCCTCCGGCCTCTCGGTGAGCTCGAGCACGCCCGGCGCCGTATATAAGGATGTGCTGATCGTGGGGACGTCCATGCCCGAGGCGCTGCCGTCCGCGCCCGGCGACGTTCGGGCGTTCGATCTCAAGACCGGCGCGATCAAGTGGAGCTTCCACACGATTCCCCACCCAGGGGAATTCGGCTACGACACGTGGGCGCCGGACTCCTGGAAGCTCAACGGCGGCGCCAACGCGTGGTCCGGCGTGACCGTGGATCCGGAGCGCGGCCTGGTCTTCTTTGCCACCGGCTCGGCGTCGAGCGACTTCTACGGCGCCAATCGCATTGGCGACAATCTCTTCGCCAACAGTGTCGTGGCCCTCGACGCCAACACCGGCAAGCGCGCTTGGCACTTTCAGGCGCTCAAGCACGACTTGTGGGACCGCGACTTTCCCGCGGCGCCGGCGCTGGTGACGGTGACGCGCGACGGCAGGCCGGTGGATGCCGTCGCACAAATCACAAAGACAGGCCACGTCTACCTCTTCGAGCGCAGCAAGGGCACGCCGCTGTTTCCCATCGAGTGGCGGCCGATGCCGAAGTCGGATCTGCCCGGCGAGATCGCCGCCGATTCGCAACCATTCCCGACGCTACCGCCACCATTCTCCCGCCAGGAGTTGACCGAGGACGGGCTCACGAACCGCACACCCGAAGCGCGCGAAGCGGCACTCAAGATCTTCCGCGCCAATCCGACACCGCATCCGTTTTCGCCGCCGAGCTTGGGCGGACGCATTGTATTCCCGGGCGTGGACGGTGGTGGCGAATGGGGCGGCCCCGCGTTCGATCCGGAGACCGGCCTGCTGTACGTCAACTCGAACGAGATGGCGTGGATCATCAGGATGGTGCCGCGCGACGACAAGTCCGTGTTCAACACCGCGTGCGCTCAGTGCCATGGCGCCAGGAACTCGCCGCAGGCGCCGACTCTCACCGGCATCGGCGGCCGCCGCACGCGTGAACAGCTCCTCAAGGTGATTCGTGAAGGGACGGGCAAGATGCCGGCGTTCCAGGGAACGCTCGACGACGGAACGATCAGCGACCTGGCCAACTACCTCATGACGGGCAAGGACATCGCCGCCACAGCGCTGACCAATCCGTTCTTCCTGAAGTATCGCAATCACGGCTACGACATCTTTCTGGACCACGAGGGCTACCCCGCCGTCGCGCCGCCGTGGGGCACGCTCAATGCGATCGATCTCAACGCCGGGGCGATTCGCTGGAGCATCCCCTTTGGCGAGTATCCCAAACTGGCAGCGCAAGGGCTGACGAACACCGGCACGGACAACTACGGCGGCGCGATCGTGACGCAGAATGGGTTGCTGCTCATCGCCGCGACGACGTACGACAACAAGTTCCGGGCATTCGACAAGGCGACCGGCAAGCTGCTGTTCGAGACGACGCTGCCGGCTGCCGGCAATGCGACGCCGTCCACGTACATGGTGGACGGCAAGCAGTACATCGTGATCGCGTGCGGCGGTGGCAAGAACGACGTGCCCAGCGGCGGGACATACGTAGCGTTCGCATTGCCCTAGACACGCCAACGCACCACGCGCTCCCGGCTGCGCGCTCCCGGCGTTGTCCCGTCCGCGGACCGCGCTCGCACCGCAGAACCCCGCTGCGGCGCTCCCTGGCTTCCGCTCCCACCGTGCCTCCGGCCGGCGGTCGCTCCAGACGGTCCGCTTGACGGGACAATCGCCGGATCGCGCACCCTGGCCTTGCGTCAGATCGCGGGCGAGCGGGAGCCGGGCTCGCTCAAGCCGACCGTCTGAGCCGGGGTGCGGCGCAGCCGCACACCGCGCGAAGCCAGCGAGAACCGGACGCGTGGCGCGACCTGAGCGCAGCGACAGGAGCGCCGCGCGGAGGAAGCGCAGCGTGGTCGGCGGAGCGAGTCCGGTCCCGCTCGCTGGCGCGAGCAGTGCCGCGAGCAGGGCCGCGAGCAGGGCCGCGAGCAGGACCGCGAGCAGGACCGCGCAAGTCCGACTGGCGGCTTTGTCATTTGCCGCACATCGTTTCGCGTCAACCGATCCCGGAGCCAATGAGCATGCGCCGTCTCATCGTCGGGCTGTTTCTCGTCCTCGCCCTGCCTTCCACCGCACTCGCGACGTGGTCGGTGATCGCTGTGGACATGGCCACCGGCCGCATCGTCATCGCGTCGGCCACGTGCGTCGCTCGAGACGACGCGTTCCTGATGGGCATCCAGGCCGTGGTGGTGCCCGGCAAGGGCGTGGCGGCGTGTCAGGCCGGCGTTGACGGCACGCATGCCAACCAGATGCTCGTTTACCGCGAGATCATGAAGGGCACCGATCCAGCCAGGATCATCGAGATGCTCTCGGCGGACCCGGCGTTCCAGTCGCGCCAGTTCGGCATCGTGGACCTGCAGGGACGCAGCGCGGGGCATTCTGGGCTCGGCAACGGCTTCGTGACGCAGGACATTCAGGGTCAGGTGCCGGGCACGCAGATCTACTACTCGATCCAAGGCAACATCCTCCGGCCCGGTGAAGTTGTTCCCAATGCGGTGCGGGCGTTCGTCAACACGCAGGGCGCCCTCACCGATCGCGTGATGGCCGCGCTCGAGACGGCGGACAAGTTTGGTGGCGACAGCCGCTGCGTTTGTCCCCCGCTACCACCTGACGGCCCGCTGCCGGCGATCCCGTGCGAAGGCAAGACGTCGCACATCGCGTACATCCTCATGTCCGAGCAGCAGGACACCAACGGCGACTCGCACAACAACGGCAAGTACGCCATGTACATCACGGTGACGCAGCCTGATCAGCCGGGGCCCAACACCATCAAGCCCGGCGAGAATCTCAATCCGGTGAAGACGCTGCGCATGCGGTACGACGCGTGGCGAAAGGCGCAGCCGAGGAGCTTCAAGTGATGCGCGCCCCTGCTATCGCGGCATTGGCCGTGCTCGCGATCGCTGGCGATGCGCTCGCCCAAAACCGCGGCCGCGGCGGCATCCGCGTCATGACGCTGACGACGAACGCGTTCGCAGATGGCGCGATGATCCCGTCCAAATACGCGCAGCCGGGTCACGACGTTTCGCCCGCGCTCTCGTGGACCGGCGCGCCGGATTCCGTCGTGAGCTACGTACTCATCATGCACGATGCCGACGCGGCGACGGGTAACGGCCTCGACGACGCACTGCACTGGATAGTGTGGAACATTCCCGGCAACGCCACGTCGTTGCCCGAACGCGTGCCCCAAGGACCGACGTTCTCGCACGGCGGCGCGAATCTGCGGCAGATGAGCGTGAGCGGACCGTACTATCGCGGGCCAGCGGCGCCGAGCACCGGGCCGGCGCACCATTACGTGTTCGAACTCTACGCGCTGGACGCGAGTGTCAATGTGCAGCCGGTGGGCCAGACCGCGGCCGCCACGCGCGCAGCCGTCCTGGAGGCGCTGCAAGGACACGTGCGCGGCAAGGGAGTGCTGGTGGGACTCTACCGTCGGACGGATCCGCCACAGCCATAACCGGCACGGCGG
>JBBTFS010000007.1:0-15312 GCA_038060705.1 Gemmatimonadota bacterium
TGGCATGATTCGTCGTTGGGGACCGGCCATACACCGGCAGGTGGGCATGTCTAGCGGAGCACCCGGGCGAGGGCCGCGATCGCAGCGACGGCGCCACACCAGAACACGAACGACCATTTCATCAGGTCGGAACTGCGACGCTCGACGAGCGCTTCGATTCGGGAGAACCCCGTGTCCATCTTCGAGTCGAGTCGCGCCATGCTGAGCTGCATTTCGTGAATCGTGCGCTTGATGTCGTCGAGATCATCGTGAACCGTGTCGGAGTTATCCATCCAAGCCACGAGACCCTCCCCGGCATCCTGACCGAGTGACTCCCGCAATTTCCGCGAGAGGAGTGGTGAAACTGACATGGACGGCTCCGGGCTGTGGTGCCGCCGACAGTATGGTATCCACTCGGCCGACCATCATCAATTCCTTTCGTTGAGAACGATCCGGTTGCGGCGACCGAGGTCCAGCGAGATCATTCCCCTTCATGCGAAATACCATCGCGGTGCTTGTCATGGCAGCATCGGCGCTGAGCGCCCAGAGTCCCGCCGCCGCGGCCAAGCCGCACGTCCACATCGTTGCCACCGGCGGCACGATCGCGTCCACCAACTACTACTCGGGCAACACCGGCAAGATCGGCGTCGACGCGCTGCTCAAGGCGGTGCCGCAGCTCGACTCGATCGCCGTGATCTCGGCGCATCAGTTCGCCAACGTGGCGTCGAGCGCGATCACGCCGGACACGTGGCTGACGCTCTCGCGCGCCATATCGGACACTCTGCGCGCACGCGCTGATATCTCCGGCGTCGTGGTCACGCACGGCACTGACACGATGGAGGAGACGGCGTTCTTCCTGGACCTCACCGTCGCCGACGATCGCCCAGTGGTCGTCACCGGCGCGATGCGGCCATCGGACGGCATCGGCAGCGATGGGCCGGCGAATCTCTACAACTCCGTGCGCGTGGCCGGCGACTCACCGGCACGCGGTCGTGGCGCGATGGTGTTGCTCAATGACGAGATCTTCGCAGCGCGCGACGTGAGCAAGATGAACACCGTGCGCACCGACGCGTTCGCGGCGCCGTTTCGAGGGACGTTGGGTGTCGCGGATCCGGAGCGCATCGTATGGCACCGGTTGGCGACGCGCATGCCAGCGTTCGACATCAGCACGGTGAAGGAGCTGCCGCGCGTGGACATTGCGTACGTCTACAGCGGGGCCGACGGCGCCGCGATCGATGCGTACGTGACGGCCGGTGCGAAGGGGATTGTCATTGCCGGCGCGGGCCGCGGCGGCATGACGCGCGGCATGGGTGAAGCGCTTGGCCGCGCGTTGCAGAAGGGCGTGATCGTGGTGTCGGGCAGCCGCGCTGGCTCGGGCTCGGTGCCGGTCGGCAGCGGCGTGCGGCGCGATGGTAAGACGCCGAGCACGATTGGCGCCGGCGACTTGAACGTGCAGAAGGCCCGCGTCCTGCTCATGCTCGCGCTCTCGCGTACGAGCGACGCGCGCGAGATCGCGAAGCTCTTCGCCGAACGGCAGTAGCCCCGTCGCCGGGAGCGCGCAGCATGCGCCCGCGGAGCAGGGCGGCTAGCGGCCGAACCAATACGAGGCTTTGACCGCGATCGTATTGCGCGGTGCGAGTGCGAACAGGTCGCGCGCGTCGCGGCCCAGGTTCAGGGTGCCGGGCTGACCGTTGGACAAGTCGCGGCCCTGGGTCCACACGACGAACAGCACGGAGCCCGGCCGATACTCCCAACGCGTGACCAAGTTGGAGCGGAACTGGCGGAAGTTCGTGCCGCCGGGCGCCGACGACACCGCAGTGTCGAAGTACGATTTGAAGCGCAGGGCGTAGTCGCTTGAGCGCGGCTGGTTCAACTCGCGCACGCTGCTGTACGTGCCGCGTGCGATGAACGGTTGCGCGTACCACTGCACGCTCACGTTCGGTGTCGCGGCATAGCTGATGCGGGTGGTGAGCGATCGGGTTGCCTGTTCGAGCCGGGCGACGGTGTAGTGCGCTGTGTCGGACCTGACGTCGCCGTACACGCCGTAGAACTGCGCGTCCTGCTTCAGGTTTTCGAGGGCGGTGGACATGCCGACTTGCAGGTTGCTCGCCGGGCGCCACAGGAGCCCGGGCTGCACGCGCCAACCGCTGGACCGGCCGGCGTCACCCCTGCTGAAGCCGACGCCAAACTCCGGCTGCAATGCGCGTCGCGCGTCGCCCAGCAACGTGATTGCGGCTTCCTGAGCGGGATCCTTGCGCAGGGCCGGCCCGCCGCGCGTGCATTCCTGCGAACAGACGGCGCCAAAGAGCTTGGACGTCGAGGAGTTGAGAAACACTGTCCACTGTGACGGCAGTTCGACATTGCCATTGACCACGATCATGTCCTCGATGCGGCCCGAGCCGCTCCAGAACGTGATGTGAAACATCGAGATCGCGGCGGTTCGGAACCAACTGGACGCACCGCGCGAAACCAGTCCCACGTCCTGTGTGAGCGACCGATGATCCGACTGACGCGTGTAGCCGGCATCGGTGGGATTGAAGCCCGGCGTGAAATGACGGTATGAGCTGCCGAACCGCACCACGCCGCCCACCTTGCCCAGGAAGATCTGCCCGCCAAGACCCGACAAAGCCGTGGCCGTCGAGTCGACGTCGCGCCCGTCGTCCGGCCGCTGGAACGCGTGAATCTGGGACAGCTGAACGCGTGTCATCGCAGCCGGCGTCCCCTCGAGCCGGCTTCCGGTGAGCCACATGCGCGTGAGCCACTGGCCGTTGTCGGACAGATGATTCGTCGCCAACCCGCCGGTCACTGCCTGCCGTGACAGCAACGAGCCCGACGCGCTGTCCAGTGCGCGCGCGACCCCGGTGAGCATCAAGCCAACGCCGCTGCGGCCGCGACGGAAGTCGCGTTGTACGCGAGTGATGGAATACGCGGTGCGCGGCTCCACCACGCGCACGACTCCAGCGATGTCGCCGCGTTCTTCGCCGGTGACCGCTGCGAGCGACGCGAGCGACGTCCTGCCGCCCAATCGCGACGTCAGCTTGGCCGCGCCGAGGATATTGGTCTCGGCCGGGGCATTGATCCCGCTGTAGTAGCCGGCGAGGGACGGGCTGCGCCCGATGCGTCTGGTATAGAAAAGGCCCTCCGGACTGTTCGGATCGCGTGACATCGAGAAGCGGAAAAGTCCGGCCCCTTCCAGAAAGAACGGTCGACGTTCGGGCAGAAACGTCTCGATCGACGAGAGGTTCAGGACGGCCGGGTCAGACTCCACCTGACCGAAATCCGGATTGATCGTCGCGTCCACGGTCACGTTCGGCAGGGGACCGAACTTGAAGTCAGCGCCGCCGGTGATGCTCGCCGTGACGACTCCGGGTGTGGCCGGCGCATTGTGTACCCGCACCAAGAGGTAGGGCGCCGCCTCGAGTCGTATGCCGCCGGGCAGATCGTCCAGCCCGGTGAGCTGCGTGAATTGGGAGACGAAACCGGACTGCGAGGGACTGTAGCGCGGCCAACTGGACCGTTCACCCGTGCGCCCAATCACGCGCGTGACCATTATGCCGAACGTGGACGCGACGCTCGCGCGTCCGCGAAAGCGCATCTGCGCAAACGGAATGGCGTACTCCGCCGCCCAGCCGAGCGAGTCCACGGACGTGCCAACGTCCCAAATGCCGTCCCACGAAAGGTCGAGGCGATCGTCATCGAAGATCAGGAAGTCCGACTTCACGCCTGCGGGATTGACGACATACTCGTAACCGTTGCGGCCGTCGTGGTAGGTGTCGAGGTCGAGCTGGATGACGTCCGACGGCGGGCCGACGTTGTCACGACGCGTTAATACGCCGACGATGCTGTCGGGGTGTGGGTCGAAAGCACGCACGAGGACGAACAGGGTCCGGGCGTCGTACACGACGCGGACTTCGGTCTTGTACGTGGGCGTGCCGCCTTCGGTGGGACGGAACACCGTGAACGCCGACGCCACGGGCGCATCGCGCCACACCGCCTCGTCGGCACGACCGTCCACGACAGGCGCTGTCTGGGCGCGCCTCGCCTCAAGCTCCTGTGCTCTGGCCGCGGCCGTCAGGCCGATCAGCGTGGCAGCGGCGACGACCATGGGTCTCATGAGCGGAGAAACCTGGCGCGCAACAACGCAATGCCAGGGCGCGCAGTGCGCGCAGCGCGCGCAGACACGCCGGTCAGTAACCGGCGGCGTGGCCGTCCTTGCGCGGATCTGATCCGGCCACGTACCCGCGCGGCAGGCGAATGATCGCCTGACTGCCGCCGAACTGATCCGGCCGCCCAAAGGTCACGATGTGCCCGAGCGCACCGAGTCCCGCGATCACGTCGTCCGGAATCGCGGACTCCACGATCACGCGGGTCGAGTCCATGTGCCGAAAACGCGCCACGTCCTGTGCTCGCTGGATGTCCATGCCGAACACGAGGTGGTTGATCACGAACTGCGCGTGCCCCTGCGCCTGCATCGCGCCGCCCATCAGGCCAAAGCTCATGTACGGCGTGTCGCCACTGCCGTCTGCCGCGGGCGTCGCCCCCGGCTTGGTGATGAATCCCGGGATCAGCGTGTGGAACGGCCGCTTGCCCGGCGCCACCGTGTTCGGCAGGCCCGGCGTGAGTGTGAAGCCGGCGCCGCGATCGTGCAGCGCGAAACCAGTGCCCGGCACGACGATACCCGAGCCGAACTCGTCGTAGATCGAGTTGATGAACGACACCATGTTGCCGTCCTTGTCGGCCACGGTGAGGTAGATCGTCTCGCTGGATACGCGCTCCGGGCCCGGATCGGTGCGCGGCATCGCCTTGGTCAGGTCGATGTGACCGCGGCGCTCCTTGATGAACTCGTCCGAGAGAAGTTGCGCGGGCTTGAGCGTGAGATGGTCCGCGTCGCCGCCGTACTTCACGAGGTCCGCGTAAGCGAGCTTTTTGGCCTCGATCATCAGGTGGAGATACGCGGCCGAGTTGTGGCCCATCGCTTTCAGGTCGTACGACTCGACGATGCGCAGCATCTCCAACACGGCGATGCCCTGGTTGTTGGGCGGCATCTGCCACACGCGATAGCCTTGGAAGGGCACCGAGAGCGGTGTGACCCAGTCCACCCTGTGCTTCCTGAAATCGTCGATCGTGAGGAATCCGCCCAGTTCCTTGAGGTGGTCCACGATCTTCTGGCCCAGCGGCCCGCCGTACAGCGCCGACGGTCCTTCCGCCGCCAACTGCCGCATCGTCTTCGCGAGATCGGGGTTCGTGAAGTAGTCGCCCGCCGCGTACGGCTGGCTGTCGCGCAAGAACGTGGTGCGCGCGCCGGGATCGCGCCGCAGAACGTTGGTCTGACCGGCCCAGTCCACGGCGATCACGGGTGTTACGACGAAGCCTTTCTCAGCGTACCGAATCGCCGGCTCGAGCGCCTTGGCCAGCGAAATCGTGCCGTACTTGCTCAACAGTTCCTGCCAGCCGGCCACGCCGCCGGGCACAGTCACCGATTCCGGGCCGCGCGGAACGTTGCGTCGCCCGCGCTTGATCAGCTCGTCGCGCGTCATGAGCGAGCCAGCCCGGCCCGATGCGTTGAGCGCGACGAGGCGCTTTTCCCTGGCGCTCCAGATGATCGCGAACATGTCGCCGCCGAGTCCCACCATCATGGGTTCGACGACGCCGAGGACGGCAGCCGCGGTGACGGCCGCGTCGATCGCATTGCCACCGTGCTGGAGCACCTCGAGCGCGGCGGTCGTCGCCAGTGGTTGGCTGGTCGCGGCGACGCCGTTGGGCGCGTACACCGGCGATCGTCCCGCCATCGTGGCGATCGGGCGCGCCGGTGTAGCGCGCTGCGCGGCCAGCGGTGGAACGATCGCCGCAACGGCGGCTGACAGAGCGAAGGCGCGGAACGCGCGAATGGGCGTCGTCATGGGGTAAGGTCTCCGAAGGGAACTGGGGGCGCGGCATCAACTTACCGCGCCGACACGAAACCTGCGGCAACGCGCGTCCGTCGTGGTGTGTCACACGAGAGAGCGGCGGAGTTGCCGCCCCTTGACAATCCGATGCAACGCCGTAGTGTATCGGCACACCAGTACAGCCGTGAGGTAGGTATGCCCGCTCCGTGGATCCGTTACTCCGTGCTCGTTGCTGCTCTGGCCCTCATGACGGTGCCCGGTGCCGCGCGTGCCCAAAAGAAGCAGCGCGACGTCATTACGCGTGAGGAAATTCTCAAATCTTCCCAGCCCGCTAGCGATCTCCTCACCGTCATCAAGCTGCTTCGCCCGCACATGCTCGAGGCGCCGCGCGGGACACGCTCGCTTGGCGGCAGCTACACCGCGCCGATCGCGATCTACGTGGACAGGGTCCGCCAGCCGGATGGCGAAGCGCTGCTGCTGATCATGGCGAACACGGTCGCCGAAGTCCGTTACCTGGACGCCAATCGTTCGCAGAACGAGTACGGCATCACCGCGAACGGCGGCGCGATCATCATCAAGAAGTACGTGGCTCTCAGTCTCGCGGACAGCCTCGCCAAAAAGCCGCAGCGCTAACGCGCGGACTCGGGTGACCAAACGGCAACTCGTCAGGTTGGACTGCTAGATTGAGACAGGCGGGATCGACGCCTCCAACCTGACGGAGTATGCCGCGGTACAATCGTCGCCAGTTTCTGGGAATCGCCACCGCCGGTTCGGGTGCGTTCGCGGCCGCCTGCCTGGACGTTGCCGCGCCGCGCATGTTCACGCACGCGGATGCGCTCATCAAGGTCCGGCCCGGGACGCCAACCATCGCGCCCACAATTGGCTACTCCGCGCTTGGTCTCACGACGCCGCGTGATGGCTTCCTCTATGTCCCCACCACATACCAGGCCGCAACCCCGGCGCCGCTCCTGGTCCTTCTGCACGACAACGGCCTCTCGGCGACCGTTTGGGAGACGTATGGCGTCGGTGGGTTACTGGATGATCTCGGCGTCGTGATCCTTGCGCCGGATTCCCGGTATTTCTCGTGGGATATCATCGCCGAGCGCGGCTACTCCAGCGATCCAGCCTACTTCAATTTTGCGCTCGGCTATTTGTTCCAGCGCTGCAACATCAATCCGTCGCGCATCGCTATCGCCGGCTTTTCGGACGGCGGCATAGAGTCGATCGGCGTCGGCGTTGCCAACGGCGACCTCTTTACTCACGTAATGGCCTATTCTCCAGGAGCGCTGTCCGCGCCGTGGACCCAAGGCAAGCCGAAGGTCTTCATCTCGCACGGACAAGCGGACCCGGTCCGGTCATTCGAGTTCGACCGCGACTTCATCGCGCAGCGCCTCATCGACGCGAGTTACAACGTCACGTTCACGCCGTTCGTCGGCGGGCACGAGATTCCGAGCACTGTCCTGCGTCAGTCGGTCGAGTGGTTCTTGGCCTGATCCGCTGGACCCATCGTGGGGGCCGCGCGGCGCGCCGCGTCGCCCGTTCCGCGAGCGTCACTCTGCTGGCCTTCGGGCTGGCATGCCTCGGGGGGCCCACGGGGCCCAAGCTCATCGGCGAAGGGCGGCGGGTTCTCTTCATCGGCAACAGCTACCTGTACCTCCAGGACATTCCCGGGATCGTGCAGGCGCTGGCAGACTCCGCGAAAGGCGACAAGCTCGCGATCGAAACCGTTGCCGGCCCGGACATGGCACTTGTGGATCACTGGGTGTCGGGCGCCGCGCGGGGCGAAGTCCTCAAGGGCGGTTGGGAGTGGGTGGTTCTCCAGCAGGGTCCATCATCGGTCGCTGTCAATCGCGATACGCTGCGCCTCGTCACCAAACTCTTCGCCGACTTGATGGCGCCGGGCAAAGCGAAGCCGGCGCTCTTCTCGGCGTGGCCCTCGTCGTCGCGCTTCCAGGATTTTCCTCGTGCGATCGCGTCGTACTCGCTGGCCGCGAGCGACGTGAATGGAGTGTTCCTGCCGGTGGCGTCCGCGTGGCTGGGCGCCTGGTCGCGCGATCCGTCCATCGAGCTGTATCTCGACGACCTGCATCCTTCGATCGAGGGCGCGTATCTGTCGGCACTGGTGGTCTACGGGCGACTTTTGGGCAAGTCGACGAAGGGTTTGCCGAACGGACTGAGGCTGCACAGCGGCGCAAGCTTCACGATTCCCGCGAGCGTCGCCGCGACGCTCCAGGCGGCCGCTGACTCAGCCCTGGCGTCCACGCCGTAGACGCTCACGCGTGTCGCGGGCCGAGAACGCATCTTCGTGAGGCCGTGGGACCAATCAGACGCCGAGCTTTCGAAGCTCCTTCGCGCGCTCGCGGCTGACGGCAACGCTGCCGCCATCGGACATTTCCGCTGCAAGCCGGCCGGTCTTCAGGCGCCTGAACGCCTTCACGCATGCGAGGTTGACGATGTGCGTGCGATGCACCCGTGCGAACCGCGTTGGGTCCAGCCGCGCCTCGAGCCGGTTGAGCGACAGGTGCAGCAGGTGCTTGCCGCGCGTGGTGAATGCGGTGACGTAGTCGCCGTCGGCCTCGAATCGGATCACGGTGTCCACGGCGATCGGAACGACGGATGCGCCGGTGCGGACGAACAGGCGGCTCATCGGCCCGGTGGAAAACGCCTCGGTCAGCCTGTCGAGCGCTGAGGGCGACGCGGGCTCGCCCAGCAACGAGCGCACGCGATCAAGGCTCTTCTCGAGACGCTCCTGTCCGAACGGCTTGAGCAGGTAGTCCAGCGCGCCCAGCTCGAAGGCGGTCACCGCGTGTTCCGCATGCGCGGTGGTGAAAATCACATGCGGCTGGCGTTTCACGTGACGCAACACTTCGGTGCCGAGCATGCCCGGCATCTGGATGTCGAGGAAGACCAGGTCGGGCTTGAGTGCGTTGATGGCCTCGACCGCGGCTGGCCCCGACGCGGCTTCACCGATGCACGACACCCACGTGACGCTCGCGAGCATGTCGCGTATCCCACGTCGTGCGACCGGCTCGTCGTCCGCGATGAGAACCGCGACGGTGCCGCTAATCGGGCTGCTCCAACGGAAGCGAGAGTGTCGCGGAGTATCCGCCGGCCGGCGCCGGTCCGGCCACGAGAGTCGCAGCCCCGCCATAGAGTGCCGCCAAGCGTTCGCGCAGACGCTTGAGTCCGGTGCCATTCGCGGACGAAGCGCCGGAGCCCCCGACGCCACTGTCGGATACGGTGATGACGATGGTCTTTCCAGCGACGCTGGCAGCGATGGTGATGTCGGTGGGTTCCACCCGCGGCGTTGCGCCGTGGCGCACGGCATTCTCCACCAAAGTCTGCACCGAGAACGACGGCACCATAGCGGAGCGCGCGGCGTCTGATGCGTCGACGCGCACGCGCAAGCGATCGTCGAATCGGATGCGTTCGATACTGAGGTATTTCTCGACGAACGCCAATTCTTCGGACAGGGGCGCCACGTCGTGATCGGTATCGATGGTGCCCCGCAGCAATCCAGCCAGTTCCTCGGCTGCGGTCGCGGCCCGCTTGGGCTCGCGCGGGATCAACTGGACGACGGTGTGCAGCGCGTTGTAGAGGAAGTGCGGGTTCAACTGAGAGCGCAGTGCCGCGAGTTGGGCTTTGGCCGCGCTCGCCTCAGCAAGCGCCGCTCGATCGGCGGCCTTGGCCGAGTACGAGACGCCGGCGACCATGACGTAGAGCCATACGCCCAGCACGAGGAAGGGAACGATGCCGTACCCGATGACGATGACGGGGGTGCCGCGCACGATGGTCTCGATGACGCTGTTCAGGATGAACCAAATGCCGGCAAACGCGCCGGCCGCCACGATGTGGATGGCGATGAACGCGATGCGGAACGGCCGAGGCCATGCCAAGCGTTCGGTGAGGCGGTGGACCAGGATGCCCAGGAGAGCGCCCGCGACGATCATGCGCGCGGCGATATGGGCGGCGGGCACGAAATCTCCGTCGTGTGCCGCCATGATGAGCGCGGTGAAGAGCGCCCAGATGGGCAGCCAGCCGATGAGGACCTGAACCCAAACGACGCGCCGCGTCATGGGGACAACCTATGCGCGACTGCTCAGCGTGGGGCGACGGCCGCCACCCGCTTGGCATCAATACTCAGGGTCAGCGCCCACTTGGCGCCGTCGTCGTAGGAGCGTTCCTGGCGGAACCTGAAGCTCGTGGGCGTGATGTCGCTGTATCGGGTGCGCGCCACGAACGTCTTGCCCTCGGCGTTGTTGCCTGTGCTCATCACGGTCATCACGCCGTCCTTGACCTCGGCGGTGGTGGTGCTGAGCACCGAGCGGTACACGTCCACCGTCGAAATACGCCAGCGCCGCGTCGTGGCATCGTACAGACGCACCGCGTGCGTGAATGACTGCGGGTTCCCGGCAGCGTCGGTGATGCGCAGCTCGTCCTCGAGGCCCCAGCCGTCCAGCGCGCGCCAGGCCTTCCAGCTGCCGAGCATCTTCGGAACGCCGTGGATCTTGGCAGCGAGCGTGTTCACGGTGGGTTTGACCTCCAGCTCCCACTGGCCCAAGAGGAAGTCGAATTGCGCCGCTTCGCGTGGTGGCGCGGCGGGCAGGGCAGGTGCGGTGCCGCCGCCGTGTTGGGCGAAGAGGGGCGTGGCGACGAGGACGAGTCCAGCGACGATGGAACGGACCGGCATGTCTGCTCTCCAAATGGTAGTTGCGAAGCGAAATCGTAGCGCCTCGTAGCGCCGAATCGGCTGTGATTTCGCCCAATGGTCGCGCTGGTACGCCCAACGACACGCATGCCCATCGCGTGGCATCGCTTGCACCGGGTAATGTGCGCACATGCCGACACCGATGATCGTTCTGGATCGCGTCACCAAAACGTACCCCGGCACCGCCGGGCCGTTCACAGCTCTTGCCGATGTCAGCCTCAGCATCAGCTCTGCCGAGTTCGTCGTGGTGGTGGGGCAGTCCGGCAGCGGGAAGTCCACGTTGCTGAGCCTGCTCGCCGGCATCGACCGGCCAAGTTCCGGCGCGGTGCAGGTGGGAGGCACCCGTGTCGACGCCCTGAGTGAGCGCGCGATGTCGGAGTGGCGCGGCATGGCGGTGGGGATCGTCTTTCAGTTCTTCCAGCTTCTTCCGACACTGACGTCGGCGGAGAACGTCATGCTTCCGATGGACTTTGCGCGCACGTGGCCATCACGCGAGCGGCGCGATCGGGCCATGTCGCTCCTGGCTCGGCTTGGGGTAGCGGATCAGGCGGACAAGCTGCCATCGACGCTTTCCGGTGGCCAACAGCAGCGCGTGGCGGTGGCGCGTGCGCTGGCCAATGCGCCATCGGTTCTGCTGGCCGACGAACCGACCGGGAATCTGGACTCGAAGACCGCGCAGTCCATGCTCGAGCTGCTTGGTTCGCTCGCGCAAGAAGGGCAGACCGTGGTGATGGTGACGCACGAGCGCGACGCGCAGCGCCTGGCATCGCGCACCATTCAACTTGCCGATGGCCGAGTTGTGAGCGAGACGCATGCTTAGCCCGCGCTGGCGCAAAGTTCTGCGCGACGTGTGGCTGCACAAAGCGCGCACGGTGCTGGTGGTCGCGGCCATAGCGGTGGGTATCGTGGGCGCGGGAGCGGTACTGGACACCTGGTCGCTGGTGCGCCGGGTGACGACCGCGGAGTTCGACGCCAGCCTGCCGGCGTCGGCCACGTTGCTCACGGACTCGATCGACCAGGCGCTGCTGGTCCGTGTGCGCGCGATGCCGGCCCTCGCGGACGCGCAGGCGCGTCGCACGGTGACGGCGAGCGTGCGAACGCGCAACGGGTCTCAGGCCGCGATGCTCTTCGCGACGGACGACTTTGCGCGGAACCGTGTTGGCGTGCTCAAGCCGGAACAAGGCGAATGGCCGCCCAGGGACGGCAGCATCGTCATCGAGAGTTCGTCGGTCGAGTACTCGGCCGTGCAACTGGGCGACTCGCTGTCCACGCAGTTTGGCGATCGCGATGCCGCGGCGCTGCGCGTGTCCGGCATCACGCGCGATGTGGGCCTGGCGCCGGGATGGATGGAGCACATCGTGTACGCCTTCGTCACGCAGGCCACGCTGCGGCAGCTGGGCGCGCCGGCGTCGCTCAACGAGCTCCAGATCCTGGTGAAGAACCGCTCCATGAATCGCGAGGCTGTGCGTCGCGTCGCGGCCGACGTGAAGTCACTGGTTGAGAGCACCGGGCGTGCTGTGAGCGACGTGGCCGTGCCGGAGCCGGGCCGTCACGTCCATGCCGCGCAGATCGGCTCGCTGCTGTTCACGCAGGGCGCATTCGGCGTGCTGGCGTTGCTGCTTTCCGGCATCCTCGTGGTGAATCTCATCTCGGCGATGCTGGCCGGGCAGCTGCGCGAGATCGGCATCATGAAAGCGATCGGCGCGCGGCCGGCGCAGATCGCGGCGATGTACCTCGCCGTCGCTCTGGTGCTGGGCCTCGTGGCGTCCGCGATCGCAATCCCGATTGCCGCGGTCATAGGACGATGGTATGCGCAGTTCACCGCCGATCTGCTCAACTTCGACATCAGCGGATTCGCGATTCCATCAAGCGTGATCCTGTTGCAGCTGGGCGTGGGCGCCCTGCTGCCGGTGGTGGCCGCGACGATCCCGGTGGTGAAGGGCAGCCGCATCGGCGTGAACGACGCGTTGCGTGACTTGGGGATTTCATTCACGGCCGGGACCAGTGGCGCGTGGTTGTCAAAGACGGGCAGCATCGCACGGCCGTTCCTGTTGTCGTTGCGCAACGCGTTCCGGCGGCGCCAGCGCATGGCGCTTACGCTTGTGACGCTCTCCACCGGCGGCGCCGTGTACCTCGGTGCCGTGAACCTGCGTGCGGCCATCGTCGCGTCCGTTGACATGCTCTTCGCCGTTCAGCCGTTCGACATGTCCGTTCGCCTCGCGGAGCCGCATGCGCCGGACAGTGTCGAGGCGGTCGTGCGCGGTGTCGCGGGCGTGGCGCGCGCCGAGGCGTGGGCGGGGGCGCGGGCGATTCTCCGGCGCAACGATGGATCGGTGGGCGACGCATTCCCGATCGCCGCGCCGCCGGCGGCGACGACGCTGCTTGTTCCGCGAATCGTGGACGGCCGGTGGATGCTTCCGAGCGACACCAACGCGCTGGTGGTGAACCGGCGGCTGTTGTCGGAGGAACCGACCATGATGGTGGGTTCGCGGGTCACGCTGTTGATTGCCGGCATGGCGAGCGAGTGGACGGTGGTTGGCGCCGTCGAGACGGGCCCGTCGCTGGCTGCGTACGCGGCTCGCGAGACCATCGCGCCGATGGTGGGCAGTGGGCGCGTCAGCGCGGTGGTCGTGAGCGGTAGCGTGAACGGCGCCGCTGCCGATTTCGAGCTGCTGCAGCGCCTCCGCTCATCGCTGGCGGACGCCGGGTTCCCGATTCAGTCCGGTCAGTTGATGACGCAGCAGCGGAGTGTGATCGAGGACCACCTGCTGATGGTTGCCGGTTTCCTGGGCAGCATGTCGCTCCTGATGATCGTGGTCGGCGGGCTGGGGTTGGCGTCCACGATGAGCCTGGCTGTGTTGGAGCGGACACGCGAGATCGGGGTGATGCGCGCAATCGGCGCGCGTCATCGATCCATCGTGGCCATCGTGCAGATCGAGGGCCTGGTGATCGCGTTGCTCAGCTGGCTGGTGGCGTTGCCGCTGTCGTTGCCAATGTCCGTGATACTCGGCAGGGCGTTTGGGCGCGTGATGCTGGAGGTGCCGGTGATCCTGGTCCCTGAGACATCCGGCGTTCTCGTGTGGCTTGCCGTCGTGGTTGGCGTGTCCGTCGTTGCGTGCGCTTGGCCGGCATTCCGCGCCATGAGGGTGCCCGTGGCCAGGGCGCTCGCCTACGAGTAGTGGCAATCCATACCTTTGCCGCATGTTCACGCTGACACTGAAGGACTACGAGGAAGTTCGCGCGCGCATCGCGCCGCATATCAAGCACACGCCGTTGCTCACTTCTCGTCAGCTGAGTGAGGCCACCGGCTATGACGCGCGGCTCAAGGCCGAGCTTTTCCAGCGCGTCGGCTCGTACAAGATCCGCGGGCCACTGAACAAGTTCGCGCTGATGCCAGAGGAGCAGAAGAAACGCGGCGTGGTGTGCTCATCGGCCGGCAATCACGCGCAAGGCGTGGCGCTCGCGGCGCAGATCCACGGCATCCGGGCCGTCGTCTGCATGGCGACCAATGCGACGCCGTCCAAGGTCGCCGCGACCAAGGCGTACGGCGCCGAGGTGGTCTTGCATGGGTCCATCTGGGACGAGGCCAACGAGAAGGCGAAGGAGCTCGTGAAGAGCGAAGGCCTCATCTACGTGCATCCGTTCGACGACGAGCAATTGATCGCGGGGCAGGGCACGCTGGGCCTCGAGGTCATTCAGGATTGGCCCGAGCTCGACGCGATCATCGTCCCGATTGGCGGCGGTGGCCTGATCGCCGGCGTCTCAATGGCCGTCAAGAGTTACAACCCGAAGATCAAGGTCATCGGTGTCGAGTCGTCTGACGGGCCCGCGATGCAGGCGAGCGTCGCCGCCGGAAGCCTGCAAACCATCGATTGCAGGACGGTGATCGATGGACTGCGCGTGCGTCGTGTGGGCGAGATCAACTTCTCGGTGGTGCAGCGCTACGTGGACGACATCGTGACGTTGCCGGACACGGACATCTTCGACGCCATGCTCTGGGTGATGGAGCGGTGCAAGCTCGTCGTCGAAGGCGCCGCGGCCGCGCCGGTGGCCGCGCTGCTGCACGGCTTGGTGAAACTCCCCAAGGGCGCGCGCGTGGCCGCCGTGCTCTCCGGCGGCAACATCAACCTGCAACAGCTGCGCGGATTGCGCTGGAACTAGGGTGTCATTCCGACAGCCGTGAGCACAGCCGTCACCATCCGCAGTCTCACAGTCCGCGCTTCGGGGCTGAAGTCTTTGCGGCCGGCGCCGGAAGCGCGGCAGCTGGCCGTTCACTCAGGAGTTTCGTGACGAACCGCTGTCCCTCCGAGATGCGTTCGATCTCGATGGCCATGGCTTCCATCGTCTGCTGCATTTCCATCAAGCGCCGGGATGTATCGGCGTCCATCGCCTGCGATAGGGGCGGGTTGGCTGCCCGCCGCCAGATCAACCGTGCCACCGCGATCGCGAGCGGCGAGAACACGAAGATGGAGAGGAAGGCGGTGATCGGAACGACAATGTCCTCATTCACATGCTAGTCTCGCGCTCGGGTTGCTTCCTGGCAGGCCTGCGTCAGTGCTGTGGGCGTTGTTGACGCAGGCGATAGGTTTGTGGCGCACGAAGGCGTACACCGCGTTGCCCAACGCGGCGATCGAGGCCGAATTGACCCTCGGGTCTGCGCCGAACCGACTTAGACGGTCTTGATCCGCGCCTTGCCGCGCCGGCCAAGCTTGCCGGCGTGCTTGATGGTCACGGTGACGT
>JBBTFS010000008.1:0-2681 GCA_038060705.1 Gemmatimonadota bacterium
AATGCGAGCCGGATGTACGTTCTCTATTTGGTTTCCGCTCCCGGCTCCGACGCCAGGACCGCCTTCGCGATTTCGACCATCGGTACAGAGCGATCCTGCGAGGTGCGCTGCAGGATCCGGTACGCTTCCTGCTCCGAAGAACCGGTACGCCGCATCAGGATGCCCTTGGCCCGCTCAATGACCTTGCGGTTCTCGAGCTGTTGCTTTGACGTTTCCGCGTCTTTCCGCGCTGAGGACAGTTCCTTTGCGCGCATCGCGGCCAGGCGAATCGTCGAGTCCAGCACGCGCGGCGGTGCCGGCTTGGGCAGGAACGCAATCGCGGACGTCGCCTCAACATCGCGGTCCGACAGCGTCAGCGTTTGATCGCCACTGAACAGCACCACGGCAACACCCGGGTGGTCGCGCGTGATCTTCTCCGCGGCCTCGATGCCGGAACCGTCGGGCATGTGCACGTCCAGCAGCACCACGTCGGGCTCCAGTTCGTTCGCGCGTTCGTACGCCTCACGTCCGGTCCCCACCTCGGCAACCACCAAATGGCCCAGGGTGTTCAACAGATCCACGAGGAGGTGGCGCGCGTTGTCGTCGTCTTCGGCCAACAGAACGCGAATCGTGTGGGTCGCCTGCTCAGTCATCGAAGCCATGGTGTGAACTTACTCCTGAATTGCTGCACCGGGCCAGTGTTCCGGATGTGAGCATCGTCACTCATCACCCGCCACTTCGGCCAGAAAATCAGACGTCCGAATCGGCTTTCTCAGCATGAAATCGGCGCCTTCGGAAGGCGCGTTGTGTCCCTCCCAGCCCGTTACTACACCGACTCTGAGCTTTGGTCGCCGCGCGCGGGCCTTGGGAATCAGGTCCCAACCGCTTGAGTCCGGCAGGCCGATGTCGGTGACGAGCACTTCGAACTCCGCGCCCTCGGGAGATTCCAGCTTCGCGAGCGCTTCCGCCACACTGCCGACCGAGGAAACGCGATGGCCTTCGGTCTCCAGCAATTTGGTCATGAAGTCGCGGCTGTCGCTGTGATCTTCCACCAAAAGGACGCGGCGGGTCGGACGCGCACGCGGCGCTTCCTTGCGTGGCTCAATGGTCGCCGGCTGTGAGCGCGGCAGGTTGATCCGGATCGTCGTGCCAACACCGAGTTGGGATTCGATCTCGACCTGGCCGCGGTGCCGCTTCACAATGCCGTACACCTCGGCGAGTCCAAGGCCCGTGCCCAACTGACCCTTCGTGGTGAAGAACGGTTCAAAGGCACGCTCGCGGACCTCGGGGGACATGCCGATGCCCGAGTCGCTGACTTCGATCCGCACGTCGTCGACGTCGACATCGGTCAGAATGCCCAGCGTGCCGCCCGACTGCATCGCATCGAGCGCGTTCTGCACGAGGTTGAGCAGCGATTCGCGGAGCTCGCCGGGAATGCCGCGAACCAGCGCGTCGCCCGCAAGCTGGCGCTTGAGCTGGATTTGCCCACCGCGTGCGCGCTCCGCCCACAACGGACGGGTCATGGCAACGACCTCGTCACACACGCTCGATACGTCGACGAGTTCCTCGCGGATGCCCTGGAGCGGCTCTTGCCGGATGAAACGGCCAACGCGCGCCGCCGTCGCCGCGCCCGTCTCGGCGGCCTTGGCAATGCGAACTGCATAGTCGCGCACCGCTGCCGGATTCTCGGCATTGGCCTCCAGCAGGTATGCCGCGGCCATGATCGGATTGAGCGCGTTGTTGACGTCGTGCATTACGCCGGCGGCCAACTGACCCACCGCCGCCAAGCGCCGCTCGCGCGAACGCGACTCCTGGAGTGCCAGTACTTCGGCCGTGCGCTCCTGCACCATCCGCTCCAGACGCTCGGCTTCGGTGGAGACCCGCTCGTAGAGTTCGGCCGTGCGCCGCGCTTCCTCTTCCAGCTTCTTGGCGAGTTGGACGCGGAAGGTGACATCGCGCTCAACGGTGACCGCGCCGCGAATGCGGCCGCGTTCGTCGTAGAGCGGGTTGGCGTTGACGTCGATGATGACCTGGTTTTCGGGTCCGCGCCGCACCATCAGCGTCTCGCCACGCACCCGTTCGCCGCGCAGCGCGCGCGCCGTGGGATGCTCATGCATGAACAGGCTGGTGCCGTCCAGCGAGCGCGGCCGATCCAACTGCCACAGTTCGCGCAACGTGGCTGGCGCGTGCGGCGCGTGATCCTGCTGCGCCTGCGTGTTGGTGCGAATCGTGCGGCCGTCGGTGTCAGCCACGCGCACCGAATCCGGAATGACGTCAAAGATCGTCTCGAGTTGCGAGACGCTACGCGCCAGGCTTTCGCGCAGCTCTTCGCGCTCGGTGATGTCGTTGCCGGCAAAGACGACGCCACCGCCAGGCTCGGCGATCGGAGCAAACGTGGCTTCGACCACGCGCGTGCCGCTGCGGTGCTGGAACGCAACCGGATAGGCGATCAGTGGTCGCCCTTCCAGTGCGCCGTCGATCTGGACGGTGAGATCGGCTAGCGCGTTCGGGAACGCGTCATAGATGGAACGACCCAAACCAGTGCGATCATCCATGCCCGTCAGTTCCCGGAACCGCGCATTGGCGCTCACCAGCCGCTGCTCGTGATCGAAGATCGCGATTGCCAGCGAGATGGCTTCAAACAGCGCGTGCAACCGCGCGATTTGTGCGCCTTGGGTCTCGGAAGTGGCGTGATTGCTCAC
>JBBTFS010000008.1:2781-44584 GCA_038060705.1 Gemmatimonadota bacterium
GCCGTGGCGCGACGCTCACTCGGGGCACTGAGGACCAGGCCGGTAACCACCACGGTCACTGCGCCAATCACGTTGTGCCACAGGAACGCGATGCCGGGAAGACGGAAGTTCACCAGCCCCACCATCGTCATGCCCGCGATCAATCCGACGAAGGCGCCGGTGCCGCGCGCGCGCGGGATCATCGCCAGCATGAACACGCCCAGAATAGAGCCGTAGAAGAACGAACCGAAGCGGTTCACGACCTCGATGAGCGAGCCCAGGTTAGCCGCAAACGTCGCGACGATACAGGCAAAAACGCCCCAGAACGCCGTAGCGGCCCGCGAGACGAACAGGTAGTGCGCGTCAGTCCCCTCGCGCCGGAACCAGCGCTTGTAGAAGTCGATCACCGAAGTGGTCGCCAACGAGTTGAGCTCGGCGGCGATCGCGTTCATGGCGGCAGCGAGAATAGCCGCGATGAAGATTCCGGCGAGTCCGATCGGGAGATGGTCGAGCACAAAACGCGGAATGATGTAGTTGACGTCCCGCGAGGACTGCCCACTCAGGCGCGCGGCAGCGTTGAGCGCCTCGGTGCGCACCGCCCAGATGCTTACGTCATGCACGCGGAGTTCAGTCGCTGCTGCCATCGCGTTCTCGTCGCGACCGCTCTTGGCCTCGGCCAGCGACTTTGCCGCGTTCGCCCGGCCCTGGAGCTCAGTGTCGTAGCGGCTCTGGAGAATCTCGTACGCGCCCGGCATTTCCTTGCGCACTTGGCGTTCGTGCACGGGGTTGTACAAAAGCGGTGGACGCTCGAACACATAGAACACAAAGACCAGCACGCCCACGAGCAGCACCAGTGCCTGGAGCGGGATCTTCCAGTACGCGCTCATCAGCAACGAGCTGCGCGCTTCATCCACCGACTTGGCGGCCAGGTACCGCTGCACTTGGCTCTGGTCGGTGCCGAAGTACGACAACATGAGGAACGTGCCGCCGATGATGCCCGACCAGAACGTGTACTGGTTCGTGAGGCTGAACGTGAAGTCGAACGTCTGCAGACTGCCCGCCGCGCCGGCGATACGCAGCGCGCCCAACGGCGACACCGGCAGCTTGATGAGCAGCGTTATCACGATGGCCAGGAGCGCGCCCACGATAAGCACCATCTGCTTCACATCCACCCACGTCACGGCCTGTACGCCGCCGATCATTGTATAGGTGACCGTGGGGATGCCGATGAGCGCGACGCTCTCCCAGATGTTCCAGCCGAATACCGCCGAGAAGACGACCGCGGGCGCCGCGATGATCGTGCCGCACGACAGACCGCGCGACAACAGGAACAGGAACGCGGTGAGCGAGCGCGTCTTGGCGTCGAAGCGGCGCTCGAGATACTCGTACGCGGTGTAGACCTTGGCCCTGTGCAGGAACGGCACCAGCGTGACGCCGAGGATCACCATCGCGATCGGCAGTCCGAAGTAGAACTGGACGAAGCGCATTCCGTCGGTGGCGCCTTGTCCGGTGGTGCCGATCATCGTGACCGCCGAGAGCTGCGTGGCCATCACGGAAAGGCCCACGGCCCACCACGGCAGCGAGCGGCTGGCCTGGAAGTAAGCGGCGAGGTCCTTCGTGCCGCGGGAACGGCGCAGTCCGTCCCAGACGACGTACCCGATCCAGGCGACGACGATGACCCAGTTGATCGGATGCATTATGGCCGGAACGTGTATTGCAGGAGAAACAGCAGGACGAGCGCGACGACCTGAACGGCCAGGACACGAATCAGCGTGCGGCGAAAACGCCGTGCGTCCGGCTCGGCTTCGGTTGCCGGCCCGGAAAAAGCTGGTTCGATGTTCTTGTCTGCGCTCATGGCTTGGCCTGGGGCGGCGCGAGCTTCGCGCTCAACAGGTTGACGAACAATCGGGCGCCACCCGGAACACCGGCCGGCAATTGCCGGAAGAACGATAGCGTCGTGTAGACATAGGCGCCGTTGCCCAATGGCGCGATCAGCACCCCGCCCTTGTTGGGAGACTCGTTGGGGTCGTTCATGAACAGGAGCGATTGGTAGGCCGGGTCGAACGCGCGGGGCATGTAGAGCCCGCGCTCCTGCACCCAACCGTCGAAGTCCTTCGCGGTAATCCGGTTCGGGTACGTGAGCTCATTCGCGCCGGCCGCGTCGATCGTGACCGGAGCGTCCTCGTGCGTCACGCGGTCCGTGGGGCGCGACAGCGCAATGGGGAACGGCATCATGCCGGGCTGCGTCATCTCGAACTGGCCGTACTGCACGAGGAGCACGCCGCCCTTGCGGGCGAAATCGAAGAGCTTGGGATTGGCGGCCAACAGTTCCGGGTGAGCCTCGTAGGCGCGTGGGCCAATCACCACGGTCGTGTACGCATTCAGTTCCGCTCGCGTCACTTCCGTGGCCGGGATCACCGTGACTGGGACGCCAAGCTGCGCGAGCGTGGGCGCGATGTTGTCGCCAACTCCGGTGATGTACGCGACCCGCAGGTTGGATGGAATGCGAACATCCACGGCTGACACGAGAATCGATGCTGGCCGATAGATGCGCTGGCGTCGGATGTGGTCGTAGTCGACAAGTTCGTAGCCCGACGAGAAACTGGCACCGTCCGACTCGGCCATGGCATCAATGCGATGCTCGCCGGCTGGCAGGCGGCCGCGAACCCTGAACGCGATCGTCCGTTGCGCAAAGTACCCTGAGATTCGCGCGGTCCGAGTTGCGCTGTCCGCGCTCAACCCCTTCGGCAGTGCCAACGTGACCCGCACGTCGCGAGGAGACGTGTCACCCGGTGCCGACCAGTGCAGGCGAACCTGAATGACGCGATCGATGGCGACGTTCGCCGGGGCGTATTGGACTTGCTCGCCAACGGAGATCGAGATTGGCGGCACCGGCGCGACAGGGCGCCAGAACTCCCCCTTCACCTGATCGGCGGCGCGCATCACCACGGGCTCGCTGATAACGATCCTTTCGCCCATCGATCGGCCGCCGAGATCCACCGAGTACCAGGCGGCCGGATAAGCGCCCCGGCGGTTCTCAGCGACCGCGCTGGCAGGGAGTGAGAACATCCCACCAACGCGACCGCCGCCCAGCCACCATGGCTGGACGATAGAGTCAACCCTGCCAATGAGCGTGTCCCGGATCATCCCGCCGGGCGGAATCAACCGAGTCATCGAGGCTCCGCCGCGCGCTCCCGATACCAAGCCGCCGCTGATCGCAACCGTGTCGCGACCGCGGTTGTAGACCGACGTCAGCACCGGCATCTCCGTGTTGACAGCCCACGCCTCGACTGATTCCGCTTCCAACGTCACGCCGCTCGCCATCCGGAGCGCGTCCAACAGGCGCCCTCGCGTCACATCCAGACTCGACGTCAAGTCGCCATTCAGCACGGTACGGCGTGGAGACGTTCCCTCGCGATCCACGCGCTCGCACGGATTCACCGGGATGGGCGGACAGATTGAGCGCACGAGCATGAGTGCACGCGACAGCGGTTTCAGAAGTTTCTCGGGTGCAAACGGGTCGTACGCCTTGCGAACAGCCGTCATGGCTGCGGACATCGCATCCAGAATCGTCTTGAACCCGGCTGCCGGCGAAGCCGCATCGAACCGCGACCATGTCGTGTCGAGGCCGTCAACGATCGACTTTTCGGAGCTGGCGGCCGTTGCTTCGTTCACGCGAGTCGCTTCGCGGCGGACGTAGTCCATGATCGGACCCTTCCGCTGCAATGCGCCAAACCCCTGCGACTTGTGCTGCGACCGGCTCTCCCCGGCGATCTCGCCGAACGACCGCCCCAGCAATGGCGAGTACTCTCCCACGTCCATGGTCAGCGTGCCGGACTGCGGATTGAATCGCGCCGCGCGGTAGAACTTGAGCGGCGCCCACGGGGAGCCGTAGTCCTTGATCGCAAAACGCATCGTGTCCGCGGCGATGTCGTACGCAGCGCGCGCCAACAGGCCCGACACCTGATGCTGCCCGTGTCCGTCGCGCGTCGTGCCCGAAAAAACAGCGACGATCACGTGCGGGCGGAACGCACGCACCACGCGTACGACGTCGTTGAGGATCGAATCGCGCTGCCACTGCCTGTACGTATCGACCGTGTCCTTCGAGAACCCGAAGTCGAACGCGCGGGTAAAGTACTGTCGGGCGCCGTCGATGCGCCGCGCGGCCAACAACTCCTCGGTGCGAATCACGCCCAGCGCCTCGCCCAGCTCATTGCCGATCAGGTTTTGCCCGCCGTCGCCGCGAGTCAGCGAGAGATATGCGGTCTCCACGTGCCGGCCGCGCTGCAGCCAGGTGATGAGAAACGTGTCCTCGTCGTCCGGATGCGCGCCGATCATCAGCACGCGCGTATTGACGCCGAGTCCCGCCACCAACTCGCCGAGCGCGACGGCCCCTCGCTCCTGCCCGCCGAGGCTGCGGGGTGCGACCGAGGCTGCCGTCAGCGCCAACCCGACTACGACGCTGGCCAAGGCGCGCGCGGTACCCTGCACCCTGTACCCTGACCCTGTACCCTGTACCCTGGTCCGGCGCGCCGACGCGTCTCCGGGAAGGCAGTTGGGAGTCAGACTCGTGCCCTCTTCCTGCTGGCCACCGGAATGGTCAGCACATCGTTCACGATTCGCGCCTGCTCCTCGACATGCACCGCATGATATCCCTCGGCCGGACTCGCCCGCTCCGGGCGACCCAGGTAGCGCACCGTGAGCTGATTGCCCGTGGACGCGCGCAGCCGCGGCGACACGAATGTCCACGCGCCCATGTTTTTCGGCTCTTCCTGCGCCCACACCACCTCGTCGATGTTGGGGAAATCATCCACCACGGCGGCCACGCCATCGTGCGGCCACGGATAGAACTCCTCGACTCGCGCGATCGCCACTCCGTTCGACGCGCCGGCCTTCGCGCGCGACGCGCGCCCGGCGATCAGGTCGTAGTACAGCTTGCCAGTGCAGAACACGAGCCGTCGCACCGTGTCCCTGTGCGTGATCGAACCGGCGTCGCCGATCACCGACTTGAACGTGCCGGTGGTCAGGTCCTCGATGCGCGACGCCGCCTCCGGCATGCGCAGCAGCGACTTGGGCTGCATCAGCACCAGCGGTCGCCGAGCGGCGCTGTGGCCGTGGCGCCGCAATACATGGAAGTACTGTGCCGGCGTCGACGGATATGCCACCACCATGTTGCTCTCGGCGCACAACTGCAGGAATCGTTCGAGGCGCGCGCTCGAGTGCTCCGGCCCCTGACCCTCGTACCCGTGCGGCAACAACAGCACGAGGCTGGAGTCCTGGCCCCACTTGGCGCGATCGGCGGCCAGGAACTGATCGATGATCGGCTGCGCCACGTTGGCGAAATCGCCGAACTGCCCTTCCCACAGCACCATCTGGTGAGTCGCCGCCGTGCTGAACCCGTATTCAAAGCCCATCACCGCGGTTTCGGACAGCGGGCTGTTGTAGATCTCAAACGGCGCCCTGGCCTGCGGCAGGTTGGCGAGCGGTGTGTGTGCCGCGCCGGTCACGATGTCGTGCAGCACGGCCTGGCGGTGCGAGAACGTTCCGCGTTGGGCGTCCTGCCCCGTGATGCGGACGCCCACGCCTTCCGTCAACAGCGTCGCGAACGCCAGCGCCTCCGCATGACCCCAATCGATGGCGCCGCTCGTCAGCGCTTCGCGGCGGCGCGGCAGCGTTCGCTGAATCGTCGAGTGCAAGGTGAACCCGGTGGGCCAGTGCAACAGCTGTTCGTTGAGTGACGTCAACGACTCGGCGCGGACGGCAGTGTCCACAGGCTTATCCGACACCGTGGCGAACTCGCCGGTGGGATGCGCCTGACGATCGGCCTCCTTCACCGCGCCGTGAATCTTCGTGAGCGCCGCCGCGAAATCCTTGGCCATCGCGCGGACGTCCTCTTCCGTCACCACGCCCTCGCGCACGAGGCGTGCGCCGAACACTTCGCGCGCCGACGGATGCGCCTTGATCACGTCGTACATCTTGGGCTGCGTGAACGCCGGCTGGTCCGCCTCGTTGTGCCCATGACGGCGGTAGCCCACGAGATCGATGAGCACGTCCTTCTTGAAATGCTGGCGGTATTCGATCGCGACGCGTACGGCCAGCAAGCAGCCTTCGGGATCGTCCGCATTCACGTGCAGCACCGGGATCTCAAAGCCCTTGGCGAGATCGCTGGAGTAGTGCGTACTGCGCGCATCAACGGGGTCGGTAGTGAACCCGACCTGGTTGTTGGCGAGAATGTGGAACGTTCCGCCCACGCGGTAACCGCGCAGGAGTGCCAAGTTCAGCGTTTCGGCCACGACGCCTTCGCCGGAGAACGCCGCATCGCCGTGGACGACAATCGGCAACACACGGGTCTCGTCGCGAGAGCCGTCCGCGTTGCGCTGCTTGGCGCGTGCGACGCCGGTGAGCACCGGATTCACGAACTCCAGGTGACTCGGGTTCGGCACGAGTTCCACCGCGACCTTCGCTCCACCGACATCGCGCTCGCCGTTGTAGCCCAGGTGGTACTTCACGTCGCCGGTGCCACTGGCCGAGTTCGTCTGGTGATGCTTGCCGAGGAATTCCTCGAAGAGGCGCTCGTACGGCTTGGCCATGACGTGCGAGAGCACGTTGAGGCGGCCGCGGTGGGCCATGCCAATGACGACTTCGCTCGTGCCGCTCTGCGCCGCGCGGTCGATAGCCTCGTCGATCATCGGGACCATGGCGTCCACGCCTTCGATGGAGAACCGCTTCACGTTCACGAACGCGAGGCCCAAAAAGCGCTCGAGGCCGTCCACTTCGGTCATCCGCTGCAGCAGGGACCGCTTCTCTGCATTGGACAGCGGAGCGGTGAGGCGCTGCGACTCGATGGTCTGACGGAACCACTCACGCTCGGCGTCGTTCTCCAGGTGGTCGTACTCGAAACCGATGGCGCCGCCCCACAGCTGGCGCATGCGGGCGACGACGTCCGCGCCCGTGCCAGTGGTACCACCGAGAGCGCGCGCGGGTATTTCGCGCAAATCCGCCTCTGTGAGGCCGTGGAACTCCGCGGTCATCTCGGCGGCCCCGGACGGCGGCGAGCCGAGTGGATCGATCTGAACGGACATATGGCCGTAGCGCTGGATCGCGCTCACCAGGTCGGCGGCGACGGCAACTTTCCGGAGAAAGTCGGTGCCTGGCGCGGCGCCTGATACGGCACCAGCCGGTGCAGTCCCGGACAGTTGCTGCGCGAAACGGAAGTACTGACGCCAGCGCTCGTCTACCGAAGCCGGGTCGCGGCGGAACCGCTCGTACAGCTCGGCTATATAGCCGTCGTTGAAGACGCTGACTGCGGGGAGCGACATGCGGGAAATATAGAATGTGCTCCCGTGCCCATCCGATGTCAGCCGCCCAGGGCCTTCACATCAGCGAGATCCTTCGGGCGACCGCTCGCGCGCTTGTTCCGCAGGAACGCATCCCGACCCAGGAACGGGACGCTCACGTCAAACAACACGCCAGACAAACGTCCGGCCCATGCGTCTGTGAACCCAACACCGCTGATGGATGTCATGATGTCAATCCGGTGACCCGCGGAACGCCATGCGCCGGGAGCGCGGGCGCGCCAACTACCAGATAACGCACCCCAATGGCGCCGAGCGCCGCGAGGAGATCGCGGAAGTCGGCGATCATGCGGGTGAATTACTGGGCGTGGTCGCGGAGGGTCGAGACCACGACCGGCATCGTCGCGCGCGTGTACGACGGCAACGGCCGTCCGGCGAGCCGCCACGCCTCGGCCGTCAATTCGGCCACAGCGGCCACGCGCTCGTTGGGCGTCCCGCCCATTCGGGCATCACCAGCCTCGTCGCTGGACAGCGTCACCACACGAGCAGTAATTCCGGAGCGGTCCATAGCGTATTGAAAGCTAATCGATTGCGCCGGCCGAGAACTGTTCGCGCCGAGAACGCTCTGCCGATACTTCTCCATTTAGAGCGCCGAGGTCAGCACTACCAGGATGTACAGCAAGTTCACGTTGCGAACCGCTTGACGTTGACGAACGCGAGGCCGAGGAAGCGCTCGAGGCCGTCCACTTCGGTCATGCGACGGAGCAGCGCGCGCTTCTCTTCGTTGGTGAGGGCCGTGAGGCGTTGCGACTCGATCGTTTTGACCGGCATGAGCCACCCACTGTTGCGCGGCGAGAGTACTGGGTATTGTGAAGGTATGAAATCCAATACCAAGTCCAGTATCACGCTTCCGCCTGCCGAGCTCAAGCTGGTGACCGCCCTCCAGCGGCAACTCGGCGCCAAAAGCAAGGTGGAGGTGGTGCGTCGCGGACTGCGGCTGTTGCGCGAGACTACGGAGCGCAATCGGCTGCGCGACGCTTATCGCAAGGCATCCGCGGCGGTACGCGAGGCGACGCTGGCCGAGCTCGCGGAACTGGACAGCCTCACCTCGGACGGACTCGGCGACGAGTGAAGCTGTCGCGTGGGACCCTCTATCTGGCGGACCTCAATCCGCGTACCGGGACAGAGGCCGGCAGGGTCCGGCCTGTCCTGGTTGTGCAGACCGACCTGCTCAACGCAGCCGGTCACCCGTCAACGTGGGTGCTGCCCTGCACGACGCGCCTGGCCGGCGAGAACGTTCTGCGCGTGCCGCTGCCAAAAGGCATCGCCGGAAATGCACAGGAATGCGAGGTGATGGTGGACCAAAGCCGGGCGATAGACAACCGCCGGTTCGTGCGCGCGCTCAAGCCGCTGCCCCGTCCGATCCTGAGCGAGGTCGAGTCCAAACTCCGCCAGCTCGCCCAGCTATAGGATCTCGGGCTAGCGGTACTCCGTCATCAGCTCGTCCAGCGCCGCGCTCCCCGGACACAGCTCTTCATATGGTATGTCCACGAGCGGCCGACTGACTGTCTTGTTGACATCGTGCATGTCCTGGCCCGAGTCGTCGAGGTACAGCAGGCCCGTCGCCACCTCGCCCCTCGCGTGTGACGCGCGCACATGCGCATACGCAGTGTCGCGGTCCGTGGGATCGTAGCCCTCGTGCAGCTTGCGGAACCGCACGACGCTGCCGTCGTGCATCGTCACCGACATCGCACTCCCGTGCCCGTTCTCCGAGTCGGCCGTGATCTCGCGCTTGAGCGGTACGAAATCCACTGAGGTCATCTCCGTCTGGCGCTGACGCGTGAAGCGGTAGCTCTTCGTGGACGCGTCGTGATCGTTGAACGTGACGCACGGCGAAATGATGTCGATGAGACCGAAGCCTTTGTGCTTGAGGCCGGCCTTGATCATCGGCACCAGGTGCGTCTTGTCGCCCGAAAAACCGCGCGCCACGAACGTCGCTCCCAGGGTCAGCGCCAACAGCACCGGATCGATGGGCGGCTGCACGTTCGCCTCACCACCCTTGCTCCTGGACCCGATGTCCGCCGACGCCGAAAACTGGCCCTTGGTCAGTCCGTAGACGCCGTTGTTCTCCAGGATGTACAACAAGTTCACGTTGCGGCGAATGGCGTGGCAGAACTGACCCAACCCGATCGACAGCGAATCGCCGTCGCCGGAAATGCCGATATAGATGAGATCCTTGTTCGCCGCGTTGGCGCCGGTCGCAACCGCGGGCATGCGGCCGTGCACGGCGTTGAAGCCGTGCGACTGCTTCATGAAGTACGCGGTCGTCTTGGACGAGCAGCCGATGCCGCTCATCTTGGCCGCGCGATGCGGCGGTACGTCCAGCTCCCAGAACGACTGCACCAGCGCCGCCGTCACCGAGTCGTGGCCGCAGCCGGCGCACAACGTGGACATCGCGCCTTCGTAATCGCGCTTGGTGAGCCCCAGCGCATTCTGCTGGAGCGACGGATGCCGCACGGGCGGCTTTTGGATCGATGTCATTCCACACCTCGCATGGCGCCACCCACTTTGACGCCGGCGCTCTCGCCAGGCGTCCCGGACAACTGCAACAGCTTCAACTGACGAGAGATCTCGTTCACGACAAATCCCGCGGTGAGTGGCAAGCCGCCGTAGTCGAGCACCGGGATCATCTTGTCGAACGACGTTCCCGTCTCGATGCCGAGCAGCGAACGCAACTGCGCATCGCGGTTCTGCTCGACGACGAAGATGCGGCGATGCGTGGCCAGAAAGGCGCGCACCTTCTTGCCGAACGGGAATCCCTTCACGCGCATGTAGTCGGCCGCGACGTTCTGTGCGCGCAGCACGTGCAGCGCTTCCTGCACCGCCGCATGGCAGCCGCCGATCGAGACGATGCCGATCGTGCCGCTCTTCGCATCGATGTCAGGCTCGGGAACCGCCTCGGCCGCGGTCTCGAGCTTGAGCTTGAGCCGCTCCATCACGGCGCGATACTCGTCCGAGTCTTCCGTGTAGGTCGCCTGAAGTGTGTGACCTGAGCCGCGCGTGAAGTAGGCGCCCTTGCCGCCGACGCCCGGAAGCGTGCGGGCAGGCACGCCGCCGCCCGTATCCTGGTAGCGGCCGAACTTCTTGATCTCAGCCAGCTCGGCCGCGCCGAGCACCTTGCCGCGATCGGGACGATACGAGTCGTCCCACTTGAGCCGGCGCGTCATCCAGTCGTTCATGCCGATGTCGAGATCGGTCACGAGGAACGTCGGCGTCTGGAACCGCTCGGCCAGGTCGAACGCCTGCGCCATCATATAGAAGCACTCCTCCGGGTTGGCCGGGAAGAGCGCGATGTGCTTGGTGTCGCCGTGCGAGAGGTAGGCAATGGACAGCAGGTCGCTTTGCTGCGTGCGCGTCGGCATGCCGGTGGACGGACCGGTGCGCTGCACGTCCACGAACACCCCGGGCACCTCGGCGTAGTAGCCGAGCCCGACGAACTCGCTCATGAGCGAAATACCCGGACCCGAGGTTGACGTGAACGCGCGCGCGCCTGCCCAGCCCGCACCCAGCACCATTCCGGCAGCGGCGAGTTCATCTTCCGCCTGAATCAGGCAGTACTTCCGCTGACCCGTGGCCTTGTCTACGCGGTACCGCTCGGCGAATTCCTTGTACGCCTCCATGAGCGACGTGGATGGCGTGATGGGATACCACGCGCCGACGGTCGCACCGGCGAAGACAGCGCCGAGCCCGCACGCGCTGTTGCCGTCGAGCAGGACCCAGTCCTTGGTGGCGTCCATAGCCTTGAGATGGAACGGCAGCGGGCACTTGAAGTGCGCCATCGCGTAGTCGTAGCCCAGCTTGATGGCGGTGAAGTTCGAGTTCAGGAGCGCCTTTTTCCTGGAGAACTTTTCCGTGAGCATCGCGCTGATCACGTCCATGTCGATGCGGAGGAGCGCTGCAAGCGCTCCGGCATATGAGATGTTGCGCATCAGTGAACGCGCGCGGTCACCCTCGAACGTCTCGACGCACATGGCGCCGAACGGGATGCCGAGGATGGTGATACCCTCGCGCCGCAGCGCGTCGGGCAACGGCCACGATGAGTCATACAGCAGGTAGCCGCCGGGCCGCACCGCGGCCACGTCCTTGGCGTAGGTCTCCGGGTTCAGCGCGACGACGAGGTCAATCTCGCTCGGGCGCGCGGTGTAGCCGTCCTTGCTGACGCGCATCTCGTACCATGTGGGGAGCCCCTGGATGTTGGAGGGGAAGACGTTCTTCCCTGACACCGGGATGCCCATCCGGAAGATGGCCTGCATCAGCAGGCTGTTGGCGCTCGCGGAACCCGTCCCGTTGACGGTCGCGATTTTGAAGGCGAAATCGTTTATGGATGACATTTCACTGAAGCGGTGACGATCATTGCCGCGCTCCGGCATACGCAATCTTCAGATCAAACTTCCGCATATCCCACGCTGCCGTCGGACACCGTTCCGCGCACAGGCCGCAGTGGAGACACACGTCTTCATCCTTCACCATCACGCGCTTCGTCTGCGGCAACTCGCCCGAGACGTAGATGGCCTGCGACAGGTTCTGCGCCGGCGCCATGAGCCGGGTGCGGAGATCCGATTCGTCGCTGCCGTCGGTCGTGATCGTCAGGCAGTTCACCGGACACACGTCCACGCACGCGTCACACTCGATGCACAGCGCGTCGGTGAAGTGCGTCTGGATGTCGCAGTTGAGGCAGCGCTGCACTTCCGTGGCCGCCTGTTCCGGCGTGAAGCCGAGCTCCACCTCCGTGGCGAGGTTCGCGAAGCGCTCGGCCAGGCCGGCGTGCGTCATCTTGCTGCGCGCCGCAGCGCTGTAGTCGTTGCTGTAGCTCCACGAGTGCATGCCGACTTTGGCGCTCACCAGATTCATGCCGTACGCCGGACGCTCGCTGAGCGGCATGCCTTGGCAATGCTGGTGAATCGAGATCGCCGCCTGATGGCCGTGCTCCACCGCCCAGATGATGTTCTCCGGGCCCCACGCGGCGTCGCCGCCGAAGAACACGCCGGGGCGCGTTGACGCCATTGTCTTCTTGTCGACGACGGGCATGTCGTCCTTGAACTCGATGCCCAAGTCGCGCTCCATCCACGGGAACGCGTTGTCCTGGCCGATGGCGAGGATCACGTCGTCGCACGGAATGATGACGGTGCCGGTGACTTCGGATTTCTGCTTGCCGCCGCTTTCGGTCCACTTGAGCTGCTCGAACTCCATGCCCACGAGCTTGCCCTCTTCGAGGACGAAGCGCTTGGGCGCGTGGTTCTCGACGATCTGCACCTGCTCTTCTTCGGCGTCCTCCAGTTCCCACGGCGATGCCTTGAAATACTTGCGGCCCCGGCGCGCGATGACCTTGATGTCCTTGCCGCCCATGCGACGCGACGTGCGGCAGCAGTCCATCGCTGTGTTGCCCACGCCGATGATGAGCACCTTCTCGCCAATCGTCTTGATGTGGTCGAAGTGCACGGACGCCAGCCATTCGATACCGATGTGGATGCGATCCGAGTCGTTGCGGCCGGGGGCATCAAGGTTCTTGCCCTTGGGCGCGCCGCTGCCGACGTACACCGCGTCGTAGCCTTCGGCGAGCAGCTTCTTCATGCTGGTCACGGGCGTGTTCCACTTCACCTCCACGCCCATGTTCAGGATGTAGCCGATCTCCTCGTCCAGGACGGCGGCCGGCAGGCGGAATGACGGGATGTTCACGCGCATCAGGCCACCACCGCGATTGTTCTTCTCGTAGATCACGACCTGATAGCCCAGCGGCATCAGGTCGTTTGCCACGGTAAGGGCCGATGGCCCAGCGCCGATCAAAGCGACGCGCTTGCCGTTGTTCTTTCCGGCTTTGGGCAGGGCCTCGGTGACGTCATCGCGAAGATCGGCGGCTACCCGCTTCAGTCGGCAGATCGCGACTGGTTTGCCGTCCACGCGCTCACGACGGCACGCCGGTTCACAGGGCCGGTCGCACGTTCGGCCCAGGATGCCCGGAAAAACGTTTGACTCCCGGTTGAGGAGGTACGACTCCGTGTACCGACCCTGCGCGATGAGCCGGATGTACTCCGGCACGTTCGTGTGCGCGGGGCAAGCGTACTGGCAGTCGACAACCCTATGGTAGTACTGCGGATCCGATACGTCCGTTGGTCTCATATATCTGCTGTATCGGTCGCTAAGTGAGTGCTATCTCGTCGAGCAGCCTGTGCAGTGCGGCAGCGGACGCGGGCCGCTTCTCGCGGTCTTTTTGCAACACCCACATCACCAGGTCCGACAGGCTCTGCGGAACGTCTGGCACCACGTCACGCGGAGGCTTTGGAATCTGCTCCAGCACCCGGGTGATGAGCACGATGGCCGAGTCTGCCGTGATCGGCACCTGGCCCGTCAGACACTCATATAGAACGGCGCCGGTGGAGTAGAGGTCGGCACGGGCGTCCAGTTCGTCGCCCAGCAGCTGCTCCGGCGCCATGTACTCCGGCGTGCCAACCACCATGCCCGCCTCGGTGTGGCCAGAATCCTTCGGCCGCGTCGCCAACCGCGCAATGCCGAAATCCATGACCTTCAACACGCCGTCCGACTGCACCACCATGTTCTGCGGCTTGATGTCGCGGTGGATCACACCCTCTTCGTGCGACACTTCCAACGCGCGACAGAGCTGCTTGGCGATTGGCAGCACGACCGACACCGGCAACCGGCCGCGCTCCTTGATGAGATCCTTGAGCGACTTGCCCTCGACGTACTCCATCGAGATGTAGTACAGGCCGTTCACTTCACCGAGGTCGTACGTGCGCACCACGTTTCGGTGCGCAATCTTCCGCGCCAGCTTGATCTCGCTCTTGAAGCGCTCCAACGCGCTGGCGTCGACGGACATCATCTCGGGCTTGAGCGTCTTGATGGCGAGGACTTCGCCCAGCTCCTTGTCGTTCGCCTTGTAGACCATGCCCATGCCACCCACGCCCAGCACGCTTTTGATCTCGTAGCGCGTGCCGAGCATCTTGCCGGGCGAGAGCATGGTGAAGTCGCCCATGCCGGCCGGGATCTTCATCGTTGCGTCTTGCGGTCCGGCGCCGGCCGCTATCGCCTGCGTGCGCCCGCCGGACGCCGACGCGCCGAGGAAGTCCACCAGCGCTTGCTTGTCCTTGAGGTCGGCGAGCAAACGGCGGAACGCCGACGCCAGCGTGCCGATCTCGTCGCGGCCGCCCTCCGGAATCTTCGCCTGGTAGTCGCCCTCCGCGGCGCGGCGGGATGCGTCGGCCAGAGCCGTCACCGGTCGCACGATTTGTCTCGCCGTAATGCCGCCGATCAGCAGCGCCAGAAACACGCCGCCCGCGCCGACGAACAACAATGTTTGGCGCACCGCGGTATAGCCGGTGGCCCGCAACTCCTGCTCCAGTGAACGCAAGGCGACAAAACCGCCGATGGGCGACCCCGCGGCGCTCAGCAGCGGTTCGCTGCGTCCCACAAAATGTTCGCCGGCGAGATCGAGTTGTTCCAGCATCGTTCCGGTCCCCGGATCCGGCGCCTCGCCGGTGTCAGCATGCATCCCGCGGGCAACGCTCGCCATCAACGTTGCGCCCGACGCACGCGCCTTCTCGGTTGCGGCCGCCACGCGCGGTCCGCCCTGGTTGTCGATGACGTAGAACAGCACGTCACTTTGCGTCTGCGCACCCACCGCGCGGGCAATCGAGTCACCTACCGTCTTCGCCGCCATGAGCGCGCCAATGACGCGGCCACCAGCGCCAAAAATCGGCACGGACACGATCTGGATCAGCGAACTGTCTCCGGAGACTCCAAACCCCTCGCCCAGTTTCCCCTCGAGTGCGCTGCGCACCAGCGGCGATCCGGTCAGCGTGTCGGCACCGGCGGTGGGCGCGTCACTTTTGGCCCGCCGGACACCCTCTCGGCTGATCAGCTGCGCCCACTGCGCACCGATCTGCTCTGCCGCGGTCTGGGCGTAGTCCAGGTAGTCGCCCGAGTCCTTGGGGCTCTCCACACTAGAGCGATACTCGGGACTCTCCGCGAAGATGCGAGCCCGGCTTCCGAGCTGCGCGCGTTCAGACGTGACGAGTTCAAGAACGCGTTCCTTGGTGGCTGTCAGTCCGCGTGTGATGGACACAATCGCGGCCCGCTCTGCGCTTTGCTGCGTCAGCGCCAAAGCGATCGCCATCACCAGGATGACGCTTCCCGCCGAACTCAGGAAAATTCGCGTCGTGAGACTCAATCGCGGCATCTGCATCGGCTAGTACCGGTCTCCCGTGGCGCTGGTGTAGTCCTTGCCGACCTTGTTTTTGTGTTGCACGTATTTGTAACCGCGGGCGTCCAGCTGCACGCGGAGATTCGAGAGGCCGGCCGCGCCCACGGTGACGTCCTGTGTACTGATCGTCGTACGATCGTGCCACACGCTGAGCCGGTACTGGCCGGGGGGTACGCCCTCCAACATGAACCGGCCATCGTTGCCGGCCTGGGTGTACAGGGGCGTACTCAGCGCAATGATGAACGCGGTCATCCGTGGATGCACGTTGCAGTAGATGGGGTACACGCCGGCTTCCTTGAACGTCTGGTCCTTTGTCTTGCCGCGCCCGTAGACGCCGGTGTCAAATCCGCCGTTTGTTTTGGAGAACACGTTGTGACTGAACGGATCCTGGTTCGCGAATTCCACCTTGCTGCCTTCAGTGATGACGCGCACGCGCGGAGAGAATTGGCGAGATTGCAGCGCGACGGTCGTATTGGTCGGATTCAGTTTCGGTGCTTTCGATGCCGGTGCGCCCAGCGCCTCAAGAAAAACCACCACATTCTGGATGTCTTCTGTCACCTCTCCGGGGCGCTCCTGGATCGTGACCTTACCACTGATCGACGGGGCGTGCAGTGCGGCCCCCGTACCAGCCAAGACGGCGACCAACGTCGCCATTCCCGAAACTGCCAGCGAACGTGTTCTCATAGGTCCTCCGACGCTTCCCTTCCATAGATACCACATGACGAATCGAATCTACGTTGGCCTTGCCCTCGTGGCAGGCTCCCTGGTCGCCGCGCCAGCCGGCGCCCAAGGCGGCGTCAGTGACTCTCTCGCGGTCAGACTCCGGCGCGCCGAGGCAGCGATCGAGGTGCTCCAGAAACAGCTCTCCGAGCAAGCCGACCAGGGCGTGAAGAGTCGGTCGCGCGTGGATGTCGAGATCTTCGGTCGCGTGCTCATGAACGGCTTCGCCAACAGCCGACGCGTGAACAACGTGGACAATCCGCAGTTCGTCCGGCCCGACACGATCGCCGGATTCCCGTCGCGCGGCGCGGGCATGGCTATCCGCCACACGCGGCTCGGCCTCCTGATGCGCGTGCCGGAAGTCTGGGGCGGCAGTTTCACCGGCGACATCGAGGCGGATTTCTCCGGCGGACAACAGCCCTCGAGTGGCGGACGCACGTTCCCGCTCCTGCGCCTGCGCACCGCGCGAGGCGTCATCCGGTGGAGCAACGCGGAACTTTTGGTCGGGCAGGAGTCACCCTTGGTCAGCGGCCTCAATCCGGTCTCGCCGACGGCGGTCGGCACTCCCCTCTTCGCCGCGTCCGGTAACCTGTGGCTGTGGCTGCCGCAGGTCCGTTTCGGTGTCGAGGCGGGAGGCCGCTTCCGCGTCGGATTCCAGGCCGCGGTGCTCGCGCCCACCAGCGGCGACGCCGCCGGCGTGTTCGATACCGACAATGATTTGGCCGAGCGATCGTCGCGGCCGTATCTCCAGGACCGCGTGTACGCCAGGTGGGGAACCGAGCTCGTCCGCGAAGTCGGCTGCGGTTACCACATTGGCTGGCTGGCGCCAACGACGACTTCCGCGCTGGTGCAGTCCGACGCGATTACTTGCGACGCGAGCCTTCCGGTTGTTGAATGGCTCGAGCTCCGTGGCGAGGTGTTCAGCGGCGATGCAGTGCGTGGCCTGGGCGGCGGCGGCATTGGACAGAACCTGACCGCCGCGAACGCCGCGATTCCCACGCAAGGCGGCTGGGCGCAAATCAACCTGCGACCGACGTCGACGTGGCGATTGGGAGGCGGCTGCGGCACCGATCAGCCGGACCAGGTTGGCGCGAGACGGCGCAACGACTCCTGTGCCGGTTACGCCATCGTCCGACCGGGCGGACCGATGTTCCTGGGCGTCGAGTACAGACGGATTCGCACCAGTTACGCCGTGACGCGATTCTCAAATGACCATGTGACGTTCGCGGTCGGATTCGAGTTTTAGTAAGGACGCGGCGACGCGATGGGACAGAGTACCTCGGGTGGAGCGATGCACGATGTGGGTGGCCAAGGGCGCGTGTTTGGCGATGGCACTGGCAGTCATCGCGTGCGGAGGCGGCGATTCCGCCGCCCCAGCGAATGATGGTGGCACTACCGGCGCTACCGGCACCACCGGCGCAACCGGGGCGACCGGCGGCACGACCGCGCCAACGGCCACGAATCAAGTAAGTGTCCTGGACGGATCGTTCAGCCCGGCCAGCATCATCGTGGCCCCGGGGACGACGGTGACCTGGACATGGGCCGTGGCCGTCACACACAACGTGACCTTCAACGACACCGCCCTTGGTGGTTCTGGCGACCGGAGCACCGGCACTTACACCAAGAACTTTCCCGCCGCCGGCTCGTTCGGATACTCGTGTACGCTGCACGCCGGCATGACCGCCACGGTGACGGTCCAGTAGCGCGCTCAGGATGACCGCGATGCTGTCACCTTGAGCCCGCCGTTCTTCGTGCGAAACAACTCCGCCGTCTCCATGCGGAGCTCGGCCGTGAGTCGCTGCTGCGCCGAGTACAGGGCAACGCGCCAACCCGGGCACTTGCCGCGCACAACGTTACCGAGCTGCGCGTAGAGATTCCTCACGTCCGCTTTTGGCGACGCCCGCACACCGTACGGCGGGTTGGTCGCGATGAGCCCGGCGGCGCCGGCCGGTAGTTCAATCGCCGACACCGCCTGCTGGGTGAACTCGATGTCGGCGAGGACTCCGGCGCGCTCCGCGTTCGCGCGCGATGCCGCAATCGCGCCCTTGTCACGATCGGAGCCGACGATGGGCACCGGAGTCGTCGGACGTTCACCCCCGCGCGCTTCTTTGAAGAGCGTGGTCCATGCCGCCAGATCCACACCCGGCCAGCCGAGCACCGCGAACGTGCGGTTGATGCCGGGGGCGATCCGTCGCGCGATCAGCGCCGCTTCGATCGGGATGGTCCCGGAGCCGCAGAACGGATCGATCAGCGGCGTGTCGCCATTCCAGTCGGCGCCCAGCAGCAGTGCCGCGGCGAGTGTCTCGCGAATCGGCGCCTTGCCGATCGCCTGCCGGTATCCCCGCATGTGCAGCAACTCGCCGGACGAATCCGAGCTGATCTCGAATTCGTCCCGTACGACCCGGACAACGAAGAGTTGTGAGGCGGTTGGCTGCGGTCGTCGGTCATCGGTCTTTGGTCTTTGGTCTTTGATGGCGGACCGAAGACGCTGCTCGATCGCGGCGGTGTGAATCAGCTTGGACTTGCGCGCGGTGACCGCGAACTCCACACCGCGCCCCGGCGCGACAAATCGCTCCCAGTTCACCCGGTTGGCGTTTCGCTGCAGTTCCGCGAATGTGCTCGCCTTGAAGCGCGCGACCCGCACCAGTACCCGCGTCGCCGTCCGGAGCCACAGGTTCGCGCGCATCACGCTGCGCGCGTCGCCCGTCCAGCTTACGCCGCCGTCCTCAACCCGCGCCCGTTCCCCCAGTGCGCGCAACTCCCGGGCGACGATTGGTTCCAGTCCCGGCGCGGCGACGGCGAAGCAGTTGAACAACTCGGTAGCCAAGCAGCGCCAGGAAGATGCCGAAGTAAACGAGCGGGAAGAGCGTGTCCTTCTTGACTGCCCAAAGGTAGTGGACCGTCGCGGTCACAGCGGCCACGTACACGAGCCGGTGCAACTTGGCCCACCGCGCGCCACCGAGCTTCCGCACGGACCAGTTGGTGGACGTCGCCGCCAACGGAATGAGCAAGAGAAACGTCGCCATCCCCACAAAGATGTACTTGTGCTTGATCACCTCGTCCCACATCGCCGGCCAGTCGAAAAACCAGTCCACCGCGGTCCACATCGACACGTGCAGGCACGCGTAGAAGAACGTGAACAGGCCCAGCATGCGGCGGTACTTCGCCAGTGGCCCCAAGTCGAGCAGCTGCCTCGCAGGCGTGATCGCGAGTGTGATCGCCAGGAAACGGATGGTCCACAGCCCTGTCTGGATCTGCAGTTCGCGGATCGGATTGGCGCCCAGATCCGTGAGTCCGCCTCCCGACGGCCCGAGAATGACGAGCCACGTGTTCCACGCCAGCATTCCGGCGGGAATCAGGCAAGCGAGAAAGACCAGCGGCTTGATCCGCGGCAGCACCGCGGACACGCGACTCAATAGTTCTTCCTCAGGTCCATGCCGGCGTACATCGACGCCACCTGATCGGCGTAGCCATTGAACATCAGCGTTCGACGACGCCGGAATTCACCGATGCGCCGTTCGCTGGCCTGCGTCCAGCGCGGATGATCCACTTCCGGATTCACGTTGGCATAGAACCCGTACTCGCTCGGGTTGGCGATGCTCCACGTGGTCCGCGGTTCCTTCTCGACGAACGAGATCCGCACGATGGACTTGATGCCCTTGAAACCGTACTTCCACGGCGCGATGAGCCGGATGGGCGCGCCGTTCTGGTTCGGCAACGGCTTTCCATATACTCCCGTCGCCATGATCGTGAGCGGGTGCATGGCCTCGTCCATGCGCAGACCCTCCACATACGGCCACGGCAGGATACCCATTCGCTGGCCCGGCATCTCCGCCGGTCGCATCACTGTCTCGAACGCGACGTACTTCGCACTCGGCTGCGGCTCGAAACGCGCCAGCATCGCCCCCAGCGGAATTCCCTGCCACGGGATCACCATGCTCCACGCTTCCACGCAGCGCAGGCGGTACGTGCGGTCCTCGATCTTGTGCGCCTTGATGAGGTCGTCGTACGCGTAGTTGCCGCCCTTTTTGCAAAAACCATCGACCTTCACCGTCCACGGCTTGGGCTTGAAAGCGCCCGAGTTCGCCTTGGGATCTTCCTTGTCGGTGCCGAATTCGTAGTAGTTGTTGTAGCTCGTGACTTCCTCGTACGAGTTGGGCGCGTCGTCCTGCTTCTCGGACGCGAACAGGGCGCCCACCCGCCCGACCATCGGCGTGCCGGAGCCAACAGCGAGTGCCGCCACACCCACGCCGCCCAGACCCACCTTCTCCAGGAACTCCCGCCGCTTCAAGTAGATGCTTTCGGGAGTGATTTCGGACGACGGTATGTCGGAGGGGCGCTTGATGATCATGGATGGAGAACCCGTGAGCAGGGGTTTCGGTTCCCGCGGCAGACCGCGCTGTCAATCGTACAGTTTAGCGCGTCGGTTGGTACCCTGCCTCGGCACCCTGTCTCCACACCCTGCGCCCTGAAGTAGTTTCGAAGCGTGTCCTTCCTCAATTTCCTGGACAAGCGGTACTACGGTGCGTCGGTGACCCGCTGGCTGATGGCGCTGGCGGTGCTGTTCAGCGCTTACCTGCTGCTGACGCTGTTGCAGCGCTGGATGAAGCACCGCGTCGGCAAATTCGCGGCGCGCACGGCCACGACGTGGGACGATCTACTCGTCGAGATCATCAGCAGGACGCGCTGGTACTTCCTGCTCGTCCTTTCGCTGGAAGCTGCCGCGCTGTTGGTGCCGGTCAACCGGCGGGCCGCGGCAGCGCTGCGCGCCGCGTTGGTCGTCGCGAGCCTCCTCCAGGCCGGTGTCTGGGGCAACGGCATCATCGCGTTCTTCTCCGAGCGCTACACGCGGCTCAAGACGTCAGGCGACGTGGCATCCCGCGCCACCGTCTACGCAATCGGCTACGGCGCGCGCATTGCCCTGTGGGGACTGCTCATCGTCTCGGGGCTCGGCTTCTTCGACGTCAAGATCACGGCGCTCCTCACCGGACTCGGCATCGGCGGCGTGGCCGTCGCCCTCGCCGCGCAGAATGTCCTGGGCGACCTGTTCGCCGCCGTGGCCATCGTGCTGGACCGGCCGTTCGTGGTGGGTGACGCGATCGCAATCGAGGGCGTCGAGGGCGACGTCGAACAAATCGGCCTCAAGACCACGCGCATCCGCAGCGTGAACGGCGAGCAAGTCGTCATCGCAAACAACGACCTGCTCAAGAGCCGGATTCGCAATTACGGCCGGATTCAGCAGCGCCGTTCGGCGTTTCACCTGGACGTGGCGTACGACACGCCGCCGGACACCGTCGCGCGGATCCCGGAGATCATCAAGGAGATCGTCCAGCGGCAGCCGCAAACGCGCTTCGAACGGGCTCACTTCCTTTCGTTCGGCGACTCGGCGCTGCGCATCGAGGTCGTGTATTTCGTGACGCAGCACGAGTTCCGGAAATTCGCCGACGTGCAGCAGGACATCAATCTCGACATCCTGCGCCGTTTCGCTGCCGAACACATATCGTTCGCATACCCCTCGCGCACTGTCTTCCTGCGCGGTGACACCAGCACCTCGATCGCCGAGCGCACATGACCGCACGCAAAGTCACGTTCTACCGTTGGGCCGAGATGCCGCGCGAGAAGGTTTCCGCGATGCTCGACCGCCGCCTCATCACCGGCGACCGCATGATGCTCGCCCACGTCTATCTCAAGAAGGGCTGCGTCGTGCCACGGCATCAACACGAAAACGAGCAGCTCACGTACATCCTGGAAGGCGGCGTCAAGTTCTGGATCGGCGAGGACGAGAAGGAGATCATCACTGTGCGCGCCGGCGAGGTCCTGCACATACCGTCCATGGTCTGGCACAAGGCCGAGGCACTCGAAGACACGGTCGACGTTGACGTGTTCAGCCCGCCGCGCCAGGACTGGCTGGACAAGACGGACTCCTACCTGCGACGCTGATGGAGCTGGGACTCAAGGGCAAAGTCGCCGTTGTCACCGCGGCCAGCAAAGGCCTGGGCCGCGCGGTCGCGCACGAACTCGCGGCCGAGGGTGCGAGCATCGTGATGTGCGCCCGCGGCGAGAAGGCGCTCGGCAAGGCGCGCGATGAGATCGCGCGCGCCACCAAGGCCAAGACGCTCGCCGTGGTCGCCGACGTTTCCACGCTCGACGGACTCGACAAGATCGCCGCCGAAGCCATCGAACGGTTCGGCCGTGTTGACATCCTCGTGAACAACGCCGGTGGTCCGCCGTCGGGCCCGTTCGAAAAGCACAACTGGGTGGAATGGAGTGCGGCGGTGGACCTCACGCTGCGCAGCGCCGTGGAACTGACACGCCGGCTGTTGCCGGGCATGCGCGAGCGCCGCTGGGGTCGCGTGGTGAACATCACGTCCATCGCGGCCAAGCAGCCGGTGGATGGCCTGATGCTCTCCAACTCCATCCGCGCGGCGGTCACCGGGTGGGCGCGCACGCTGGCCAACGAAGTCGCGCGCGACAACATCACCGTGAACAACCTGCTGCCGGGGTTCACGCGCACCGAGCGCGTCAAGGAACTCAACGAGGCGACCGCGTCGCGCGAAGGCCTGACGGTCGAGGAAGTGGAGCGCCGCACGGAAGGCCAGATCCCGATGCGCCGCATGGCGGAACCCGCGGAGTTCGCGGCCGCGGCCGCATTCCTCGCCAGCGAACGCGCCAGCTACATCACCGGCCAGTCCATCGCCGTGGACGGCGGCTGGATCCGCTCGCTGCTCTAGCCTCCTACCCCACGGTCTTCGAGAACCGCCGCACGCTGAGCGCTATCACGCCGACGGCGAAAGCAACGAGGATCAGCGATTCGCGCCACATGGCCTCGAGCCCCGCTTCGCGCAACAGGACTCCGCGCAGAATCTTGAGATAGTGCGTCAACGGCAGTATCGCGCCGATCCACTGCGCCGGTTCCGGCATCGCCTCGCGCGGAAACATGTAGCCGGAGAGCAGGATGTTCGGCAACATGAACATGAAGCTCATCTGCATCGCCTGCGCCTGCGTCTGGGCCACCGTCGACACGAACAGCCCAAGCCCGAGGTTCGCGACGATGAACGCGGCGCTCAGCGCGTACAACAACAGCAGGCTTCCGCGCAGCGGAATATGGAAGAGCAGTTTCCCCAGGATCAGGATCACCGTCATCTGCACGTACCCCACCAGGGCAAACGGTGTGATCTTGCCGAGCATCAGGCTCGTCTTGGTGATGGGCGTGACGACGAGCTGCTCCAGAGTGCCACGCTCGCGTTCGCGCACGATGGCCATGCTCGTGATGACGATGAGCGTAATGGACAACAGGAGGCCCACCAGGCCCGGCACGATGTACGACGAACTCTTGAGCGCCGGGTTGTACCAGGGACGCACGCGCACCTCCACAGCCGGCCGGCCACCGGCGCTCATCCGCGCCGACGCAATCGACGCCGCGCCGATCGCCGCGCTCGACGCCAACGGGTCGGCCGCATCCACGATCATCTGGGCCTGCGCCCCCTGCCCTCGCTTCAGTCGATGCGCGAAATCCGGCGGGATGATCACCGCGGCCCGGATTTCCCCGCCCTGCACCATCCGCCGGATGGCGTCGCGGCTGCGCGCGGCGGCGACAATGTCGAAGTACCCGGTGTTCTTCATGATGTCCACGAGCGCGCGGCTTTGCGCGGTGCGTGACTCGTCCAGCACCACCGTCGGCAGGTGCCGCACCTCCGTGCGAATCGCGTAGCCAAACAATGCCAACTGGATCGCCGGCAACCCCACCATCATTCCCAGAGTCAGCCGGTCGCGGCGCATCTGGATGAATTCCTTTCGCACCATCGGCCAAAAGGCGGACCGCCGGAAATCGAAAATCGGAAATCGGAAATGGAACTTCATCGCCCGACCCCTTGGCCGACGTTCGATTTCCGCTTTCCCATTTCCGATTTCCGTTCGTCCTGATGCTGCAGTTGTATGAACACCTCTTCCACGCTCATCGCGCCGAACTGCTTTGTCACTTCGTCGGGCGTCCCCAGCGCAATGAGGTGTCCGCGCGACATGAACGCCAGCCGGTCGCAGCGCGCCGCCTCATCCATGTAGTGGGTCGTGGCGAGGATCGTCGTGCCCCGTCGCGCCATGGTGTGGATGATCTCCCAGAAGCGCCGGCGCGACGCGGGATCCACACCGGCCGTGGGCTCGTCCAGGAACACGACCGGCGGCTCGTGTGCCGTGGCGCACGCCAGTGCCAGCCGCTGTTTCAAGCCGCCGCTCAGCGTGCCGGCGTACTGATTGATGCGTCCTTCCAGGTCCAGCTCGCGCACCAGCGTCGCTATGCGCGCGGCGCGCGTGCTGCCATGCAATCCGTAGATCGTTCCGTAAAAGCTGATGTTCTCGATGACGGTGAGGTCGTCGTACAACCCGTACTTCTGCGACATGTAGCCGATTTTCCGGCGCACCTGCTCACCCTCTGTTCCCACGTCGAAGCCCGCCACCGTCGCCGCGCCGGCGCTCGGCGCCAACAAGCCGCACAGCATCCGGATCGTGGTCGTCTTGCCCGATCCGTTCGGGCCCAGCAAGCCAAAGACCTCGCCGCGCTTCACCGCGAGCGTCAGCCCCTCGACGGCGACCAGCGTGCCGAATGCCTTTCGCAGCGCGCGGGTGTCAATCGCCGCTCCGCCATCCGCAACTGGAACCGCAACCGACGACTGCGACGCGGTCACGGTCTCGAAGCCGTATTGATGCGAACGGTTATCGGCAACCCGGGCTTGAGCAAATGCGTGCTGTCGCGAAACGCCACCTTCACGCCGAACATCAGGTCCGCGCGTTCCTCGTCCGTCAGCGCCACGCGAGGTGTGAACTCGGCCTTGTTGTTGATCGCGACCACGCTTCCCGTGAATGGGCGGTCCAGCATTCCGTCGAGCACGCCCTCGGCGCTCGCCCCCAGCTGAACGCCGGGCAGCAGGGTCTGGTTCACGTAGATGCGGACATACGGGTGTGCGAGTTCACCGATCGTCATCGCCGACACCCCGGCGCCGATCACCTCGCCAGGCTCGACATTCCGCAGCAACACCACGCCCGTCACCGGCGACGTCAGCACCAGGTCGCTCGCCGTTTGTTCCGCCGCGGCAAGCGCCGCCCGGGCGCTCTGCACTTCGGCACGCGCCGCCGACACCCGTTCAGGGCGCGCGCCCTCCTTCAGGAGTCGCAACGCCTCGGTCAGCGCCTCGCGGCGCGAGTTGGCAGCGGTCGCTGCGTTCGTTGCGGCATCCGCCTGCTGTGCGCTCACGCTACCGCTCTGCACCAGTGCGGTGACCCTCGCCAGGTCCTGCTTCGTGCGCGTCGCCTCGCTTTCCGCCGCCCGGAGTTCCGATTCCGCCCTCGCGATTTCGGCCGGACGCGCACCCGCCACCAGGTCGCGCCATTGTGCCTCGGCGGACGCCACGCGTGCGCCACGCGCGTCGACTTCAGCCGCGACAGTGGACTGCGTCAGCGAAACGAGCGTGTCGCCAGCGCGCACGGTGTCGCCTTCCACGCGCCAGACCTTGAGCACGCGCGCCGGCGTGAGCGGTGCAATGTCGACTTCGACGACTTCGATGGTGCCCGTCCCCTCCACGGCGCTCCGGTCGGTGCGACAGGCGGCGGCGAGAGTGGCCGCGGCGAGCGCGGCAAACAGGATGATGCGTGTCGTCATGGGCGGAGGGCGCTCCGGAAGAACGACGGCAACTCCCACCGGCGCTGTTCCATGAACCGCACGAAGGCCGCGTCGTCCATGCCCATCACGATCGAGAGCATCGGGCGCGCGGCAAAAGGAAAGATGCAGAGCGAAATGAGATTGACCGCGAACTGTTGCGGCGCAATGGGTCGCATGGTGCCGGCTTCCACGCGCTCGTTGATCTGGCGGCCGAGCACTGCAAGCGCCGGCACGAGCGCTTCGCCAGGCGCGGCGCCTGACACGGCCGCCAGGAACTGCGCCACGCGCTCCGGCTGGTGGTGCAACTCTGACAGGAGGTAGCCAGGCAGGAACGGATTCAGCATCAGGTTGTCGATGTACGTCGCGATCAGGCTGTCGATTTTCTCATCCAGCGGCATGTCCGAGCCAAGGATTCGTACGACCGCCGGGAACAGGCGCGACGCCACCTGCTGGAACACCGCGGCGCTGAGCCGCTCCTTGGAGCGGTAGTAGTAGTGCAACAGCGCCTGATTCACGCCGGCTTCGGCCGCGATCTCCTGCATGCGAGCGCCGGATGTGCCGCGCCGGACAAAAACCGCGCGCGCTGCATCGAGAATGCGGCGTTCGGTTTCCGAATCGTTCGCCTTGCGCCGGGTTTTTCGCACGGGCGCCCGGCGTCGCTTCCCCTTGAGCATCTTGTTTAACTGTTTAGTTAACGCAAGAAACTGAGGATTTCGCTCCCGCCGCGCAAGGGGGCTCAGACCAGCTCGGCTTTCAGGGAGATTGCGACGGCCTTGAGCGCGCGCGATACCGGGCAGCCTTCCTTGGTCTCGTTCGCGATGCGCTGGAAGGTGTCGTTGTCGATGCCGGGCACCGTGGCTTTCACGGTCAAAACGATCGTCGTCACCGTCATCCTGTCCGCCACTTTCTCGACCGTGCACGCGGCCGAGCTCACGATACGCGTTGGCGTGGTGCCGTTCTTCTCAAGGGCTCCGCTCAGCGCCATGCTGAAACAGGACGCTTCTGCCGCGGCCAGCAGTTCTTCGGGATTCGTCCCTTTGGCCTGCTCGAAGCGCGAGGCAAACGTGTACGCGCCACCGATTCCGGTTTCTCCCTCGAACGTTCCCGAACCGCCTTTGAGGCCGCCCGTCCATACTGCGCTGGCAATCCGTGTTGGCATAGTGATGACCGAGTACGGGGTTCAGGGTGCAGGGTGCAGGGTGCAGGGTGCAGGGTACCGCATGCGCCACACGCCCATCATGATACCTGCTCGAAGTACAACAATGCCTCATCGAACCATCCGGGCATAGGCCTGTCATCCCACTAGTCATGCCGCTCAAGATCATCGTTCGCGAAAACGGCCCCTTCGCCGTGGACCTCAGCACTGGCGACCTCCAACTCGTGGACCACCTGGGCAATACCATTCCGCTGCCTGCGCCGAAACCCGGCAAGACGACCATCAGCCTGTGCCGCTGCGGCGCATCGGCAAACAAGCCGTTCTGCGATTCCACGCACAAGAAGATCGAGTGGAAGGGCGCCAACCCGACCGGCATCGAATCCACACCGTCCTCGGAGCCGCCGCGTCCGGCATGACGATCGCTGAACGCCAGTTGCCGCGCACGGTCGAAGAGCTGGAGGACCGGCTCTCCGAGCCAAGCGACGCGACCGTGGCCGCGCTGCGCGACTCGCCCGGCGACGTGATCGTGCTGGGCGCGGGCGGCAAAATGGGACCGACGCTCGCGCGCATGGTCGAGCGCGCGGCCCGCATCGCCGACGGCTCCATCCGGCGACGCGTGTTCGCGGTGTCGCGCTTCTCGTCGGATTCGGCTGCGCTGGCGCTGCAGCACGCCGGCGTCGCCGTGATTCGAGCCAATCTCCTGGACCTCGGTGCCGTTGAACGCTTGCCGGACGCGCCCAACGTGATCTTCATGGCCGGCCAGAAGTTCGGGACGAAGGACGCGCCGGCCCGCACCTGGATGCTGAACGGAGCGGTGCCCGCGCTTTGCGCCCAGCGATACAAAGCGTCGCGCGTCGTCGCGTTCTCGACGGGCAACGTGTATCCCCTCGTCCCCGTCGCGAGTGCCGGCGCGGACGAGACGACGGCGCCAGGCCCCGTGGGTGATTACGCGGCGTCGTGCGTCGTGCGCGAGCGCGTCTTCACGCTGGCGTCGAAATTGTGGGGCACGCGCGTCGCGATCATGCGGCTCAATTACGCGATCGACCTTCGCTACGGCGTACTCACCGACATCGCGACCAAGGTGCACCGCGGTGAACCCGTCGACGTCACCATGGGACACGTGAACGTCATCTGGCAGGGCGACGCGAATCGTGCTGCCATCGCGATGTTGCCGCTGGCAGCGAATCCGCCGCTCGTTCTCAATGTCAGCGGCGGCACGACGCTCTCGGTTCGCGCGCTCGCAAGCCAACTGGGCAAGCGCTTGGGAAAAACGCCACAGTTCGCCGGCCAGGAAGCACCTGACGCGCTGCTCACGAACACCGCTCGCTATCGCTCCCTGCTCGATCCGGTTGAGACGAAAACCGAACTCCTGCTCGACTGGGTCGCGGAGTGGGTACGCGAGGGGCGCCCGCTTCTCGGCAAGCCGACGCACTACGAGTCACGCTTGGGTGCGTTCTGATGAGTGATCCGGCCGCATCGGCTCGAGCGCTGCTCAGGAGCGGCGTGGCGATTCCGGCGCATCCGTTGGCGCTGACGCCAGCGCGCGCGCTCGACGAGCGGCATCAACGCGCCCTCACCCGCTACTACTGGGCAGCCGGCGGTGGCGGCATCGCGGTTGGCGTGCATACCACGCAGTTCGCGATTCGGAACCCGCGCTTCGGGCTGTACCGTCCCGTGCTCGAACTCGCCGCCGAAGCGGTGCGCGCACTGTGGACCGCACACCCGCGCCCGTTCGTCATGGTCGCTGGCGCCATCGGCCCCACGGCGCAGGCCGTTGCCGAAGCCGAGATCGCGAAGTCGCTTGGATACGACATCGTCCTGTTGAGCTTGGCCGCTTTGCCGGACGCCAGCAACGCCGACCTCATCGCGCATTGTCGCGCGGTGGCCGAGGTCATGCCCCTGTTCGGTTTCTACCTGCAACCGGCCGTCGGCGGACGGCATCTCGATTACGCGTTCTGGCGAGAGTTGGCCGAGCTGCCAAACCTGTGGGCCGTGAAGGTCGCACCGTTCGATCGCTACCGGACGGCGGATGTCGTCCGGGCCATCGGCGAATCGGGGCGCGACGACGTCGCGCTCTACACCGGCAACGACGACAACATCGTCGAAGACCTGGCCACGCCGTTCGCCGTGAACGCCGGTGGCGATTGGCGCACGCGCTGGATGGACGGCGGACTGCTGGGCCAGTGGGCGGTGTGGACGAGCCGCGCCGTGGACCTGCTGCAACGCGTGCAAGGCGCGCGCGCCAGCGGCATTGTCGGCACGGAGCTGCTGCGCGAAGGCGCCGCGCTCACCGACGCCAACGCGGCGATCTTCGATGTCGCCAACCGGTTCGCGGGATGCGTCCCGGGAATCCACGAAGTGCTGCGACGCCAAGGGCTGATGCGCGGCGTGTGGTGCCTGGACCCGCATGAGCAGCTCTCACCGGGTCAGACGCGCGAGATCGACCGCGTGTGTCGCGACTACCCGTTCCTCACCGACGACGATTTCGTCGCCGCGAATCTGGACGGCTGGCTGGCTTAAGTGGGCAACAGCGCCGAGACCCAAGTCCGCCCGGCGGGACTCTCGAAACGCTCGCGGTAGTCAGCGGCGGCGGTGATGCTCAGGTCGAACACCGGTGTTGCGGTCGTCAGGGCGCCTTTCGACGCGAGCGTCGCAATCTCCGGCCGCGGCACCAGCCGCGCCGCACCCGACGCGTCGCGATAGAACACGCGTCCGCCCGCCACGAGGCGCGTGTTCAAGACGCGCTCCAGCGTTTGCAGGCCGCGGAACAATCCATCGATCGAGCACCCTGACGCCTGCTCCGGCGTCGGATCCACGCCGATGGCGAGGAAATGATCATCTCTCCATTCACGCGCGCAGCGCAACGGATGGCCGTGCGCGTTCCATTGTGCGAGGAAGTGATCGACCTCGGTCAGGAGCTTCGTCGCGTCCGCACCCTTGAGGGGCCGATCGCTGGCAAAGACCCAGACACGGGCGTTGGCGGGAAGGGCCTCGAATGGCACAGCGGGCATGCACGGAAACTACAACCGCGCATCGCGGAGCACGCAGAAAACGCGGATTGAACAACGGACGGCAAATGCTGAGCGCCCGCCTCAAACCTCATGACAACAACGACTTCAAAGGCTGTCCGGGTGCCGGAATGCTATTGCTCCGGTTCGAGCCTCGAACAGCCAACCTTTCAGAAACTGTTTGTGTCCAATTGTGCGTAGTGATATCCACCTCGCACAGGACACACAGAGATGCGCGCTCCCCGCACGAGCCTCCCCGATCTGCAGGCCGTCGTCGACGAGTCGGATGTCGGAACGACCGGCGAATCCCAGCTTCGGCTGGTGGACCACGGGTCGGGGCCTGCTCTTCCAACGGAATCGGAGGACCTGCGACCGATCATAGAGCAGTTGCTGGGCGAACTCCGCTCGCAGCGGCGCCGCGCCGGCCGACTCATCGTGAAGACCGGCGGCAAGGTCCTGTTCCTGCGCTCCCAGGACGTGGAGTGGGTCGAGGCCGCCGGAAACTACGTTCGCTTGCACGTGGGCGGTGAGGCGTACCTGTACCGCGAAAGCATGAAGAACATGGAATCGCGGCTCGACGGCGAGCAGTTTGTACGCATTCACCGGTCTGCGATCGTGAATCTGGACCGGATTCGTGAGTTGCAGCCGTGGTTTCACGGCGAATATGTCGTGATCCTCCAGGACGGCACCAAGCTCATGGCGAGCCGGGTGTTCAGCGACCGGCTCGGCCGGCTTATCGCCTGAGTTCGGCGCGGAGCGCGCCGTCCAACCGCGGGTGCCGGAACACGAATCCGGCGCCCGCGAGCTTTTTCGGCACCACGCGCTGGCTCGCCAGGATGGTGTTGTCGGCCATCTCGCCAAACAGCAGCGAGAGTCCGGCCTTGGGGACGGGGAGCAGCGCCGGCCGGTTGAGGACGCGGCCGAGCGTTTCGGTGAACTCGTCGTTTCGCACCGGCTCAGGGGCCACCATGTTCACTGGTCCTGACAGCGTCGGAGTCGCAATCGCAAACGCCAGCGCGGCGACGAAGTCTTGCAGCGCCATCCAGCTCATCCACTGGCGGCCATCGCCCAGCCGCCCGCCAACACCCATTTGAAACGGCGGCAACATGCGGGCCAACACGCCGCCACCACGCGCCAGCACCAGTCCGGTGCGCCAGAGGACAACCCGGATGCCGGCCGCCGCGGCAGGTTCCGTGGCACCCTCCCATTCGCGCGCCAGCTGTGCCAGAAAGTCGTCGCCGCCCGCACTCGACTCGTCCAGCACTTCGTCGTCGCGGTGCGCGCCGTAGTAGCCGATCGCCGAACTGCTGATCAGCGTCGCGGGGCGCCGCGGCAGCGATGCGATAGCCTCGGCCAAGGCGCGCGTCCCGCGCACGCGACTCTCGCGGATCTTGCGGCGGCGTTCGGCGGTCCAGCGCTGCGCGATTGGTTCGCCCGCGAGGTTGATGACGAGATCAGGCGCGCATCGCGCTACTGCCTCACGGTCTATCTGGCCCGACTCGGGATCCCACGCCACACGACCTTCGCCGGACGGGGCGCTGCGCACCAAGCGCGACGTCCGATAGCCCTGTTCCTGCAGCCAACCGGCGATCGCGGAGCCCAGGAATCCTGATGAACCACTAAGGAGGACGTTCGGCACGTCAGTAAGGTCAACCTGCCCACTACATCATGCCAGTGCGGCATGCCAGTGCGGCATGCCAGTGCGGCGACGTCCTTGAAGGTGACCCCGAACGCCACGCCGCGCACCCTGTTCAGTCAGACGTAAACACCGCGACTGCAGAGTATCGCCTGCGCAATGATCTCAATGACTTCGGGCCGATCGTAATAGCGTGAATCAACGCGCCGGCGCAACGCTGCGAGCAGTTCGTCGCTGAGGCGAAAGCCGGGAGCGGGCGACTTGTGCGGGGTCTGGAGTGTGAGGCTCATGGTTTTCGGTCCTGAGCCCCAGTATCGGCAGATGCACCCACCGGTTTAGCGGCGGACGACCGACGCGCTTAACGTCACAGCAATCCGATGGCGCACATTCTCTACGTTGACGACGAACCCGCGGTCGGCCTCATTCTCCAGGATACGCTGGAGCACTTGGGCCACAGCGCGATTGGCGCGTCCAACGTACCCGAGGCGCTGGCAGCGTTGGCGCGCGGCGGCATCGACCTGATCATTTCGGATTACAAGATGCCGGGGCTGTCGGGCCTGGAGTTTCTCGAACTCCTGCGGGAACAGGGCCGCGACATCCCGCTGATCATGCTCACCGGGTTCGCCACCATCGAGCACGCCGTCGTTGCGATCAAGGCCGGCGCCGCGGATTACATCACCAAGCCCATGCAGCCGGAGCAGCTCGCGCACGCGGTGGCAACCGCGCTGGAACTCACGCGTCTCAAGCGCGAGAACGACGCGCTCCGTCTTGAGGTCATGCACATCCGTGCCGAGCGGCAGATTCTCGCCAAGAGCGCGGCAATGGAGCGCGTGATGCAAACCGTGTCCGCCGCCGCGCCGACCCGTGCGACGGTGCTGCTCCTGGGCGAGTCCGGTACGGGCAAGGAACTGCTGGCGCGCGCCCTGCACGACCAGAGCGATCGACGGGACCAGCCGTTCGTGCACATCAATTGCGCCGCGATTCCGGACGGCCTCGTGGAAAGCGCGCTTTTTGGCCACGAGAAGGGCGCATTCACGGGCGCCATCAAGCGCGTGGAAGGCGCGTTCGAGCGGGCGCATGGCGGCACCCTGTTGCTGGACGAAATCACCGAAATGCGGCTGGACCTCCAAGCCAGGTTGCTGCGGGTGCTGCAGGAGCAGGAGTTCGAGCGCGTCGGCGGCACGACGCAGATCAAGGTGGATGTGCGCGTCGTGGCCACCTCGAACCGCGATCTGGACCAAGCAGTAGAACGCGGTGAGTTCCGGCGCGACCTCTACTACCGGCTGAACGTGATGCCAATCCAGATACCGCCGCTGCGCGATCGTATCGAAGACGTGCCAATCCTGGCGCACCATTTCGCTCGCCGTGCCGGACCGGAGCTCAACCGGTCCGCGGTGACCATCTCGTCAGATGCCATCGCGCTGCTACAGCGCTATCAGTGGCCGGGCAACGTGAGAGAATTGCAGCATGCGGTCGAACGCGCGGTGATCCTGTCGTCGACGCCGGCCCTCACCGCGGCGAGCTTCGAGCATGTGCGCGCAGCCGTGGCTGCGCAGCAAGTTCCGGCGGTTGCACCGGCTTCGAGCGCACCAACGGTTGGCGGCTTCGGCGTACCAACGCTCAATCTCGACGACGCCGAGGCGGCCATGATTCAGGAAGCGTTGCGCGCCACCGGAGGAAACCGCACCCGCGCCGCGGAACTACTCGGCATCACGGACCGGACGCTGCGCAACAAGCTCACGCCGAAGCGGAAGCGAACCGGAAAGAAATAGGCGGAAAATCTTTCCGACCGGAAGAATTTTCCGTTTTTTTCAAGGCAATGTCTGTCCAGAGCGCTTGTAGTCGGATTGGTGTAAGACGCTCTCCTGCAAGGAGTTGACCACTTTAAAACGACAGTGCTGTTTGGCCCGCGGAACGTGGCCCGGCAGTTGCTTTAGGGAAGGCTGACAGCTCGCCCCACCGCAGCATCAGCCCGCCCGCCCAATGCCGCTCCAGCGCCAGCAACCCGACTCCCACCGCTCCCGCGCCGCCCATCCCCGTCGCGCAACTGCCCGACAGGCGCTCCTCGTGAGTCACGTCGGACTCGTGCACCATGTCGCCCGCCAGTTGGCGCGCCGGCTCAGCACCGAAGCGCAGCTCGACGAACTGGTGAGCGCCGGTTCGCTTGGTCTCATCCAGGCCGTGGATTCGTTCGACACCAAGCGCGGTCTGGCGTTCTCGACGTACGCCGTGCCGCGCATTCGCGGCGCGATCCTCGACGAGCTGCGCCGCATGGATCACGTCTCCCGCGGCGTCCGTCGCCACGCCCGCGATGTGAGTCAGGCACGCGCCGCGCTGACCACGGCGCTTGGCCGCGAGCCCACCGAAACCGAACTGTCGCGCGACATGCACGTGCCCGCCTCGGCGCTGCGCCAGTGGGGACTCGATTTGCAGAGCGCCGCGTTGGCGTCGCTCGATCAACCCGTGCGCTCCGACCATCCCGGCGCAACGCTGGGCGACGCGATCACGGACGATCGCGCGGACTGCATCGAGGATGTGCTGACGCAGCAGCAGGAACTGACGCTGGTTCGCGAGGCGATTGCAGGTCTCAAGGAGCAGGAACGCACCGTGCTGGCCTTGTCGTACTTCGAGGAACTGAAGCTCCAGGAGATCGCGCAGGTGCTCGGCCTGTCCGTCTGCCGCATCTCCCAAATCCGGACCGCCGCGCTTTCGCGCCTCCGGATTCAGCTCAGCGGCCTTCGCGCTGCCTGAGGGCCGCAAGGCTCGGGATGCGAAATCCCGACCCTTCGGCCAGCGGCTCGCCGCCCAGCACCACCGCGATTTCGTGGATGTAGGGCGACGGTCCACCGGCTGACGCACCCGTCGCGGCCACGTGGATCCACCCGTCATGCTCGGTCAGGTCGAGACTGATGGGTGCGCGACGATCGGCGGCCGCCGCACGTCCAACCAGAACGATCAACGCACGGACGAATATCCAACGATGCGTTCGCACCGGCGGCGCAACGGCATTGATCGTGACCGTTCGATCCCGTAGCGACGCGTGCAGCGCGATGACTGCCGATGCGGCCTGCGCGGCGTCACCGGGGTCGAACGCCTCGACTCCCCCGTTCGGCCCGCCCACTGCGCGAATGACATTCACGATCTCGTGCAGGCGATCCACCTCCGTCGAGACCTGCGCCCGCGTGGCCTCGCGGGAATAGTCCGGCTCCATGCACAACGACATGAGCGCGGACATGGAGGCGGCCCGGTTGTTGAGCGCGTGCGCCACGCCGCGGAGCACGTTATCCACGTGACCATTCCATTCACGCAGCGCCTCGGCGCTGAGCGGCGCAATGGGGTCGGAGACCGGCGGAGTGTTCATGAAGTGAAAGTGACTCTGGCGCTACGTGCCGCGGTTGGTCAGTGTACGCATTGATGTGATCGTCGTGCGGCCGTGGCGCAAGCGCGGGCCGCTGGGCCCCGCAACCCGGACACCATGCTCTCAGTCCTCGGACTGACCGCACAATTGATGGTCGCCGTTCCGGTGGACACACCGCCACCGGCGCCGCGTCCCCGCGTGAAGGCCGTCGAGGTCAGTGATTGGTACAACCGCCGACTCACGCTGCATCGTCGCCTCAGCTACGCGGCGATCCCCGTTTTCGCGTTCCAGTGGACGGCTGGACAGCAAGTCTGGGAGAAGGGCACCGCGGCGCCTGCGTGGGCGCGCACCGGGCACCGGATCGGCGCGGGGACGGTCGCCACGATCTTCACCGTCAACACCGTGACCGGACTCCTGAACCTGTGGGACTCCCGATCGGCACCCCAAGGGCGCAAGCAACGCTACTTCCACGCCATCTCGATGATGGTCGCCAACACCGGGTTCACCTGGGCGGGCGCGGTCCTCTCGGAACAGGCGGAGACCGACTTCTCCAAGCGGACGCTCCACCGGAAGGTCGCCCTCACGTCCATGGGGATCTCCGTCGCCAGCGGTGTCCTGATGAAGTACTTCAACAAATGATGCCCGGACCTCTGCCCACCCTGACGTGACCACGCCCGCTGTGCTGGTGCAACTCTTCGAGCCGTGGTCGAGTCTCTATGCGGACTCCAGGCTCGTCGCTACGCTCGTCGTGTTCGGGCATATCGCGTCGTTGATGGTCGCTGGCGGACTGGCGATCACGTTCGACCGAGGTACGCTACGCGCCGTTCGGGCCACGGACTTGCGCTCGCGGCATCTCGCTGAACTCGCCGGCGCTCACCGGATGGTCATCGCGGGTTTGGCGATGTCGGCGGTCACCGGATCGTTGCTGTTTGCCTCCGATGTCGAAACGTATTTCGTCTCTTGGATCTACTGGACGAAGATGTCGTTGATCGTGGTTTTGCTGGCCAACGGGTGGAACATGTCGCGGGTGGAGGGAACCCTGCGCCTCGCACCGTCTGACGCGGAACCCGGTTGGCGCCGCATGCGCACCTCCGCCGTTGTCAGTCTGGTGCTGTGGTTTGCGATCGCACTGGCTGGCGTCGCCCTGGTGAACGCGGTATGAGCACGCCGCAGGGTGGATGCGTGTCGTGTCCGGCCAGTGATGCAGTGCGTCGTCGGGATTTTTTGCGCGACCTGGTCACTGGCGCCGTGGTGGCCGCCGGCATGGTTGGCGTTGGCCCGCTTCCTGCCGCGGCGCTTCCCGTTTCGTTCGGCGCCGGTAGCGGTACGCGCGACGACAAGACCTACGCGTTGCCCGCGGCGGATGGCGTGGTGATCGACAAGGATGAATCGGTGATCATCGCCCGCTTCCAGAACCGGGCGTACGCGTTCTCACTGGCGTGCCCGCACCAGAACACCGCGTTGCGCTGGGAGGCCAAGGCCGGACGGTTCCAGTGCCCGAAACACAAATCGCGCTACCAGCCAGACGGCGTCTTCATCGACGGCCGTGCGACGCGCGGCCTGGACCGGCTTGCGGTGCGCAGAGACGGCGAGAGATTGCTCGTCAACCTCGACGCCGCCTACGAAGAAGACAAGCACGCCGAGTGGAAGTCGGCGTTCGTGCAACTGTGACTAACACGGAGATGCGGCATGTGCTGTGATGATTGCGTGAACCGCCGGCAGTTCCTGGCGATGACCGCGGGAGGCGCCGCAGCCGCGGCGCTCGCGGCCTGCGGTGACGGAAACGTGAGTGGCATCGCACCGAAGGTCACGACGCTGGGTCCCGGTGGCGGCGGTGGCGGCGGTGGTGGCAGCCCTTCACAGATCGTCGCCGTCGTCGGCGATTACCCCGGGCTGGCCACCATCGGCACGCTGGTCATGATCGACAGTTCGTTTGTGGCCGTGAAGCGCACGGGAGCGACGACGTTCGACGCGTACCTCATGACCTGTACCCACCAACAGTGTCTCACGGACATCGTCGCCAACGCGTTCAAGTGCCCTTGTCACTTCTCCGCGTTCGACAACAACGGCAAAGTCACGGCCGGTCCGGCGTCGAGCGACCTGGCCAAGCTGACGACCTCGTACAACGCAGCAACGGACACACTAACTATCACGTGATGCTGCTCGGCATTGCCGGGATGGTGGGGTCAGGCAAGACCACGCTGGCGCGCGCGCTGGCCGCGCGATTCGGACTGCAACTGGCGCTGGAAAGTGTGGACGAGGAGAACCCGTGGCTCGACTCGTTCTACTCAGGGCCGGATGGGATGCGTGCGTACGGACTGCACCTCCAGCTGCACTTCCTGGCCACGCGATTCGCCAGCATGCGACGCATGCGCGGCCTGGGCGGCAGTTGGATCCTGGACCGCACGTGGTACGAGGACGCCGAAGTGTTCGCGCGCGGCCTCCACGAGCAGGGCTTCCTCACCGACGAAGAGTGGTCGCTGTACCGGCGCCTGTACGCCGAGTTGCTCTACGCGCCCGCGGCGCGCCCGCCCCGCCTGCTCATCTATCTGCATGCGCCGCTGGACACGACGCTGGCCCGTATCGCCGAGCGCGGCCGTCCCAAGGAGCGCGATGCCGATCGCGCGTACTTCGAACAACTGCACGCGCGATACGCGAACTGGATCGCCGCGTTCCGGCACTGTCCCGTGCTGTCAATCGACGTGCGTGAGTACGATCTCTTCCGCGACTCAGCGGGTGCCGCGGAGGAAATCGCGGCGCGCGTGCGCCAGCGGCTGGAGCGCGAACTCCCGCAAACGGAACTGTGGCCGGTGACGAAACCACAGACGCCCGCGCTCGGCGGGACCCTGCAGTGACCGCGAAGGGCAGGAGTGAAGGGCGACTCTCCCGGATGATGAAACGCACGGTTGTCGTCACATTTGCGCTGGCCGCGATGTCGTGTCGCAACGCCGACTCGCGTGCGGCCACCGACTCGACACTCCAGCGTGATTTGGCGCTCGCCGGCCAATCGAGCGCGGAGCCGCAGTTGAACGACACTGCATTGACGCCGCCACAAGCGACAACCCCGCCGAAGGCGAAAGCGCCGACGATGAGCGAGGTTGCGCCGGCGCAGCCGCCGTTCCGCGGCATCCCGGCCGGCGCGACGTTCGCGCTGACGACGAAGGGCGCGATCTGCACGACCAACCTTGCCGGCGACAAGATCACGGCAACCATCACCGCTGACGTTGACGGCGATAACGGCGCGGTGATTCCGGGTGGGTCTACCGTCGTGCTGGAGGTCGTGCAGGTAACGCCCGGCAGCACGCCCGAGTCCGCGACGATCACGCTCAGGATCCGGTCGGTAATCGTGAACGATCAGCCGGTCGCGGTGCCGTCCGATGTCAGCGTGACGTCGCAGCTCGAGCGGCACACGATGCCGCGCGACAGGGGCGCCGACCGGCGCAAGGTCGTGGGTGGCGCGGTTGCCGGCGCCATCGTGGGCCAGATCCTGGGCAAGGACACCAAGTCCACCGTCACCGGCGCTGCGGTCGGTGCCGCGGCGGGCGCCGCCACCGCGGCCGCCACTGGCACGAAGTACGACGCCTGCCTCCCGGCCGGCGGCACACTCCGCGCGACCACGCGCGAGCCCGTTCCTCTCACCGCAACGCAATGACAACAAAGTCCAGGCCTGATCCGCGGTATCCCATAGGCAAGTTCCGCCGACCCAAGGGCGCCCTGTCGACGCCAGATCGCGCGGCGATGGTCATCGAGATTGCCGCCGCGCCGGCCGCGATGGAGGCCGCGGTGCGTGGATTGAATGCGAAACAGCTGGACACGCCTTACCGGCCCGGAGGCTGGACCGTGCGCCAGGTGGTGCATCACGTACCAGACAGTCACATGAACGCGTACATCCGGTTCAAGCTGGCGCTGACGGAAGACGTCCCGATCATCAAGCCGTACGACGAAGCCAAGTGGGCCGAGCTGCCCGACAGCAAAAGCGAACTCGTGACGGAGTCACTCACGCTGCTCGAGATGGTTCACAAGCGCTGGCACGTCGTGCTGACGCACATGCAGCAGTCCGACTTCCTGCGGAAGCTGAATCACCCCGAGTGGGATGCGCCGCTGACGCTGGACGCGATGCTGGCGCTGTATGCTTGGCACGGCAAGCACCACGTTGCGCATATCACCGATCTGCGGAAGCGCGAGGGCTGGTCGAACGGGAAATCGTGAATCGGACTATTGGCGACACTGCCCCTTCGGGTCCGGTTTCGGTTTGTCCACCACCAGCCGTTGCTCCCGGTTCCCGATCGCCCTGGCGGTATTGAATACCAGTTGTGAAACGCGCGCCAACTGGTCGTAGTCGATGTACTGGGGCTCGTCCGTCACCTGGTGATACTCGGGGTGACCGCCAGTGGACATGAACACCACCGGGATGCCGTAGCGGGCGTAGTTGTAGTGATCGCTGCGGCAGTAGAACTGCTGCGGATGCCCGTTGGCATCGAACTGGTAGTCGAACTTGAAGGGCGGGTTGGTGAACTTCGTTCCCTCCGCCTCCACGAGATCGCCGAGTTCCGTGGACAAACGCCGGGAGCCGATCAGTTGGACGTAGCCCGGTCCGCCGCCCTGGAGATCCTGCGCGCCCCCGCGGCCGATCATATCGATGTTGATCTGGCTTGTGATGGAGTCGCGGGGCACGGTGGGATAGTCCGTGAAGTGCCCCGAGCCCCACAGTCCCTCTTCTTCACCGACATGCCAGATGAAGAGCAGTGACCGCTTCGGCTTGTCCGTGCCGGTGGCAAACGCCTCGGCCACTTCCAGCAGGCCCATGGAACCCGAGCCATCGTCGTCGGCACCGTTGAAAATCGAATCCGGCCGCGGAGCGCGCAGTTTCCGCAGGCTGTCGATCTTGGCCGTCACCCTGGGCCAATCCGCCGGCGTCGGTGGCTTGGCGCCGTCATCCGCGCCGTTGGGACGCACGACGTGATAGAACGCCCAGAGCGAATCGTGATCGATGGGCAACGAGAAGTCGCCCTGCCCCAGGGAGGGGTCGACGTGATCGCTGTGCGCGCCGAGCGCGACATACTGACCCGCGAGCTTGCGATCGCTCCCCGGCAGAATGGCGATGACGTTGCGCGAACCGGGCGCGCGCGCGTCCGTGTACTTCAGCGAGCCGGTCACGGTCTTGCCCGCGGCGCCCACCACGGCGGCTGACAACGGGCCGCCGAGCATCGCTTCCGCCATGGCGCGCGTCGAATAGAAGAATGCCGGAACCTGAAGCAGGTATGGACCCTTGTTGAGATAGATGCTGGGCTGCGACAGTCCGTCGCGCACATCGCCCGGCATCGAGTCGAGCGTGGCCACCACGACGCCGGCCGCCATGAGGTACCGCCCCACCAATCCGCTGCGGTTCGCCTGCCAGCCGCGCGGAACGGTGAAGACAACGACCTTGCCCGTCGCCTGGTCCGGCTTGATCATGTTCGCCGTGTCGGGGAACATGCCGCCGTACACCGCCGTGGCGCCCTGCAATTCGCGCGCGGTCGCCTCAAAGTCCGCCGCGTCGCGCGCGAGAAAGTCGGTTCCCGACACAAAACTGCGCCCGTCCACGGTGAACGTCGCGGCCGGCACCAGGTTGTGCAGCATCAGCGGGATGTGCTGGAAATACGTACCATTCTCCCCGCCCGGCTTGAGGCCGAGCCGGGTGAGTTCACGCGCGATGTAGTCCACTCCCTTGTCGTGGTACACCGTGCCCGCCTTTCGCCCCATCATGCTGTCGTCCGCGAATCCGTAGAGGCGGCTCATGAGGTCGGCCGGTGTGATGGCCGCCACCGTGGGCTTGGCGGAGTACTTGAGCGGATGGGATTGCGTCTGCGCCGACAACGCGGCGGGAAGCAGAATCAGAGCGACAAGGGATGAGCGCTTCATGCGGAAAACCGGATGGAAATGGGTGAGAGAATCGACGTTGTGATTGGTCAGACACCAGCGGGGTTGAACGGGTTGCGATGAGCGGCCCAAGCGTGGCCCCCCGGGATTCCGACCCCGCGCGCTGGCGAGTGCTGGCACTGCTGGCGCTCGCCGAATTGCTGGGAATGTCGCTGTGGTTCGCGGGGAATGCCATCGCGCCGCAGTTGCAGGCGCAGTGGTCGTTGTCGGGATCACAGGTCGCATGGCTTACGACGAACGTGCAGCTGGGTTTCGTCGCCGGTACAGCCGTGGTCGCCGTGCTCAACCTGGCCGACATCGTTCCGTCGCGCGTGCTGTTCGCCGTCGCCGCAGTGCTGGGCGCCGGCTCGAACGCACTGTTGCTCCGCGCGGACGGATTCGCCGCGGCTGCTGTGTCGCGCTTTGCGTGCGGTGTATGCCTCGCGGGCGTGTACCCGCCGGCGATGAAGATGATCTCCACGTGGTTTCGCTCGCGCCGCGGGATGGCCGTGGGGACGATCGTGGGCGCCCTCACCGTCGGAAAGGCGACGCCGTACCTGGTGCACGCATTCCCCGGCGCTACCGTGAGCACCGTGGTGTTCGCGGGCTCCATGAGCGCGGTCGCCGCCGCGGCGCTGGTTTGGTTCGGTTATCGCGACGGACCATATCCGTTCCCGCCGCGTTCGTTCTCCTGGCACCTCGTTCGCACGGTGACCGCGCAGCGGCATTGGCGCCTGGCCACTGGTGGATACCTGGGCCACATGTTCGAGCTGTACAGCTATTGGGTGTGGATTCCCGCATTCCTCGCGGCCAGCGCGGCCAGCGC
>JBBTFS010000008.1:44684-62352 GCA_038060705.1 Gemmatimonadota bacterium
CGGCTCGTGATCATCGCCATGGCCGCAAGCGGAGCCTGCGCGCTCCTGATCGGGCTGACGTTCGGCCGCAGCTGGTGGCTGCTGGCGCCGCTGGCCCTGATCTGGGGGTTTTTCGTGGTCGCGGATTCGGCCCAGTTCAGCGTCCTGGTCACGGAAAGCGTGCCGGCTCACGCGGTGGGGACGGCCCTCATGGTGCAGACGTCTTTGGGGTTCCTGCTCACGACGCTCACCATCCAGCTGATCCCACCCTTGGTGAGCGCGGTGGGGTGGCCCTTGGCGTTTCCCCTACTCGCCGTCGGGCCCTTCGCCGGTATCGCAGCGATACGACGGCTTCTTACGTTGAAAGCGCGAGGGAGGGCCGATAACATCCAGTCCGGCTCCACCCCGCCTTAGTTCTCCTCCAATACAATTTGATGCAAGTCGCGGTCCTGAGGGAAGCCGCCGCGCGCGAACATCGCGTGGCGCTGACGCCTGATAGTGTCGCCAAGCTGGTGAAGTCGAAGGTCGAAGTCGTGGTGCAGAGCGGTGCGGGCGCGGAAGCCGGGTCTCCGGATGCTGCGTACGTGGCCGCCGGCGCCAGGATCGCGCCCGACGCCTCCGCCACCTGCAAGGGCGCGCGGATCGTCCTCAAGGTGCAGCCGCCCACCGACGCCGAGGTCGGCCTGTGCGATACCGGTGCGGTCCTCGTTTCCCTGCTGCGGCCGGGAAGTCACACAGCCATCGCCAGGCGTCTCGCGGATCGGAAGGTCTCAGCGCTGGCGCTCGAACTGGTGCCGCGAATCACCCGCGCACAGTCCATGGACGTGCTGTCGTCGCAGTCCACGGTCGCGGGCTACAAGGCAGTTCTCATTGGGGCAGCCGAGTTGGGCAAGTTCCTGCCGATGCTCACCACGGCCGCCGGCAACATCCAGCCCGCGCGCGTGTTCATCATCGGCGCAGGAGTGAGCGGGCTTCAGGCGATCGCCACCGCGCGGCGACTTGGCGGCGTGGTTTCGGCGTTCGACGTCCGGCCGGCCGCGCGCGAGCAGGTGCTTTCGCTCGGCGCAGCTTTCGTCGCGACAGACAACGTGACCGCGTCGGCCGAGGCGGCGGGCGGCTACGCCCGCGCTCAGACGGACGAAGAGCGCGCGCGCACCTTGGCGGCCATGGCGGCGCACGTCAAGGATGTCGACCTCGTGATCACGACGGCCAACGTCCCGGGCAAGCCGGCGCCGAAGCTGATCACGGCCGACATGGTGAAGACCATGCGCCCCGGCGCGGTGATTGTGGACCTGGCTGCGGAAAACGGCGGCAACTGTGAACTGACGCAGGCCAACGAGACCGTGCACGTGCACGGCGTCACGATTCTCGGCCCGGTGGACCTGCCGAGCACCGTGCCGTTCCACGCGAGCCAGATGTTCAGCCGCAACGTGCTCACACTCTTGCAGCATTTGATCAACAAAGAAGGCGCGCTGGTGGTGGACCCCAAGGACGAAATCACCGGCGCGATGCTCGTCACCCACGAAGGGATCGTGCTCAAATGATCGTTCTCGAACTCTACATCTTCGTGCTCGCCGCCTTCACCGGTTTCATGGTGATTTCGCGCGTGCCTCCGCTGCTCCACACGCCGCTGATGGCAGCCACGAACGCGATTTCGGGCATCTCGCTGGTGGGCTCGATCATCGTCGCTGGCGCACAGCACAGCAGAATCGCTACGCTGCTCGGCTTCATCGCGGTGGTGTGCGCGACGTCGAACATCGTCGGCGGATTCCTGATCGTGGATCGGATGTTGAGAATGTTCCAAAAGACGCAGGGAAACCGGAAATTGTCCGGGTGATCACATGAGAACTGCGTTCATTCAGGCCGCATATCTCATCGCGTCGGTCCTGTTCATCCTGGGACTGCGCAGCCTCACCAAACCGGACAAGGCGCGTCGCGGCATGCAGTACGCCGCCGCGGGCATGTTGTTCGCCATCCTCGGCACGCTGGTCAACCACCAGATCCTCACCTACTGGTGGATCGCCGGGGGCATGGGACTGGGCATCGTGATCGGATACCCGATGGGCATGTGGGTGCCGATGACGGCGATGCCGCAGCGTATCGCGATGTCGCTCACGCTCAGCGCCCTCGCCGCAACGCTCGTCGGCATCGCCGAGTATCACACGTCGGTCTCGGGTTTCGACGGTATCAGTCACGCGAAGATGGCAGCACTTGGCTTCGAGGTGCTGCTGGGTTCGGTGACCGTGGGCGGAACGCTGGTCGCGGCCGGCAAGCTCCAGGAATGGATCACGTCCAAGCCGGTGACCTTCAAGGGCCAGAACCTGCTGAACGGCGTATTGGGCGCGTTCATGCTGGGGCTTTTCGTGTTCATGGTGATGCAGCCCGTCTCGCCCACCGTGTTCTACGTCATGATCGCGCTGGCGGTGGCGTTCGGCGTCCTGCTCGTGATTCCGATCGGCGGCGCGGACATGCCGGTCGTCGTCGCGCTGCTCAATTCGTATTCGGGCCTGGCGGCGTGCGCGACGGGTTTCGCGATCGACAACGTGGTGCTCATCATCGCCGGCGCGCTGGACGGCGCCTCGGGCTTCATCCTTTCGATCCTGATGTCGAAGGCGATGAACCGGTCGTTTGCCAACGTATTATTTGGCGCGTTCGGGTCCCAGACTTTGAACACCGAGATGCGTCGCGCCGGCGCCGCCCAAGCCAGGTCGATTTCGGTGGAAGACGCCGCCATCCAGCTGGCGTACGCGCAGCTGGTCATCGTGGTGCCGGGCTACGGCCTGGCGGTGGCGCAGGCGCAGCACGTGGTGCGCGAGCTGGCCGAGCTGATCGAGAAGCGCGGCGGCGAGGTGAAGTACGCCATTCACCCGGTGGCCGGCCGCATGCCGGGCCACATGAACGTGCTGCTGGCGGAAGCCAACATCCCGTACGACAAGCTGTACGACATGGACGAGATCAACAGCGAATTCGAGCGCACCGACGTGGTCCTGGTGATCGGCGCCAATGACGTAGTTAACCCAGCCGCCAGGACTGATAAGTCCTCGCCGATCTACGGCATGCCGATTCTCGATGCGGACAGGGCCAAGAGCATCATCGTGCTCAAGCGCAGCATGGCGGCCGGCTTCGCGGGCATCGAGAACGAGTTGTTCTATGACCCGAAGACGAGCATGCTGTTCGGGGACGCCAAGGCGTCGCTCTCGGGCCTCGTCAGCGAGATCAAGAACGTTTGAACTTCGGGAACGTTTTGACCGCAAGACTCGGATAGCACGCGGCGGCCGCAATCGTAGTTTCCGGTCCATGAGCCCCGCCACGCTACCAGATCGCTCCACCGCATGGAACGCGGTGCGGCACCGCGACCGCCGGTTTGACGGCCGGTTCGTGTATGCGGTGAGTTCGACGAAGATCTTCTGTCGGCCGTCGTGCTCGTCCCGGCGGCCCACGCGGTCCAACGTCGAGTTCTTCAGCACCACAGCGGCCGCCCAACGCGCCGGCTATCGCGCCTGCAAACGCTGCCAGCCAACGAGCTCGGCACCCAGCGGCATCGAGCGCGCCGTGGCACATGCGTGCGAGTACCTGGCCGCGCATGCGGACGCGCCTGTCACGCTGGCGATGCTGGCCCGCGAAACGCGTGTAAGCGCGTTCCATCTACAGCGCGAGTTCAAGCGTGCCCTGGGCATTTCACCACGAGAGTATCAAGACGCCGAGCGCCGTCGCCGGTTGACGAAGCACCTTCGCAAGGGAGACACCGTGAGTCGCGCCACCTATGAAGCCGGATTCGGATCCAGCAGTCGCGTCTACGAACGCTCCAGGTCGCTGGGCATGACGCCGGCCACCGTCCGCAAAGGCGGTGCAGGGCAGAAGATCCAGTTCAGCGTCGTCGCGTCGCCGTTGGGTCGCCTGCTGGCTGCTTACACCCAGCACGGGATCTGCGCCGTGGCGCTGGGCGACGACGACCGCACCTTGGAGCGCAGCTTTCGGGACGGGTTCCCGAACGCGGAAATCCATCCGGCGGGGCCTGCCATTCATGAGTGGATCGCGGCCATCGTGAAAAGCCTCGATGGCGAGCAGCCCAGCCCTGCGATTCCGGTGGACGCTCACGGCACAGCGTTCCAGCACCGCGTGTGGAACGCGCTTCAGCAGATTCCCCGCGGCACGACGCTGTCGTACGGCGAGGTGGCGAAGAAGATTGGCAAACCCAGCGCGGTGCGGGCGGTGGCGCGGGCCTGCGCAACAAACCCCGTAGCGTTGGTGGTTCCCTGCCATCGCGTGATTCGGGAGGATGGCGGCTTGGGCGGGTACCGTTGGGGAATCGACCGCAAGGAGAGGCTGCTGGCCCGAGAACGGGACAGCTAACTACAGACGCAAGACCCAAGACCACAGTTTGCACTTGGGTTTTGGGTTTTGGTCTGCTGTTGGGTCGCGGGGTCTTCCAACCAATAGGACCGTGCGAATGTCGCACGTATGTCCCAACTTTGATGCCCATGCTCCGCAGAACCGCTCTCGCAATCGCGTTGCTCCCGGCCTTGGCCGCTGGCCAGGACCGCTCGGGTGACCAGCTCTTTACCTGGTCCGGCCAGGTCGCGTCGGGCCAGACGTTTGGTGTCCGGCACTTCAACGGCCCCATCGAGATTCGCGAAGGCACGGGCGACCGTGTCGAGTTCCGGGCCGACCGGCGCACCCGCCGCAGCGAGGAGTTGACGTTCGAGGTCGAAAAGCAAAGCGACGGCATCACCTTGTGCGCCGTGTACGATGGCCGGAGTGCGTGTGACGATGGCCGCGGCCGTGGATGGAATTGGGGTCGCAATCAGGGCCCGCCGTCCACCCGCCTCACCATCACGCTGCCCAAAGGCGTGCGGCTCGATGCCGTAACGGGCAACGGCGCGGTGACGGTGGACAGGGCCAGCAACGACGTCCTGATTCGCACCGGGAACGGCGATGTACGCATCTCGCTCACGGCCGGGACGGTCGACGTTACCTCCGGCAACGGCGACCTCGAGATCGACGGCGCGACGGGGCCCGTGCGTGCTGCCACCGGTAACGGCCGCGTGTACGCCACGACGGCCAGCGGGCCAGTCAATGTCCGCACCGGCAATGGCCGGATCGACGTGCGGATGAAGGCCATCACCGGCACCGGTGACATGTCGTTCTCCACCGGCAATGGCCCGATCACGGTCGCACTGCCGGAGTCGTTCAACGGCGAAGTGGATGCGCACACGGGCCATGGTGATTTCCGCTCGGACTTCGCCATCCGCGTCGTTGGCCGGCTGAGCCCCAGTCGCGTGCGCGGCACCATCGGCACAGGCACGGGGCGTACGATCCGGATGCAGAGCGGCAACGGCAGCCTGGAGCTCCGGAAAAGCTAGGGAGGAGAGAGGAGAGAGGAGAGAGGAGTGGGAGAGAAGACGCTGGGTTGTCAGCTCCTCTCTCCTCTCTCCTCCCTTTTTGTTAGCGTTGTCAGGTGATCGACGCGCTCCACGACCCGGGAACCCAAATCGCATCGGCGCGATCCGCGCTGGCGCATCGCGAGCACGTTCCGCAGCTGATCACGCCGGGCGGCGCGCGCATCCTCGTCGGCATCGCCAGCTGGACGGACCCCAGCATGACCGCCGCGGGCGTCTTCTATCCCGACGGCGTCGCGTCACCCGAAGCGCGTCTCCGCTACTACGCCGGACGCTTTCCGCTGGTGGAAGTGGACGCTACATACTACGCGCTGCCGTCGCGTCGCACCGCGCATCTCTGGGTCGAGCGGACACCCGACGGCTTCACGTTCGATGTGAAAGCGCACGCGCTCATGACGGGCCAGCCTTCAGAAGTGAGTCGCCTGCCGCGCGAGCTGCGTGAGGCGCTGCCGCCGGTGCTCGCCAACAAGGCGCGGGTCTACGCCAGTGAACTTCCAGCCGATGTGCGCGACGCCGTGTGGTCGCAGTTCCTCGACGCGCTCATGCCGCTGCGCGACGCGGGCAAACTTGGCGCCATACTTCTCCAATACCCGCGCTGGGTGGTTCCCTCACGCTCCAACGCCGATATGATCGCGAATGCGCGCAGTCGCTTGGCCGGTTGGCGCGCCGCGGTGGAACTGCGGAACAAGAACTGGTTCGATGACCGCACACGCGCCCGTACCCTCGACTTCCTTCGCAACAACGAGCTGTCGTACGTGTGCGTGGATTCCCCACCGGGCTTCGAGTCCTCCGTGCCCGCACTCGGCGAAACGACGGAACGCGGCCTGGCCGTGATCCGCTTCCACGGCCGCAACGTGGACACGTGGGAAGCCAAGGTCGCGCGCGTGAGCCAGCGCTTCCGCTATCTCTACGACGAGACCGAGCTGGCGTCGTGGCTGCCGAGAATCCGCACCGTGGCCGATCAGGCGCGCGAGATCCATCTGGTCTTCAACAACTGCTACGGCAACTACGCCACGACGAACGCGCTCGAAATGGTTTCTTTGCTTCTGCGAGAAGGGGTGGCCGTTTCCAGTTCCTAGTCCCCTTTCACCAGTCCCCGTAGTTATTCGCCGTACGGGATCCAGATGTTCTTGACCTGCGTGCCTTCCCGCAGGAATTCGCGACCCTCAGCGTCATCACTCATCCAGTCGCGGTCGCTCCACGAGGCCCACGTGCGCTTCATGTTGCTGGCGGACGCCAGTTCCACGGCCTTCACACCGTCCTTGTCGCCGAAGTACCACACGCTTTCCACGTCGTCGTGCTCGGACAGCGTCTTCATCAAGGCGTTCTTGTCGCCCGTCACGATGTTGATCACGCCGGCAGGAACGTCTGACGTCTCGAGCACGCTGTAGAAATCGGTCGCGGCCAGCGGATACGCCTCTGACGGAATCACGATGACCGCGTTGCCGGTGGCCAGCGCGGGCGCGATGACTGAGACGAAACCCAGGAGCGGGAACGCCTCCGGCGCGCCGATTCCCACAACCCCAATCGGCTCGTGCATCGCCAGCGCCACACCGCGGATGGGCACGTTGTGCACCGCGCCGTCCCACTTGTCGCACCACGCCGCGTACGTGAACAGGCGCCGGATGCTGGCGTCCACTTCCTTGTCGCCTTCGCGCGACGTCCGACCATCCATCGCGCTCAAGCGTGTCGCGAACTCGTGCGCACGCGCCGAGAGATTCTCGGCGATGTAGTAGAGGATCTGTCCGCGGTTATGGCCCGTGGCCTTCCCCCACGTCTTCCACCCGGCGTGCGCTGCCTCGACCGCATTGCGGATGTCCTTGCGATTGCCCTCGGGCGCTTCGCCCACCAGCGCGCCGTCCGGGCCAAGGATACGGCGCGAATAGCCCTGGTCAGGGCGAGCCTGCTTGCCACCGATGAACAGCTTGGGCGTGCGGTCTATTTCAGGGTACGGGGTGCCGCGTTCGGGGTGTGGCTGCTGCGATCCACTGACTCGTTTGCGCCTCGCCGTATCCCGTCGTGCACCCTGCACGCTGAGCCCCGCACCCTGCACCCTCTTGAGATACTCCCACATGCCCTCGCGCCCACCCTCGCGGCCAAATCCGCTCTCGCGATAGCCGCCGAAGCCGGCAGAGGCATCAAACAGATTGGTCGAGTTGATCCAAACCACGCCGCTCTTGAGCTTGGGCGCGATGTCGAGGGCGAGGTTGATGCTCTCGGTCCACACGCTGGCCGCAAGACCAAACGGCGTGTTGTTCGCCAGCGCCACGGATTCTTCCGGCGTGCGGAACGTCATCGACACCAGCACCGGCCCGAAAATCTCGACCTGCGCGATGGTGCTTGACGGGGTCACGTCCGTGAACAGCGTCGGCGGATAGAAATAGCCCTCCGTGGGGCACGCCCACGACGGCTGCCACATCGTGGCGCCTTCGTCCTTGCCCTGCTGCACCAGCGAGCGGATGCGCTCCAGCTGCTCCGGCGCCACGATGGCGCCCATGTCCACCGCCTTGTCCAGCGGCGATCCGATGCGCAGGCGCTCCATGCGGGCGCGCACTTTCTCGATGAGTTTGTCGGCCACGCCTTCCTGCACGAGCAGGCGCGACCCGGCGCAGCACACCTGGCCCTGGTTGAACCAGATGGCGTCGACGACGCCCTCCACCACGCTGTCGAGGTCGGCGTCGTCGTACACGATGAACGGACTCTTGCCGCCGAGTTCGAGCGACAACTTCTTGCCGGAGCCGGCGGTCGCCTTCCGAATGATGCGGCCGACTTCGGTAGAGCCGGTGAATGCGATCTTGTCGACCTTGGGGTGCTCGACCAGCGCCGCGCCGGTCTTCCCGTCGCCCGTGATGATGTTGAGCACACCAGCCGGAAGGCCCGCCTCGCGCGCGATCTCGCAGAACAGCAGCGCCGAAAGCGGCGTGAACTCCGCCGGCTTGAGCACGATCGTACAACCAGCGGCCAACGCAGGCGCGACCTTCCACGCCAGCATCAGCAGCGGGAAGTTCCACGGGATGATCTGCCCGACAACGCCCGCCCCTTTGTACCCCGGGAACTCGCTCTCGAGCAGTTGAGCCCAACCGGCGTGGTGGTAGAAGTGCCGGGCCACGAGCGGGATGTCGATGTCGCGCGTTTCGCGGATGGACTTGCCGTTGTCCATCGTCTCGACGACGGCGAACAGGCGCGAGTGCTTCTGGATCGCGCGCGCCAGCGCGTACAGGTGACGCGCCCGGACGTGTCCGTCCAGCGCCTGCCATCCCGGTAGCGCCTTCTTCGCCGCGTTCACCGCCGCGTCGACATCGGCGGCCGTTCCCTGCGTGACGCGCGCCAGCACCTCGCGGTTGGCCGGGTTGATGACGTCGAAGGTCTTGCCGGGCTCCGTCCAATCGCCGCCGATGAAGTGCCCGAACACGCGCTCGTATTTGCCGAGCCAGGTGCGAGCGGGTTGGTCCGCCTCGGGCGCTGGACCGTACTCCATCGATTTGAAGATCTCGGCGACGGTGGCCATCAGGGCATTGGTTGGCGGTATGCCGCGGCGTAGCGGCCAGTGACGTAGTGCTCCAACTGGCGCTCGATGTCAGTCAGCAGTGCGCTGGCGCCAAAGCGAAACAGGTCCGGCTGCAGCCAGCGGTCGCCCAGCTCTTCCTTCATCAGGTACAAATACTCGAGCGATTGCCTGGCGGTGCGGATTCCCCCGGCCGGCTTGAACCCGACCGCGTACCCCGTCTGCTCGTGGTACTCGCGGATCATGCGCGCCATCACCAGCGCGAACGACATCGTGGCGTTGACGCCTTCCTTCCCCGTCGAGGTCTTGATGAAATCCGCGCCGGCCTGCATCGCCACAACGCTGGCACGCGCAACGTTATTCAGCGTCCCCAACTCGCCGGTCGCCAGAATCGCCTTGAGGTGCGCGTCGCCGCTCGCCTGGCGGAACGCCTTGACCTCGTCATACAGCGCCTGCCAGTTGCCGGTGAGCACATGCGAGCGGGTGATGACGATGTCAATCTCTTTCGCGCCTGCGTTCACCGAGGCGGGGATCTCCGCCACGCGCTGTTCGAACGGACTCAAGCCGGCCGGAAACCCGGTGGACACCGCCGCCACCGGAATCTCTGAACCACGCAGTGCCTCGACAGCCGTCTGCACGAGCGCGTGATACACGCACACGGCGCCGACCTTGATGTCCAGGGACTCCGCGCCAAGTGCCTTGAGCACGTCGTCGCGCAGCGGATTGCGCGCCTTGGCACACAGTCGCTTCACATTGCCAGGCGTGTCGTCGCCGGACAGCGTGGTGAGGTCGATCAGCGTGATGGCCTTGAGCAGCCACGCTGCCTGCCACTGCTTTTTCACGGTACGCCGCGTGGGAATCGTGGCCGCTCGACGCTCCACGGCGCTGCGGTTTACCCGGATCGCGCGCACGATGTCGAGATCCAGCGGCATGCCCGGATTCCGCTCAACCTGCTCGCCCGGTACGCGCCGAACGCGCGGCGCCTTGGGGTCGGACCGCACGAGTTCCAGACTACGCGAAGCCATGCCGTAATCTACGGAACGGCGACCTTCGAGTCCCGGCTCCTGAAGTCGTTCGCGCCGAACGCGGCCTTCGCCTTTGAATCCCACAGGATCGTGTGCGCGTCACCCTGCCCCCCGGCCACCTTCACCGCGTGACCCATTTGCCGCAACTGCTCGGCCGTCATCGCCGGAATCGCGTTGTTCTCGAACGACGCCGTGTCCGGCAGCCACTGGTGGTGCAGGCGTGGCGCGTCCACGGCAGCGCGCACGTTCATGTCGTATTGCAGCACGTTGAAGACCACGTCGAACACCGTATTGATGATCGTGCGGCCGCCGGGTGATCCAGTCACCAGGTGAAGGTCGCGTCCCTTCATGACGATCGCCGGCGACATGGAGCTGAGCATGCGCTTGCCTGGCGCGACGAGGTTCGCCGCCGTGCCAATGTCGCCGGACGCACCCGTATACCCCGGCTTCTTGTTGAAGTCGCCCATCTCGTTGTTGAGCAGGAATCCCGCGCCCGGCACCACCACGTGCGAGCCGAAGCCGCCTTCGAGCGTGTACGTCATCGAGACGGCGGAACCGTCCTTGTCCACGACCGAGATGTGCGTGGTCTCCTCGTGTTCGGCCTCAGCCACGTGCATCAGATCCGGAGCCAGCGCTTCGCTCTTCGACGCGCGCGTCGTGTCGATCTCCCTGGCAAGCTGGGCCGCGTACGCTTTCGACGTGAGCTTCTCGACCGGCACCTTCACGAAATCCGGGTCACCCAGGAACCGAGCGCGATCCAGGAACGCGCGACGGGTCGCTTCGATCATGAGATGCAGCGTGCGCGGCGAATAACGATCTGATGCGCCAACGTTGAGTCGGTCGAGGATGTTGAGGATCTGCACCATCGCCACGCCGCCGGAGCTCGGCGGCGCCATGGCATAGACCGTGTACCCGCGGAACTCGCCGCGAATCGGCGCGCGCTCCACGGCACGGTACGCGGCGAGGTCCTCCTTGCTGATCAGGCCGCCATTGCGCGCCATGTCGGCCGCGATGCTGTCCGCGATCCAGCCCTTGTAGAACGCGTCCGCGCCTCCCTCAGCGATGGCGCGCAACGTGCCTGCCAGACCTGGCAGACGGATCATGTCGCCCGGATTCCAGTCGCCGCCACCCGGTTTGCCGTATGTCGCGACCGAGACCGGAAAGTTCGTCATGCCGCGCGCCACTTCGCGGCTCAGACTGCGGGCCAAGTCGGGGCTGAGCATGAAGCCATCGGCCAACTCAGCGGCCGGCAGCACCACGTCTTGCCACGGCAGCTTGCCGTACTTCTTGTGCGCCATCTCCAAGCCGCGCACGGTGCCCGGGACACCGGGCGCCAGGTATCCACGCGCGGTCAGTCGCCGGTCGATGTTGCCGGCCGTGTCCAGGTACATCGTCGGCGTGGACTTGAGCGGCGCGCGTTCGCGGAAGTCGAACGTGGTCACGCCGCGCGCGGTGCGCACGACCATGAATCCTCCGCCGCCGATGTTGCCGGCGGAGGGGTACGCGACTGCCATCGCAAATCCCGTCGCCACCGCCGCATCCACCGCGTTGCCGCCCTTCTTCAGGATGCGCGCGCCCACATCGCATGCGAGGTCCGATGCGCAGACCACCATGCCCGCGCGCGACTCGACGGGTGCCGGATACGTGACGCGGACGCTGTCCTGCGCGGTTAGACTGTCGGCGACGAGCGCCAGCGCGATGAATGAGGCGCGGTATGTCATCCAGCGAAATTCGCGCCGCCCGGCTGCGACCGCCAGTGGGGTTCCCCGTTTCCGAACGTCTGAAGGCAAGGCGCGTATACCCTGTACGCCTCACCTCACCTCAATCCGGAGTCTCCGCTTCATGAAGTTCCCGTCGCACATCGTTGCAGCCGCTCTCCTCGCCGACGCCTTCAGTGCAGGGGCACAGGCGCCCACCTGGAACATCGATCCCAATCACACCGCCGCGCAGTTCGCCGTGAAGCACTTGATGGTCTCCACTGTGCGCGGCCAGTTCGAGAAGTTGTCTGGCACCATACAATGGGACGGCAAGGATGTGACGACCATCGCCGTCGACGTGACTATCGACGCCGCGTCCGTGAACACGCGCGTCCAGATGCGTGACAACGACCTGCGCAGCGCCAACTTCTTCGACGTCGCGACCTATCCCACGATCACGTTCGTGTCCAAGTCCGCGGTGCCTGTGGACGCCGGCCGCTTCAGGCTGACGGGCGCGCTCACGATGCACGGCGTCACGAAGGACGTGGTGCTCGATGTAGAAGGTCCCTCCGCCCCACTCGCGCAAGGCCCGAATCTTCGCGTTGGCGCCAGCGCGACCATCAAGATCGACCGGCACGACTTCGGCTTGAACTACAGTCGCGCAGTCGAGGCCGCTCCGGTGGTGGGCGACACGATCACCATCACGCTCGACATCGAAGCAACGCGTCGCCCGTAGTCTTTGTCATCCTGAGGAAGCGCTGCGACCGAAGGATCTTCTTGAACGTTTGAGGAGATCCTTCGCTTCGCTCAGGATGACAAAACCGCGGTAGCTTTGCCTCGACATGACGCCCGAAGAATTCCGCGCCGCCGCGCATCGGCTGGTGGACTGGATCGCCGACTACCGCGCCCGAGTGGCCGGCCTGCCGGTGCGCGCCACTACACGACCGGGCGATGTGCGACGCAGCCTGCCGCGCGAGGCGCCGAACATGCCGGAACCGTTCGACGCGATCATGACGGATCTCGATCGCGTCATCGTGCCGGGACTCACGCATTGGCAGCATCCGCGGTTCTTCGGGTATTTCCCGTCCAACGGTGCGCTGGCCAGCGTGCTGGGCGACTACCTCAGCACCGGCCTCGGCGTGCTGGGATTGTCGTGGCAATCGAGTCCCGCCCTCACCGAACTCGAAGAAGTTACATGCGACTGGATGCGGCGCATGCTCGGCCTGTCTGATGCGTGGCGCGGCGTGATCCAGGACACCGCGTCCACCAGCACGCTGGTTGCGCTGTTGTGTGCCCGCGAACGCGCGTCGCAGTTCTCACGCGATCGCGGCGGACTCCAGGGCGAGTCAAAGCCGCTCGTGGTGTACCTCTCCGCGCACTCGCATAGCTCCGTGGAGAAGGCGCCGCTGCTCGCGGGCTTTGGACGGCAGAACATCCGTGTGGTGGAGCACGACGGTACCTATGGTATGCGGCCCGGCGCGCTGGAGGCCGTCATCGAGCGCGATCTGCGCGAAGGCCAGGTTCCCGCGGCCGTCGTCGCTACGGTCGGCACAACCACGTCGACCGCCTTCGATCCCGTGGCACCGATCGCGGCCGTTGCCAAGGCACGCGGGATCTGGCTGCACGTGGACGCCGCCATGGCCGGCTCCGCGATGATTCTCCCCGAGTGCCGCTGGATGTGGGAAGGCATCGAGGGCGCGGACTCCGTGATCGTCAACGCACACAAATGGCTCGGTGCGGCGTTCGATTGCACGCTGTACTACGTGCGCGACACGGATCATCTGGAGCGAGTAATGTCCACGAACCCCAGCTATCTCCGTTCGACCGCCGATGGCGAGGTGACCAACTATCGCGACTGGGGCCTCCCACTGGGCCGCAGATTTCGCGCGCTCAAATTGTGGTGCCTGATTCGCGATCAGGGCGTTTCGGGTCTCCAAGCGCGCCTGCGTCGCGACCTGGAGAACGCGCAGTGGCTGGCTTCGCAGGTCGGGGCCACGCCCGGTTGGCGCGTACTCCTTCCGGTCAGGCTGCAGACTGTCTGCGTGCGACACGAACCCGCTGGCATGGCAGGTAACGCACTCGACGCGCACACTCAGCTCTGGGCAGAGCGGCTCAATGCATCGGGCGCCGCGTTCGTGACCCCTGCAATCCTGGACGGACGCTGGATGGTGCGCGTCTCGATCGGGGCCGAACGCACGGAGCGCGCCGATGTCGAGGCACTTTGGAAGGCCATGCAACGTATGGTCGCCGCGTAGAGACTGAAGACATGCGATCCCACACAGTTGAACAGGAGCATTTCATGGGTGGACTGATTCAAGCCAGCGCTCGTGCGCTTGCGGTAGTCGCCATCAGTTCAGCGGCGGCAACGGCGCAAGCCGCGGGACTCTCGGGCACGCTCATCGTCACCAACAAGACGCCGAACACCGCGACCATCATCGATGTCGCAAGCGGTCGCGCGCTGGCTACGTTGCCCACGGGCATCGGGCCGCACGAGGTGGTGGTCTCGACCGACGGACGCGTCGCCGTCGTCACGGACTACGGTGGTCCGATGCGCCGAACGCTCACCGTCATCGACGTGCCGGGCCTCAAGGTCACGCGCACGATTGACCTGGGCGGATACACCGCGCCGCACGGCATCGTGTTCCTGCCGCGCAGCGCCGACAGTCTCGTGGTGGTGACGTCGGAGACGACCAACAACATCATCGTCGTGAACATCAAGACCGGCGATGTCGCCAACTCCGTCGCGACCATCGGCCAGTATCCGCATATGGTCGGCGTCACCGGGGACGGCGCGCGCGCCTACACCGGCAACATGCGCAGCAACACAGTGAGCGAGATGGATCTTCGCACCGGGCTCTTCACGCGCTCGTGGGAAGTACCCACCACGCCTGAAGCCATCAACGTCACGTCCGACGGCAAAGAAGTTTGGGTCGGTTCCAATGCGACGGGCAAAGTCACCGTGGTTGATCCGGCCACGGGCGCGATGGTGGTTGCAGCCGAGGGCGTACAGTTCCCGTACCGCATGGCTTTCACGCCGGACCTCAAGACCGCGATCATCCCCGACGCGCGAGGCGAAGAAGTGCGTTTCCTCGATCGCGCCACGAAGAAAGAACTGGGCCGCATTCCAATGCCGGGGGCCGGGCCGCAGGGCATCATCATCAGCCCCGACGGGCGCTACGCGTTCCAGTCGCTCAGCACCCAGGCCAGGGTCGCGATCATCGACATCGCATCGCGCACCGTCGTTCGCCAATTGGACGCGGGGCTGACGCCGGACGGAGTCGCCTACACGACCCGGGTGGTCGCGAGATAGGCAGGGCATCCGGGCGGAGGGCTGGCACGGCCGCAGCGTCCCGCTATATTTATCCGTTAATCCGGATATATAGATGGCCCGCCCAGCCCTCGTCTTCGACCGACTCGGCACCCTCGCCGACCCCACCCGCAGCCGTGTTCTCCTCCTATTGGAGGGGACAGAGCTCACCGTAGGTGAGCTCTGTCAGGTGCTGCAGTTGCCACAGTCCACAGTGAGCCGCCACCTCAAGATTCTGGCGGATGAGGGCTGGGTGACGGCGCGCGACTCCGGCGCCAGCCGTCACTACACGCTCGTGCCGTCCAGACTGGACGCCGAGGCCAAGCGGCTTTGGAACGTCGTGCGCGAGCAAGTGTCCGCGGGAGCCTCGGCGCATCAGGATGCACGCCGACGCGAAAGCGTGCTCAACGCGCGCCGGGTCAAAGTGCAGACATTCTTTCGCGGCGCTGCCCCAAGATGGGATCAAATGCGCGCGACGCTCATCGGCGCGCGCACCGATCTCTTGGCGCTCCTGGACCTGCTCGACGACCGCTATGTCGTGGGCGACCTGGGCTGCGGCACCGGAATCCTGAGCGAGGCCGTGGCGCCCGCCGTTGCCCGAGTGATCGCCGTGGACGAATCCGGCGCGATGCTCTCGGCCGCCAAGCGCCGCCTGTCGCCGTTCGACAACGTGGACGTGCGCACCGGCAGCGTGGAAGCGTTGCCAATCGGCGACAACGAGCTCGACATCGCGTTGCTGTTCATGGTCACGCACTTCGTCCTCGAGCCCGTGAAAGTGTTGGCAGAGGTACGCCGCGTACTCAAGCCCGGCGGACGCTTGCTGGTGCTGGACCTCACCGCGCACGAGCACGACGAATACACGCAACAGATGGGACACATCTGGCAGGGCTTCACCGAGGAACAGGTCCGCGCCTGGGTGAACGATGCAGGACTCACGACAGCGCGTTATCGCGTGCTGCCGGCGGACACGGCCGCCAAGGGGCCGGCGTTGTTTTCACTCGTTGCCAAGAAACAGGAACCAGGGACTGGTAGGTAGGAACTGGAAACTGGATCTAGTTCCTACTTACCAGTCCCTGGTCCCTGCACTTCAGAATCATCAACCAACCGAGAATCAGAAATGGGTATCGCAACTCGCGTCAGCAAAGCCGTCAAGAAGGTGACCACGAAGATCACCGCCAAAACCGCGTCCAGGACCGCGCGTCCGCCGTTCAAGGTTGCGGACCTCTCGCTCGCCGAGTGGGGCCGTAAGGAAATCCGCCTCGCCGAGCAGGAAATGCCGGGCTTGATGTCCGTACGCGACGAGTATCGCGGCACGCGCCCGCTCAAGGGTGCGCGCGTGATGGGTTCGCTGCACATGACAGTGCAGACCGCGGTGCTCATCGAGACGCTCGTGGACCTCGGCGCCGACGTGCGCTGGGTGTCGTGCAACATCTTCTCGACGCAGGATCACGCCGCGGCCGCGGTGGCCGTCGGACCGACTGGCACGCCGTCCAAGCCGGCCGGCACACCGGTGTTTGCGTGGAAGGGCGAGACGCTCGAGGAGTACTGGTGGTGCACCGAACAAGCCCTCATGTGGCCCGACGGCGGTGGCCCCAACATGCTGCTGGATGACGGCGGCGACGCGACGCTGCTCGTGCACAAGGGCGCCGAGTTCGAGAAGGCCGGCAAGATCCCGGCGTTCGACGAAGCCAATGACCCCGAGGAGTGGGGCGTGATACTGAAGCTTCTTCGCAGCGAAGCCGCGAAGAATCCCGGCCGCTTCACGAAGATGGCCAAGGAAATCAAGGGCGTCACGGAAGAGACGACCACGGGCGTGCACCGCCTCTATGAAATGATGAAGGCGGGCACCCTGCTCTTCCCGGCCATCAACGTCAACGACTCGGTGACCAAGTCCAAGTTCGACAACATCTACGGCTGCCGTCACTCCGTGATCGACGGCCTTAACCGCGCCACCGACGTCATGATCGCTGGCAAGCTCGCGGTCGTGCTCGGCTACGGCGAAGTGGGCAAGGGCTGCGCCGAGGCGCTCCGCGGCCAGGGTGCGCGCGTGGTCATCACCGAGATCGATCCGATCTGCGCGCTGCAGGCCTGCATGGCCGGCTATCAGGTCGTGACGATCGACGATGTCATCTCGACGGCCGACATTTTCATCACCGCCACCGGCAACTGCAACATCATCACCGCCGAACACATGTCGCGCATGAAGGACAAGGCAATCGTCGGCAACATCGGCCACTTCGACAACGAGATCGACATGGCCGGCCTGAAAAAGGTGAAGGGCATGAAGCGCATCAACATCAAGCCGCAGTACGACGAGTACGTGTTCCCGGACAACCACTCGGTGCTGATTCTCGCCGAGGGCCGCCTGATGAACCTGGGCTGCGCCACCGGTCATCCGAGCTTCGTCATGTCGGCCAGCTTCACGAACCAGGTGATGGCGCAGATCGAGCTCTTTGGCCACACGTCGCGGTACGAAAAGAAGGTGTACGTGCTGCCGAAGCATCTCGATGAGAAGGTCGCCCGCCTCCACCTCGACAAACTCGGTGCCCGCCTCACGACGCTGAGCAAAGAGCAGGCGGCGTACATCGGCGTGCCGGTTACCGGGCCGTACAAGCCGGATCACTACCGGTACTAGAGAGGAGAGAGGAGCGGGGAGAGAGGAGGTCCGGAGCAAGCAGCTCCGGGCCTCTTTTCGATAGAATCTCCTCTCTCCTCTCTCCTCTCTCCTCTCTCCTCTCTCCTCTCTCCTCTCTCCT
>JBBTFS010000009.1:0-3146 GCA_038060705.1 Gemmatimonadota bacterium
ATAGCCGCGGCCGCGGCCGCGGCTGCCGCCGACTCCGCCGCACGTGCCGGCGCGCCGGTCACGAGTCCGACAACCGCGGCCCCCGCCGCTACTCCACCCGGAGGGGGGGCGTTGCCAGCGACACCACCAACCGCTCCGGCTGCCGCGGCTCCGGTTTCCACCGCCGTAACTCCGGCAGCACCCGCGGCCGCGTATTACAGCGTGCAGCTGGCGGCGTACGATTCGCACGACGCGGCGGTTCGGTTGGTGCAGCAACTCGTGTCGATCGGCACTGACGCCCGGGTCGATGGCGCCAAGCCGCCCTACCGCGTGCGCGTCGGCAAGTATCAGACGCGCGCCGAAGCCGTAAAGTCCTCTGCCGACCTCAAGGGAAAAGGGCACAGCGGTTTCATTACGTTGGTAAGTCCGAGCCCGCAGTAGCGGCGCCCGGACACCATGGCGGGCGGCCACTTCCCGCTCCACGCCGCCCAAAGCACGTTCTCAACCGTCATGTCGGCTACTCCCCTGATACAGCAGTACCGCGACGTGAAATCGCGTCACCAGAACGCGATTCTGTTTTTTCGCATGGGTGAGTTCTACGAAATGTTCTACGACGACGCGGAGACGGCCTCGCGCGTGCTGGGCCTGACGCTCACCTCGCGCAACAACGGCGCGGCGGCGGACGTGCCGCTCGCGGGGATTCCGGTGAAGGCCGCGCCCGAGTACGTGCGGCGCCTGGTGCAGCAGGGTTTTCGCGTCGCCATTTGCGAGCAAGTTGAGGATCCCAAGTCGGCAAAAGGAATCGTCCGGCGCGAAGTCGTCGAGACAATCACGCCGGGCGCGGCATTGTCGGACGACCTGCTGGAGGGCGGGCGCGCGAACTACGTTGTGGCCTTGGCGGCTGGCACCGTGGAAATCGGCAGTCGGCAATCGACGATCGAACGGCGGTTGGTTGGCATCGCCGCCGCGGACATCTCGACGGGCGAATTGCGTCTCGCCGTGGTGCCCGAGAGCGAACTGGAGCCCGCACTTTCGCGGCTGGCGCCACGCGAACTCCTGATTCCGCCCGATTTCCGATTGTCGATTGCCGATTTCCGCCTTCAGGGCGCGCTATCCACGGAACGCGAAGCGTGGGAGTTCGATCCGCGGATGGCTCGCGACGAGCTCACGCGCCAGTTCGGCGTGCACAGCCTGGACGGCCTCGGCATCGGGGCCGATGACGTGCTCGCCGTGGGCGCGGCTGGCGCCCTGCTGCGGTACCTGAAGGAACTGCAACCGGCCGGCGTTTCCATCGCGCGGCCGGTTGTCGAGCGTTCGGCGGGCGTGATTCCGCTGGACGAAATGACGCGCCGCAATCTGGAGCTGGTGGAGTCTTTGCGCGGCGGCGCGGAGGGCGGCAGCGAAGGCACGTTGATCGACGTCCTGGACCGGACCGCTACACCGATGGGCGCAAGGTTGTTGCGGCAATGGGTGCTTGCGCCGCTGGCGATCAGGGCGGCGATCGACGCGCGGCTGGACGCGGTGGAGCGGTTCACGCGCGCGCCCATTGCGCGCGAGCAGCTGCGTTCGGCGCTCGATGGCGTGCGCGACCTGGAGCGACTGGCGACCAAGGCTGCGCTCGGTCGCAGCACACCGCGTGAACTACGCGCGCTGGGCACTTCGTTGGGACGCTTGCCCGCCGTGCGCAGCGCGCTCGAGGCCGCGGCTGGCCCGAAAGCAGGTGCGTTGCTCGGGGACCTGCTGGGCTCGTGGGATGAATGCGCCGACGTCGCGGGCGACATCAAGCGCACGCTCGTTCCGGACGCACCGGTCGCCGTGGGCGAAGAGCCGACGATCGCGCCCGGCGTGGACACCGAACTCGACGAGTTGCGGGTGTTGCGCGACGGAGGCCGCGAGTCCATCGCCCGAATCCAGGCGGACGAGCGCCAACGCACCGGCATCCAGTCGCTCAAGGTCGGCTTCAACCGGGTCTTCGGGTACTACATCGAAGTCACCAAGTCGAACCTGCACCTCGTGCCGCCGGACTTTCAGCGGCGCCAGACGATCACCAACGGCGAGCGCTTTGTCACGCCGGCGCTCAAGTCGTACGAGGAGAAGGTGCTGACCGCTTCGGAGCGCATCGAAACCAGGGAGCGCGAGTTGTTCGATGCGGTGCGCGTGCGCGCCGGCGCGCAGATCGCGCGACTGCACGCCATGGCGCGTGCCACCGCCACCGCGGACGTGGTGAGTGCTTTGGCGGATGTGGCTGCGCGCGAGGGCTACGTTCGACCGCGCCTCACCGACGAATTTGCGTTGCGCATCACCGGCGGCCGACACCCGGTGGTCGAGCGCATGATGCCGCGCGACAAGTTCGTGCCCAACGACGTGACGCTGACGGCGGACGCGCGCGTGATCATCCTCACCGGCCCGAACATGGCCGGCAAGTCTACCATCCTGCGCCAAGTGGGCCTCATCGTTCTCATGGCGCACGTGGGCAGTTTCGTGCCGGCGACAGACGCCGAGATCGGCACTGTGGATCGTATCTTCACGCGCGTGGGCGCCAGCGACAACCTGGCGCGCGGCCAGTCCACGTTTATGGTGGAAATGGCCGAGACGAGCGCCATTCTCCAGACGGCGTCGGCGCGGAGCCTGGTGCTCCTCGATGAGATCGGACGGGGAACGTCCACGTACGACGGCGTGTCGATTGCATGGGCGGTGACCGAGCACCTCCACAACGTGACCGCGTGCAAGACCATCTTCGCCACGCACTATCACGAACTGACGCAGTTGGCGGATGACCTCGCCGCGGTGAGGAACTTCAATGTGGCCGTTCGCGAAGTCGGTGACCGGATCCTCTTCGTCTACCGCCTGGAACCGGGCGGCGCCGACCGTTCCTACGGGATTGAAGTGGGCCGTCTCGCGGGCCTGCCGGCCGAGGTGCTGAGCCGCGCGCGACAGGTGCTGCAGCGTCTGGAGAGCGAGCAGCTGTCACGCGCCGGTTCGCCGCCGCCGCCGCCGCGGGATCAACTCGGTCTGTTCGCCGCCACGCGCCATCCGGCACTCGAGCGGCTGTCGAAACTCGACGTGAACAGCCTGACGCCAATCCAGGCGCTTGCGTTGTTGGAAGAGCTGGGCCGCGACGCCAAGGTCGACTGAGCCGCCGCGGGCCGCACTACCGCCGCACTACC
>JBBTFS010000009.1:3246-5964 GCA_038060705.1 Gemmatimonadota bacterium
GCCGCACTACCGCCGCACTACCATAGATTGCGCGCATGCTCGTTCCCATGACGAGCCTGGCCGCGGCCGCTGCTCTCGCCGTGGTTGCGGCCACGGCTGGCTGCGGCGACGGCGCCGTGAGACGCTCGGCGAGCGTCCCTGGCAACGTTCGGCCCGACGAGCCCCCCGTCGTCGTGAACGGCGACCTTCCATTCCGGTATCCGCCGGCGCTCTACGCACGCAAAGTGCAGGGTAACGTGACGCTCAAGCTGTTCATCGATCGCGATGGAAAGCCGCGGAACGACTCAACGAAGGTCGAGGAATCGAGCGGTCTCGAATCGCTGGACTCGGCCGCGGTGCGCGGCTCACAGGAACTCAGATTCGTCCCGGCAAAACTGCACGGCGAGCCCGTGGCCGTGTCCGTTCTTTTTCCGGTGTACTTTCGGCATCCCGAGGCGAATCCGCTGCCTGGCGATACTCTCCTTGGCAAGCGGGACGCGGTGAGTAACGCCACAAGCGGGGCCGCCAAGTCGTCCATTCCTCCACGTACTCCATGAGAAACGAGCGTCCGTACGACTCTATCATCGATACGATCGGCTGGACGCCGCTCATCCGCCTGAACGGTGTGACGAAGGGACTGCGAACGCCGGTGTACGCCAAGGCGGAGTTCTTCAACCCCGGCGGCTCGATCAAGGACCGTATCGGACTACCGATCATCGAGCGCGCGGAGCGCGACGGGTCGCTCAAGCCGGGCGGCGTCATCGTGGAGGCCACGAGCGGCAACACGGGCATTGGCCTGGCATTGGCGGCCGCGCTGCGGGGCTATCGCTGCATCTTCACGATGCCGGACAAGATGTCGCAGGAGAAAGTGCGGTTGCTCAAGGCCTTTGGCGCCGAAGTGATTATCACGCCCACCGCGGTGCCGCCGGATCATCCGGACAACTACCTGATGACCGCGAAACGCATCGCCCACGACACGCCGGGCGCGATCTTCGCGAACCAGTTCTACAACGACGCCAACCCCGAAGCCCACTTCGCCACGACCGGCCCCGAGATCTGGAAGCAGACGGACGGCAAGATCACGCACTTCGTCTATGCCGCCGGTACTGGCGGCACCATCACCGGCGTCGGCCGCTACCTCAAGAAGCAGAACAAGGACATCAAGGTCGTTGCAGGCGATCCGGCCGGATCGATCCTCGCCGATATGTGGCGGACAAAGGGCAAAGCGAAGGTCGAAGGCGCGCCGTATAAGGTGGAAGGGATTGGGCAGGACAAGATCCCCGGCACGCTGGACATGAGTGTCGTAGATGACTTCGTCACCGTGACTGACAAGGAAGCCTTTTCCATGGCGCGGCGGCTCACGCGCGAGGAAGGACTCTTTGTCGGCGGCTCGAGCGGGCTCATCGCGCACGTGGCGGTGCAGCTCGCCGCCAAGGTGAACGACCCCAGGGCCATGGTGGTTGCGGTGCTCCCCGACACCGGCGAGCGGTATCTCTCCAAGCTCTACAGCGACGAGTGGATGCGCGAAAACCAGTTGCTCGAAGCGGACCACACGCCGCTGGGACAGGTACTGCGCAACAAGCCGGACCAAGCGAACGGGATCGTGTCGGTGACACCCGGGCAAACCGTGCGACAGGCACTGCGCCTCATGCAGCTGCATGACATATCCCAGGTCCCGGTGATGGACGGCGCGAACTGCGTCGGTTCCGTGATCGACTTCTCGATGTCGGCTCGCGCGCTCGAAGATGCCAAGGTGCTCGACGCCACGGTGTCCCAGGTGATGGACGCACCGTTCCCGATGGTGGAGGACTACCAGCCTGCCGAGAGCGTCGCCAAGGTCCTGTCAAAGGCGAACCCGGCGGTGCTCGTTCGCTCGAACGGCAAGGTGACCGGCATCGTCACCCGGTCGGACCTGCTCTCGTACCTGATGTCCAGATGACGCTGGTCACCCTGACGATGTGCAGATGAATATCACCGTCCTCATGGGCGGGACGTCCGCCGAGCGCGACGTCTCATTGGCCACGGGACTCCGCGTGGCCGAAGGGCTCCGTGCCCGCGGCCACCATGTGGTCACGCTGGACACCGCGCGCGGCGTTCTGACGGCGAAGGACGAGAAACAGCTTGTGTCGAAGGGCAACGTAGTGAAGAAGGACCCGCCGCTGCGCGAAGAGTTGGCGCGACTGGCGGAACAGACGCTCCCGCAAATGCTCCGCGCGCTCCCGACGCTCAAGGAGGCGGACGTGGTGTTCCTCGGCCTGCATGGCGGCTTCGGTGAGGACGGGACGATCCAGGCGCTGCTGGACATGGCCGGCATCCGCTACACGGGGAGTGGCCACCTCGGCAGCGCGCTGGCGATGGACAAGGACTTGTCCAAGCACCTCTTTCGCCGCGCGGGGGTACAGACTGGCGACTGGATGATGGCGGACCGCGACAAACCGGCCGACGAACAGCTCGGACGGCTGACGCTGCCGGTTGTCGTCAAACCGTCCAAACAGGGATCGACCGTGGGACTTTCCATTGTTCGGCGGCGCGAGGATCTGGGCCCGGCCATTGCTGAGGCGTATCTGCACGACGACGAAGTCATGATCGAGCAGTTCATCGCCGGCCGTGAATTGACGGTTGGCATCCTGGGCGAGGATGCGCTGCCGGTGGGCGAAATCATTCCCAAGCACGAAGTCTACGATTACGAGTGCAAGTACACGGTGGGGATGGCCGAAGAGATATTTCCGGCGCAGATTC
>JBBTFS010000010.1:0-5620 GCA_038060705.1 Gemmatimonadota bacterium
CTAGCTAGGACTGGAGAAGCCGCGGGGGGACCGTCAGACGCGCCAGGCCTCGATTGCGCGCTGGGCGTCAAGAAGCGTCATGAACCAGTGGGTGTTCGCTTGCAGCCTAACCCCAATAGCATTAGCCTGCTTAACCGAGGTACTTATGCGGCAATACCTGAGAATGCACTTGGCTGGCCTCCGCGCGGTGCTGACGAGTCGGCGCAACCACGCACAACGGCGCGTGCTCCGCACCTCTGCAGGTTTGGCCGTCGCACTTCTCTTGGCTGCCTGTTCGCGTTCTACGGACCCATCATCAGCCCTGCTGCGCGTTCACAACGCTGGGACTATAGAGCTATTGGATTTGAGGGTCATTTTCCCCGACACCGCAGTAAGCTTTGGGGCCGTCGCTACAGGCGCCACAACTGATTACCGCTTAGTGCCTGGAGGCGTTTATCGTTACGCCGCCTTCAGCTTCACTCACCAAGGCGCCGGCGTCGGGCAACCAGTGGACGACTGGGTAGGTGAAGTTCCGTTAGAAGGCCGCCGCTTCACGTACACCTTGCAGCTCATGACGACTGCTCAGGGTCAGCCCGGGATCGCGATACTGAGTGTTGCGAAGGACCCGTGACAGTTGTCCGCAGCACCCCGCATCAGCGCCATCGTCAGACCGCGTCCGGCCCTCAACAGGGATTCGACACCGAAAGCACGAAAGTATTTGTCACGACATCGGAACGTGAGTCAGTGACCTGAACCTCCAGCTGTTTGTTGTTTATTCCACAGCCGTTGACCGATGTATAGGTGTAGTTCGTGGTGCCCGTACTGTACCAACTCGTCCATGGTCCCCAGTTGTAGTTCCAGCCAGTCCGGGATCGCCATTGGTAATTGTACGGGCCGACACCATTGCTGGTGACGGCTGTGTACTGCGCCGATTGGAACCGCACTATCGTGTACGGGCCACTGATGTAGACGCCCGGATGCCGGAAAAACGAGAGCGCTGCCTTCCGCTCCGTGAGTACGCGGGCGTTGTTTTCCGCAGTCGTAGTTCCCATGACCTGGCCGGTCGACGGAAACGTGACGTCTGGATTGGACCAGAACTGAACACGGGGACAGTTGTTGCACGCAACGAACGTCGTCATGATCGTTCGCCACGCAAGGTCGGAGGGTGTAAAGCCGTGTCCGTAGGTGTATGGGCTTCCTGGGTCGTTCGACGTTTCATGCCGAGCCCCGTAATTGTGCCCCACTTCGTGGGCCAGTGTCCATCTCGGCGCTACCGCGCAATCCCAGCTGACGACCGAAAACGCGGTGGTGGCGGTGGACTGTAGATACCCGCGACCACAGACGGAGTCCGTGAAGCCACCCGTGATCAGCACGACGACGTCAGTGCTGTAGAGATTCCGTAATGCGTGCACGACGTCCATGAAGCCGTCTGAAGTGCCCGTCAGATCCTGGAGCTGCTGGAGGGAGCTTTTGCCAGCTTCGTTGTAGCTCACCCCCAAGGTGATGACCCGGTTCAGAGTTGCGCTGATCGCGCTATTCGAGTACGACGTGTTGGTTTGATCGATCGCATTCTGGGCTAGGCCGTAGATGTCCGAGTGGAGAACGAACACGGAGTCTGTGTAGACCACGAGCACGTCGATTCGTGTGTCGCCGACGATGTCGAGCACGACCGTTCCAGGCGATAGCTTTCGGCGAATATCCGGCGTCACGAGTGCCAGATCGCCATTCTCGCCGTCGCCGCCCGATAGCGGCTCCGCGTCATCGCGGGGCAACTTACTCTCGTCCACGAGCGCGATCGCGTGCAATCCGCCGCCGAGCGGCTCGACAGTATAAGTCTGCGCACCGACCCGAATCGTCCCGGTGATTCCTTTGGTGGTCAATACGATCTCGATCCACCCGCCTGAGCCGCTGGCCGGTCCAGCCCAGGAGATGTCCTCGTTTCCGCGGCGCGTCACGCGTTGACCAGTTGCTAGCACTCTAAGCGCCGGCGTGATTTGCACAGCCAATTCTCTGCCTTGTTGCAGAAGCGCGCCCGGCATTCTCGCTGCCATGGCGACGTTCACATTCGCGGTGTGGCGCCGGTTGCGTACGGTCGTGAGCCACCGCTGTTGATCCGGGCTGAGCTGGGGCGCCGTGACGCTCGTCAGCAGATCCTCCTCGAGGGCAGCGGCGTTTGCCGCTACACCTTGAGGCTGCGGTTCGTCAGGGATTCCGCATGCGGACATCACAACAAAGGCGACCGGAATCCACCAGCGAGCGGCTTTCATAATGTCCTCCGAGACGGGCCCAATCCAACCAAAGGCATGCAGAAAGGTAGGAACGCCCTTGCAACCGTAAAGTGCGTTTTTGTGACATCGATCTAGCATTTTCTGACAGGGATAGCGCAGCGATCACCCGTGGAAGTGGACTTCCGGATTTCTTGGACACCTGGTTTAACTGACCTTCTGTAGTCTTCCCCGAATTCAGCCGGCGAGCGGTAATCGAGGGACCTACACCCTGACCCTGGACCCTACACCCTGCCCTGCGAGTCCAGAGCCTGCTTCCAGCGAGCCTGGTCAATATTCCCGCCCGAGATAACCACAGCGCACGGCATCTCGACCGCGATCTTCCTGAATAGCACCGCACCTGTGGCGCACGCGCCTGCGCCCTCGACTCGCTTGCCGTGTTCTCGCTGGAGCCATGCGATCGCCTGCGCGATCTCGTCCTCGGTCAACGTCACGATCTTGTCGAGCGAGTGCTTGCCGATGTCGAACCCGTCCGCGTCAATCACGCCCGCCAATCCGTCGGCCAGCGTCGGCACGCTGGGGATGTCCACGATCTTGCCCGCCGCCATTGATCTGGACATCGCCGCCGTGTTCACGCTCTGCGCGCCGTAGATGCGCACGTCGGGCCGCTCGTTGCGCAACAGGCTGGCGCATCCGCCCAGCAGTCCGCCGCCTCCCACGTTTACCACTAGCGACTTGAGCCCAGGAAGTTCCTCGATGATCTCGAGCGCCACGGTGCCTTGCCCGGCGATGAGGTCGTCGCCGAGGCACGGATTGATGAACGGGCGCCCGGTTCGCTTGCCGTCCTCGATGGCAATAACCATCGCTGCGTCGTAGTCTGGGGCAGAATCATCCAGTTCGGCGCCCATGGCGCGAATGCCGTCCTTCTTCACCTGCGGTGCCGTACTCGGCACGTACACCTTGGCCTTGATGCCAAGGGTCTTGGCCGCCGATGCCACGCCCATGCCGTGATTGCCGGCAGACGACGCTACCACGCCCGCACGCTTTTGTTCGGGCGTGAGGCAGCCGAGCGCATTGAGCGCGCCGCGCAGCTTGAACGAGCCCGTGAGCTGCTCGTTCTCGAGCTTGAGATACACGTCGCCGCCCGCGATCTCGCTCAGCTTTCCGCTGCGGATGAGCGGCGTGCGCTTGACGTGCGGCGCGATGCGCTTCGCAGCGTCGCGCACAGCTTCTGGTCGGAGTTTTTCGAACATCCGGGAATTCTATGCAGGAGGCAGGACACGGGAGATGGGAGATAGCACGGCGTTATCGCCTATGTCCTGTCCGTCTACTCTGACCGGAGCGCGATAACCGGATCAACCGCGGCCGCCCGCATCGCCGGCACCCAACTCGCGACCAGCGCGGCAAGACCCAATGCGAGTGCCGCCCCGCCGAAGGCCAGCACGTAGGTCGCGGGCACACCGTACAGCAGCGCGCCAAGCAGTCGCGTTGCGCCGAGCGCCGCCAGCGAGCCGATGGCCACCCCGATGCCGGCCAGGCGGAACCCTTGACCCAGCACCAAGCCCACAACGGCGGCGCGATCGGCGCCGAGGGCAAATGAGTTACCCGTCCGGCAAGGGGATGACCCGTGGCCTGACGGGTGCCGCAAGGGGTCAGTTTCAGGCCCGAAAACGCGTTGAGCCGGACCTGTGACGCGACTGCACGGTCAGGCGTCAACTTGTTGGAAGCGCTTCCCCTGACTAGGTTTACGTCTGGGCCGAGGGGCTGTAGCTCAGCTGGGAGAGCGCTGCAATCGCACTGCAGAGGTCAGGGGTTCGATCCCCCTCAGCTCCATGAGTAGTTATATTATTCGACAACAGATAATGCCCGCCGCTGTTCGGTAGGACGTAGAGTTCCAATGACGTGGCGTGGCAACCTTGGGCCGCTGAGCACCGCTCGGCGGCTTTTGATTTTCCGGCCTACTGGGACTGGTTCCCGGTCCCCAGTCCCAGGTTCGAGAGGTCCGCGACGATCCCCGAAAAGACCTCCCGCAGCCAGATATTCATTTCCTTCTCCGCACGGCCCTGATAGTCGCCGACGGCGGTTGCACCCAGGCGGCCGATGAACCGGAGAATCGCGCTTTCCTGCACCTCGAGGTGCAGTCGTCGCAGCAGGATCGTCTGACCACCCACGCTGTCGCGCACACCGATGCGGAACATGGCGCCGCTGCCCTGAAACGGCCGGCGCAGTGGAGTCCGAAGCAGGCGCTCGGTGATGAGTGGCAGGATCCACTCCGGCTCCCGCCGCGACACGATGCTCCACGAGGCCTCGTGATCGGTGCGGATGATCGTGAACTCGGCGTGGTAGTCGCGAAAGCCGGCTGTGAAGGCCCGCACCTTCATCGTAAGCATGCCGTTGAGCGTCACGGAATCGGGCATTGGCACGACCGGACCGCTCATCGAGACCATTTCGCCGCGGCGGGTGCGTACCCTGAGCGTGAAGTGTCCGTCGTCGCCAGAGAAGTCCAGGTAGGTATTGCCGGTCTTGTCGGTGAGCGACCAGCGCATCTTCGCGGTCACCAGGTAGCGCCGGGCGTAGTCGGCCAGGCGCGGCAGCCGCTTCTGGATGATGTCGGGCCGGATCGTGACTGCGAACGTCGCGAGCGTTGAGCTGTCGGCAAAGTGCGACGCGTGGATCGAGTCGACGACGAAGAGTTGGCTCATCGCGGCCGTGGTCTGTGGCGCGATGGCGTTGTAGTCGGCACGGACATCGCGCTCGTAGCGGCCTTCGGCAGCGGCGAAGAGTGCCCGGGTGAACGCCGCCACGTCCGATGCCGGCGCGGAGCCGAGGGAGTACATGACCTCCGTGTCCCACGAATAGGCGACGTCAGACAACCGGTTCAGGTTGATGACATGCCGCGAATCGGCCAACTGCGTTGGGTTCGGCGCGAAACGCACGGCATCAAGGCGGTAGTGCGGTGCCCCGAATCGTCCGCTCACCAACAGTGTGCGCCGGGACGTGGAGCCGGAGGTCCACACGCTCGTGTCATTCCAGACGCGCGATGGGATCATCGCGGCGCGGGCGATTTTGATGCGGGCGGTGTCGTACTTCGTGTCTCGCCGCGGGTCAGTGACCCGCGCGCCCAAGGCGGAGAAGATCTGCGCCGCGCGCGTCCGAGCGGCGGAGGACGGCACCGTTCCACCGAGGGCCATGAAGGGTTCGCGACACGAACCAAGGAGCGCTGTCGCGATGGTGATCGCGGTCAGGCGTCTCAAGGCGGAACTGGCAATGGCCTGCGTAAGTCGTGCTGGAATCAGCACTAAGGAGGATGCGTTTAGGTTGCCGCTTCTGCGTGCGGCGGCTGGCTTGATCGAGCTTCCTGAAGGTCTGTGAAGCTACAGCGAGATTCATACCGCTGCCCCTTGGTGAGACCGGCG
>JBBTFS010000010.1:5720-42794 GCA_038060705.1 Gemmatimonadota bacterium
CCGAGCCGCCCCGTTATGGCGATGCGGGAATCACGATGGACGTATCGAGGACGCGGATTCGCGGAGTCCCAGTTCCTTCAAGAATATGCCACCAACTCAGGTGGTATGCGCCAGCTGTCATCGCTGGCGACTCGCCTTTGTAGTCACTGCGCCAAACAAAATTAATCCCTGGCTGGTCTGACCTCTGCCCTCGGATTTCAACAATGAGGGTGTCAGGCTGGCGCCGGATCAGGACGGCAGTGAGTCCCCAATTCGTGCTAGGCTTGTTAAACGAGGCAATCACCGAGAAGCGCTCCGCCTTCACTTCTATCGCGGGCTCCAGCAGCGGCCAGTTTGGTGAAGCCGCCGCGCTGGACAAGATTGTCAGCGCGAGCGGCTCCTCCGCCGGAGCCCTTGGGCCTGTCACGTTGCACGCTAGTGCCACGCACGACACCGTGATCGTGAGGATCGCGGCAGGCTTGCATGCCAACTCAGAAAGGCGGCGTTCCATTGGCGATGTACGTCGGGCAGGACGTGTACACGTGCTCCACGTTATGAGTGGCATTGTGACTCTGACGTGATACGCGACGACGGTCTGGGGAGCGCCCGAGCCGCCCCGTTATGGCGATGCAGGAATCACGATGGACGTGTCGAGGATCAGCGTACGCTTGTTCAGCGTTTGTTCCACATGCCACCAACTCAGGTGGTAGCTTCCTGGTGTCGTTGCCGGCGACTCGGCCTCGTAATCGTGTTGCCAGATCGTGGCAAGGCCGGGACTGTCGGAGCGGCGCGCGCGGACTTCAACGAGAAGCGTGTCAAGCCCACGTCGTACCAGCGCTGCGCTGAGGAGATAGTCGCTGCTCCCATAGAAATAAGAACGACGCAGCACGAACTTTCCTGGAATCAGGTCGATCTCTGGGCCCATTCCGGCGTTGCCGGGTGAGGCAGGACCGCTAAACAACGTTCGGATCGTGAGGGTTTCTTCCTTCGGGAGCTTGGGGCCGGTCGCGTTACACGCGAGCGCGACGCACGGCCCGGCGAGCGACAGGACGGCAGCAGCCATGCGTGCCAACTCAGAAAGGCGGCGTTCCATTGGCGATGTAGGTCGGACAGGACGTGTACACGTGCTCCACGTTGTGCGTCGCATTGTAGGCCCTCACGTGGTACGCGACGGCGGTCTCGGAGGGCCATATGAAGCAGCTGTTGTTACCCCAGATCGAGGACACGCCAGTTGCAACATCAGTGTACGTCAACGTCGTCCGCACCGCCCACAGTGTCCATTCTGGCGAAAGCGTCGGCGTGACCCGTCGGTAGATTCGGTATTCAGTGGCCAGCGGGCTCGCATTCCACGTGAGTTTCGGCTTGCCACTCTGTATGTAGGCGAGGGCGTTCGTTGCCTTGAGGCCCAGCGCCAGGTCCGCCCGGGGCAGTCCCGCACCGAATTTGTCTGTCGAGCCAAGGTCCTTGGCCGTGAGAGCCATTTGATAAGCGATATCGGATGCACTCCAACCCTGGGCGCGGAGGAGCAACGCAACACCTGAAACGTAAGCGGTCGCCTCGGATGTCCCGCACGCGCCTTGCTCCGCGCCTGCATACTGGTGATTCCAGTCAGTAGTGTAGGCGTCCCACGGCGCCGCAAAGTCAACGTGCGCGCCCCAGTTTGAACCGTTATCGCCTTCACAGGGTGAGCCGCTGGTTGCGAAGGTGGAGTCCTGGCGCATCCCGCTGACTCCAATCACGTTCGAGTACCCAGCTGGGTATTCTATTTGCTCAATCCCGAAATTGCCGGCGCTCGCCACCATCACGATCCCCGCGTTGGCCGCGCTCGCGACCGCGGTGGCCACAGCCGCATTCGTACCGGGATGTGAGAAGCTCATGTTGATGACGCCATTGGGTGTCAGGTTTTGCGTCGCCCAGTTGAGCGCCTCAACAACTCTGTCGTTGTCACACAGGTGCTGGAGCACTCCATTGACAACGATCTCGTAGCAGGCGCCCCAAACAAAGACGGAAGTCCCCGGGATTCCTGGTGCCACTCCCAGCGTTCCGAATCCGTTATCCCGCGCAGTGGCAACGCCCAGCATGAAAGTACCGTGAGGCTGAGGGGGATAGTCGCTGCACCCGCTATCATGGTACCCCCCAAGACAGTTCTCGGTCGGTACGTTCGGAAGGTCCTCGTGGCCCTGGAAGTGGCCTTTGTCGATGAGCAAGAGCTTGGCGCCGCTGCCCTGGGTGAAGGTCCATGCTTGCGGCGCGCGAAGCGCCTCGACGCCCCACGGCGTTATTTGTGATGTGGCATTCGCCGACGAGGACGCCCGCCGCCCTGCCGGCATTCGAGTGCTGAGCAGCGTGAACTTGAGGTCGTCTGGCGCGATGAAGTCGACCCGTTCGTTCGCCAGCAGGGCGGCGACGCTTCCCTTCGGTATTGTGGCCAAAGTCAGACCGAGGTTCTCGTAGTACTTGAGGATCTCGACGCCATGACGCTCCAAGGCTGCCAGCGCGCGGTCAACGCTCTCTGCCGCGATGGCGCTTCGCCTTGACGCACGGTCCGTCCAGGTCGCGATGGATCGGCCTTCTGCACCGCGGTGGCGGATATCCGAGGGGCGTCCGCGCTCTTGATGCCTATGAATGCGCGTCGCTGGACGGCATCGAGGCGTGCCTCGAGTGGGGCAGGCGAAGTGTCGCGCGGACTAATGACGTCCGGGACGTCAACATCTATCGCTGGCAGCGGCTTGGCCGCAGGCGCACCCGGCTCAGCGAGATACAGCGAAGCGGTCGAGAAGCGCGCCGGCGCTGGTGGCTCGAGCCGGTCGTCAGCACAGCCAAGCGCAACGACACACAGAAGTGGAACAACACCAGCCAGCGAGCAGGAGCGAGGCGGGGGGGGCGCGATTCGGTGCATTTGATCCTCGGCGTCCAGGTCAAAAGGATTCGCCGTCGTCGGCCTATCCGTACAATCTTGTGACAATCCTATTCATTGCGCAAGGCAAGAGAGAATCCGAATACCAGTGCGAACGCGCAACTCGCACGGCTAGCTTAGGGGTGAACGCACTCCGCGCAACCGTAGCTGCGATGCATTACCATCGCGACTTCCGCGCACCCGGTTGACGCACGCTGTCCATCACGATGACGACAACGAAAACCGCAGCTCAGCCAAAGCCCAATCCTCGATGTGATACTTTCCGGCCACGCGCTTACCCGTCGAGGGCAGCCTTCGCAATCGTTGCCGGCGCTCCGCATGCTGGCTAGCTTGATCGAGCTTCCGGCAGGGTGTGTGAAGCTACAGCGAGACTCATACCGCTGCCCCTTGGTGTAACTGGCAACACGCCTGACTCTGGATCAGGAGAGTCCTGGTTCGATCCCAGGAGGGGCAATCCGGCTTGTATTGACACCGACCGGCCCGGGCGCATTCTGTATGCAAATGGCGACTCTCCGGATCTGCGCGGTTGCACTCGCGGGCGCGCTTGCGGCCGCACCGACGCTCGCACTCACGCAGCAAATCGCGTTACGCGCCACGCCCGGCTCCCTTGTCGGTGTCGTCTCGGATACCACCGGCACGCCGATCGACGCGGACGTCTGGCTCGGCGGCAACAAACGACGGATGACCACCGGCCCCGACGGCCGGTTCCGTTTCGAGAACGTGACGCCCGGCAAGCACACGATCGCGGCGCGGCGCGTGGGCTTCTACCCGCGCACAGCGACCATCGCCGTTCCGGACTCCGGTGTGATCGTACTCATGCAACTCATTCCCCTGCCCAACCAGCTGCCAACCGTCGTCACATCGGCAGTTCGTGGAGGACTGAGCGGCATGATCGGGGATGCGTCATTCCACGTCCTCAAGGACGCCACGATCGAAGTGGTTGCGGCAAACCGACGCGCCACCAGCGATTCGGCGGGCGAGTTCTTCATCGACCTCAAGCCGGGCAAGCACATGGTGCGAGTGTCGCGGCCGGGCTTTGCCGGCCGGTTCGTCAGCGTGACCGTGCCGCGTGACAGCGGACGTCGCATGCAAGTATGGCTGACCCCGTCCACGCGCGACATTTCGACGCAGGATTCGTACGCGGCGATGAGCCTCGAAAGCCGGATAATGCGCCGCAACCCCGTCTATTCGGCCCTGCTCACGCGTGAGGACATGGAGCGACTCGGCCAATCGAGCCTTCAGCAGCTCTCGGCTACCCTAGCGGTGCAGCGCGTCGATGATCGGTGCATGGTCACCATGCCGGCGTTCACAGATCCGTTCACGGACATGGCCCGGGTGGGGGAAACCGCGCCCGGGATGATGCCGGTGTGGGCGTTGGATGCGGCCGACCTGGAGTTCCTGGAGGTCTACGTCGGCAAGGCGTCGCGCAACACGCAGAGGAGCATTGCGAGGGGGCCGGTGCGGGCGAGCAGCATGGCTCCGGCCTCTTGTCCGACAATCATCGCATGGTTGCGGAAGTAGGTGATCGCGGAAGCCCCAGGTCCTTCCCGCTCGAGTCTATTTCACGCCGAGGTTCTTGCGGAGGAAGGCGAGGGTCTTGGGCCAGCCGTCTTTTGTCGCGACGAGATTGGCCTGTTCCGCAGCCGTGTCGCGCCGACGCCCGCCCGGGGCCGTGGAGTCGCGAACGAACGCCGAGTCGTCCTGCGCGCGCAGGAATCCGTGGATGGCGCCCTCGTAGTTGGTGGCGGAGTAGTCCTTCTGCATCGCCTTCATCATGGCGTCGATGGCCGGCATGGCGGCGCCGATGCGGGCATCCCGCGATCCGTTCAGCAGCATCACGGGGACTTTGATCTTTGCCATCGAGTCCGCCACCGGCACCGCGGGCGTACCGCTCATGTACGGAAAGCCGCCGTAGAACGCGACGCCGCCAGAGTAGCCAGCCGTGCCACCGTGAATCGAGTGCAGGAATACGGTGGTTCCGCCCCAGCAGTAGCCGATGACCGCGTACTTCTGTGCCGCGGACGGAAGTGACATCGCGTACAGTGCCACTGCCACGATGCCGCGGTTGCGTTCCGGCGCGGCGACGCCTGAGATCAACTTCCGCGCCGAGTCGCCACTGAGTTCGGTGGTGCTAGGCCCGCCGCGCACGCGTGAGTTGAGGTCGGGCGCAATCGCGATGAACCCGTCAGCCGCGACCTGATCTGCTACGCCGCGAACCCAAGTGGACAATCCGAAGATCTCGTGCACGACGACCACAACGGGCGTCTTGGCGTTGGCCGTCACCGGATAGACGATGTACGCCATCAGCGAATCGCTCGAGCCAGGTTCCCATGCCACCGTCACCCACTCGGCATGTCGTGGGCTGGCGGCAAGCCGCGCCGCCGCGCCGTTGTTGCTCGGCGGCAGGTTCAGGTTCCCCTGCTGTGGCACGGAACTGGAGGGTAACGCAGCCGGCGCGTGCATATCCCCAGCGGCCATGTGCGCCATGTGTTCGTCCATGTAGCCACTTCGCCGGCACGAGGCCGCGAGGAGGAAGGCTGATCCGATTGCCGCGATACGAAAGACGTTCATGTGATGCTCCTGCGAGTGGCTGAGGTTTGGGCCGTGGCTATTTCACGCCGAGGTTCTTGCGGAGGAAGCCAAGCGTGCGGGGCCATGCGTCGGCGGTCGCTGCGACGTTGCCCTTTTCGGCCACGGTGTCGCGACGCACTGACGTGTCGCCCTGCGCGCGCAGGAAGCCGTGAATGGCGTCCTGATAGTTCATTGAGGAATAGTCCTTTTGCATCGACTTCATCATCGAGTCGATGGCAGGCATGGCGGCCGAGATGCGGGCGTCGCGGCTGCCGTTCAAGAGCATGAGCGGCTTGTTGATCCTGGCCAGCGAGTCGGCGATCGGCGTCGGGCCGGAGAAGTACGCCGTACCGTAGAACGCCACTCCGCCGGAGTATCCGTCGATTCCGCCGTTCACCGCGTGCATCCACACGGTGCCGCCGCCCCAGCAGAAGCCGATCACCGCGTAACGCGGCGCTGCATCGGGCAGGGACATTCCCCACTTCGCCACGGCAGCGATCTCCGCGTTGCGCATCGCCGGCGTCACACTGGGCAGAATCTTCTGAACCGAGTCGCGCGCGAGCTCAACGTCGCTTGGCCCGCTGCGGACCTTCGAACACAAATCCGGCGCGATGGCGATGAAGCCGTCCGCCGCGAGCTGGTCTGCTACGCCGCGGTTCCACGTGACCAGGCATGTGTTCTCGTGGATAACGACCACCACAGGCGTCTTCGCGTTCGACTTCGCCGGATACGAAACCCACGCCATCACGGTGTCGCTGGATCCTGGCTCGAACGGCACCCTCACCCATTCGGCGCGGCGCGGGCTGGCCGCGAGGCGCGCGGCGGCCTGGCTGCCGCTGGGTGGGAGGGTTCGGACGCTCACGGCGCTGGAAGCGCCCATCGCTGACATGTCATGACCGCTGTGGTCCTCCATGGCGGCTTGACGTGCGCACGAGGCCGAGAGGCCGACAACGAGCGAGGCAAACTGGAGAGAATGGACCAAACGCATTGCGGGCACTCCGTCACGGAAGGGACGCGATGAAGATGCTGTCACCGAAGGGCGGCGGCAAACCCGCGCGCAGCGCGGCTGAGCACGTCAATCCGCAGCCGAAGGCTGCGGCCGAGCACGCGCTATCCCTCCAGCCGGTGCTTGATCTGCTTGCCCTCGGCCAGGTACACGGCCTCTTCCCCGATATTGGTGGACAGATCCGCCACGCGCTCCAGGTTGCGGCTCACGAGCAGGAGTTCGAGGGCCGTTGAGATCGTCGTGGGGTCCTCGAGGATGTGTGTCACCACGATGCGGAAGAGCCCGTCGTTGAGCTTGTCCACCTCGTCGTCCATGAGGCACACGGCGCGCCCCAGCCCGCCATCGGCTCGGACGAACGCGTCGATCGCCTGACTGAGCATCTGGCGCGCGCGGCGCGCCATTTCCTCAATGGCGGCCTCGGGCGTGATGTTGCCTTTGGTGGCGATAATGCGCTGGGCGCTCTGTGCAATGTTCACCGAGTGATCGCCAACACGTTCCAGATCGCTGGACGCCTTGATGGCGGCGATGATGAACCGCAGGTCGCGCGCCATGGGTTGCTGCAACGCGAGGAGCTCCACGGCCATGGCCTCGATCTCGACTTCCAACTTGTCGATCTCGCGATCTCCGGTGAGTACGAGCTCGGCCTTGCCGGCGTCGCGGGTCAACAATGACTCGACGGCGAGATCCACCAGCGACTCGGCCCGCTCGCTCATCGTGAGCAGACGCTGCTTGAGTTCGTCCAGCTGGTCGTGAAAGTGGCGAAAGCCCGGCCGTCCGGCCGTGGGCTGCGCTGGCTGCGATTCAGAGCTCATCCAAACCTCCCGGTCACGTACGCTTCCGTGCGCTCTTCGCGCGGGCTGGTGAAGAGGCGATCGGTCGAGTCGAACTCGATCAGGCGCCCCAGATAGAAGAAAGCGGTGTGGTCCGACACACGCGCCGCTTGTTGCAGGTTGTGGGTGACGATGACAACGGTGAGCTCGCCTTTGAGCTCGAAGAGCAGTTCCTCGATCTTCTGCGTCGCAATCGGGTCCAGTGCGCTGGCCGGCTCGTCGAGGAGGAGAACTTCTGGGTCATTGGCGAGCGCTCGCGCGATGCAGAGACGCTGCTGTTGACCGCCGGAGAGCGTCAACGCGCTCTGATTCAGGCGGTCGCGCACTTCGTCCCAGAGCGCGGCACGGCGCAGCGAACGCTCGACCACTTCGTCCAGCGCGGATGCGTTGCGCTCGCCGTTGATGCGCGGGCCGAACGCCACGTTGTCGTAGATGGATTTCGGGAACGGGTTCCAGCGCTGGAATACCATCCCCACGCGCTGACGCAAGGCGACGACGTCGGTGGTGAGTCCGTTGACGTCCTCGTCGTCCAGCCTCAGTTCGCCTTTCTTGCGAATCCCGGGAAGCAAATCGTTCAATCGGTTGATGGAGCGCAGGAAGGTCGACTTTCCGCAGCCGCTGGGACCAATGAGTGCCGTTATGGCGCGAGCCGGAATGCCCAGCGAGATATCGTGCAGCGCTTGGTTGGCTCCGTACCAGAACGAGAAGTCCTGCGCCTGGATGTTCCCAGTCGACGCGCTGTTCGCGGATTCACCGTTGGTCATCATCCGAACCGACCGGTGATATAAGCTTCGGTCTTGGGGTCCTTGGGCGTCGTGAACATCGCCTTTGTGGGCGCGGATTCCACCATTTCACCCATCAGGAAGAACGCCGTCACGTCGGACACGCGCGCCGCCTGCTGCATGTTGTGCGTCACGATCACGACGCTCATGTCGCGCTTGAGTTCGTACACCAGCTCTTCGACCTTCTGGCTGCTGATCGGATCCAGCGAGGCCGTGGGTTCGTCCAGCAGCAACACCTCGGGGTCCGTGGCCAGGGCGCGCGCGATACAGAGCCGTTGCTGCTGTCCGCCCGACAAGGACGTGGCGGGCTCGCGGAGGCGGTCCTTCACCTCGTCCCACAGGGCGGCTCTTGTGAGCGCCCGCTCGACGATCACGTCGGTCTCGCCGCGACTGGGCTTCGGCGAGTGCACACGCAGTCCCGCGGCCACGTTGTCGCGAATGCTCATCGTGGGAAATGGCGTCGGCCGCTGGAACACCATGCCGATGAGCTTGCGCACGGCGATGGGATTCACGCCGTCGGCGTAAATGTTGCGGCCGTCCAGCAGCACGCGGCCATCCACGCGCGCGGTCGGCACCGTCTCGTGCAGTCGGTTGAGGCAGCGCAGGAATGTGGACTTGCCGCATCCCGAGGGACCGATGACCGCCGTGACCTCGCGGTCGCGAATGTCGATGGTAGCGCCGCGGACCGCCGACGTCGTGCCGAAAAACGCCGTCAGGTCGTCCACGCGAATGCGCGGCCAGCCCGCGTCGGGGGTTCCGTTAGTCGCCATGGCCACCGGACCTCGACGAGCGCGTCGCGAACCGCGCCAGGATGCTGATGATGAAGACGACCGAGATGAGCACGAGCGCGCCCGCCCAGGCCAGGCGATGCCACTCGTCGTACGGACTGATGGCGTACGCGAAGATCTGGAGCGGCAGCGCCGCGATGGGTTGCGTCAGGTCCAGCGACCAGAAGGTGTTGCCGAACGCCGTGAAGAGGAGCGGGGCGGTCTCGCCGGCGATTCGGGCCACGGCAACAAGCACACCCGTGACAATGCCGGCCATCGCCGTACGCAGCACCACCGCCAGTGCCGTGCGGGCGCGCGAGTAGCCCAGCGCCAGCGCTGCTTCGCGGAGCGATGTCGGCACCAGGCGCACCATCTCCTCAGTAGTGCGCGTGATCATCGGGATCATCATCGCTGCCAGCGCCACGCCGCCGGCCCACGCCGAGAAGTGGCCCAGTGGCTTGACGAGGAACTCCCACGCGAAGATGCCGAGCACGATGGACGGCATGCCGTTGAGCACGTCGGCGAGGAAACGCACGATCGTCGCCAGTCGCGTGCGCTTGAAGTCCGCGAGGTACAGGCCAGCGCCGATGCCGATCGGCAAGCCAATGAGGCACGCGGTGCCCAGCAGGATCAGCGTGCCGACGATGGCGTTGGCCATGCCGGCGTTGCCTTCACCGACGGGCTTGGGCATCTGCGTGAAGAAGTCCACCGACAGGCTCGACGCACCTTCGCGGGCCAAGTGCCAGAGGATGAACAGCAGCGGCAGCGTCGTGATGATCGCGGTGAGGGCGATGACCATCGCCATGAACGCACTCACCATGCGCCGTCGCGTGATCGTGCTCACGGTGCGCTCGGCCACGGCGAGCTGCCGCAGCGTGGGGCGTCCCGGAGGCGACACGGAAGTCACGGAAGGCCTCCCGCGCGGCGGGCGACGCGCCACACGAGCCAGCGCGCGATGCCGTTCACGACCAGCGTGAGGACGAGCAGCGTGAGTCCCACCGCCATGAGCGCCGAGAGGTGCAAGTCGTCCGACGCCTCGCTGAACTCATTGGCGATGAGCGAGGCCATCGTGTAGCCGGGCGCGAAGAGCGACGCCGAGATGTCGTGGCGGTTTCCGATGAGCATGGTGACCGCCATCGTCTCGCCCAGGGCGCGCCCGAGTCCGAGAATGACGCCGCCGACGATTCCGCTGCGGGCGAACGGGAGCACCGCCTTCTGGATCATTTCCCAGCGCGTGGCGCCGAGCGCCAGCGCGGCCTCGCGTTGCGAGCGCGGCACGGCGAGCAGCACCTCACGCGAAACGGCGGAGATGTAGGGAAGCACCATGACCGCGAGGATCACGCCGGCCGCCAACATGCTTGGCCCGTACGCGGGGCCGCGGAAAAACGGCGTAGCGCCCAGGTGCAAGGTGTCCCGCAGGAACGGCATCACGCTGGAGCGCATCACGGGGATCAGGACGAAGATGCCCCAGAGGCCGTACACGACGCTTGGAATCGCCGCGAGCAGGTCCACCAGGAACCCGACCGGTTGGCGCAACCATGCCGGCGCGTAGTCGGAGAGAAAGACGGCGACGCCGAGCGCCAGCGGCGTGGCAATCACCAGCGCAATGAGTGACGTGACGATGGTACCGAAGATCGCCGGCGCCGCGCCGAACTGGTGCTGCACAGGGTCCCAGTTGCTCGACGTCAGGAATCCGAAGCCGAACTCGCGGAAAGCGGGCCAACCCGCCACGGCCACTTCCCAGAAGATGAGCACGAGCAGCAGGGGCACGCAGATCGCGAACCCGGTGATGACCGCGACGTACACACGGTCGCCAGCAGAAGAACCGACGATGCGCTCCGCCAGCGAGCGCCCGTCGGTTCGGTCCGGCGACGCCGCGGCCGGAACGGAGGCCGCGGAGCCTTCTGTGATCACGGTGTCTTGATCGAGTCGAGTCGAGCGATGAGACGCTTGGTCATGTCGCCGGGAAGCGGCGCGTAGTCCAGCGCGGCGGCCGAAGTCTCACCCTCGGAGTATGCCCATTTCAGGAAGTCCTTGAGCGCTTTGCCCTTGGACGCATCGGCCTGGTTGCGGTACACGAGCAGCCAGGTGAAGGACGAAATTGGATAGGCGTCCTTGCCGACCGCATTCACGATTGAAACGCGGTAGTCGGTTGTCGGCGGAAGTTTCGCGCCCGCGGCGGCCGCCGTGATGGACGCGATGGTCGGTTCGACGAAGGTGCCGGCGGCGTTCTGCACATGCGCGTACGCCAGTGAGTTCTGGCGCGCGTAGGCCAGCTCGGTGTAGCCGATCGAGCCCGGCGTCTGCTTGACCTGTCCCGCCACGCCCTCATTGCCCTTGGCGCCCAGCCCCACGGGCCACCTCACCTCTTTGGCGCGGCCAACGTTCTTCTCCCACTCCGGGCTGACTGCCGCGAGATAATCGGTGAAGACGTACGTCGTACCGCTGCCGTCCGATCGGTGCACCACAAGAATGTCGCTGTTGGGCAGGTTGACGCCGGGGTTCAGCGTGGCGATGCGCGTGTCATTCCACTTCGTGATTTTGCCGAGGAAGATGTCGGCGATCGCTGGTCCAGTCAGTCTCAGCGACCGGGTGATGCCCGGGACGTTGTAGATGATGACGTCGGCGCCAAGCACCGTGGGGAAGTGCATGATCGGCCCGCCCTTGGCCTTGGCGAGTTCCGCGTCGGACATCGGGCCGTCGGTGGCGCCGAAGTCCACCGTTTGCTCGGAGATCTGGCGTACGCCGCCGCCGGAGCCGATCGACTGATAGTTGATCCGGACGTTGGTCTTGGCCGCGTAGTCATTGAACCACTTGAAGTAGATCGGATACGGGAACGTGGCGCCGGCGCCAGTCAGCTGGGCCGTCGCGCTGCCCGAGAGCGCGGCCAGAGCCAGCGCGGGAATCGTCAGCAACCGAGTTGCAATTGTCACGAAAGAACTCCGTAGAGGTTCGATGCAAAAACCTTCACGGAGCGACCGAAGTGCTTGTGACAGTGTCGTAACGGATCTGTAACGACCGTCTAGAAATCTGCTTTCCAGTGCACGAAGAGCGTCCGGAACGGTATGGCGGTGGAGCCGCTCAGCCGGTCGAGCGACTGAACGTCGAGCGTGATGGTGGATTTGGCGTTGAGATCCCAGAACGCGCCAAGCACCGAGAACCGGGTCGCGGGCGAAACGCTGTTGTCGATCTTGAAGTTGTCGTTCCGGATCAGGATGCCCAGGCGCGACGGCTTGTCCTTGTTGAGCCACTCCATGGGGCGCACGAGCGCGAACACCGACACCAGGTTGCTCGTCCGGTCCGTGACCACGCGCGGCGCCGTCACGGTGTTGTTGCCAGTCTCGATGCCCTCGGCGCGCTGCGCGAATTCGAAGGCGCCGGTGAGGCGGCGATCCCTGAGTGCGACGAAGAGTCCGCGGCGGTCTTTTTGCAGCCCTTCGCTCACTGGGCCCACTTGGGCCCCTCCGCCAAGGATGAAAGCGCTGGCCGAGGAGCCCTTTGAGTACCAAGGGGTTACGGACAGGGACTTGATCATGGAATTGCGGTTGGCGAACGGCGTAAAGGTGGCTCGAACAGCGACGTCCTTGAACCGGTCGTTTTCGCCGACCGTGTACCCGCTGCCGTTCATGACCGTCGCGTAGATCTCACCGCGCTTGTTGGGCAGCGTGAACAGTGTCGCGGCACCCACGTCGGACGATGAGAAGAAGCCGGCGCGTTCGAGCGCGGAGACGCCCAGAGAGCGCGGCCAGTGGGATTCCACGTGGTCAATGACCACGGTCTGCAGCATGCCGACGCGCGCCACAGACGTGAGGCCTGAAACGCCGAACGTGTTCTTGCTGAGTTCGCGGGACACCATGCCGTACTTCAGACGAACGGCCCAGCCGGAGTAGAAGCCGGCCGCGGTGTTCTGGAAAATGTCCGTGGTGATACGGATGCTCGTCTTGTCGCCAGCCGGCATTCTGAACGTGAGGTACACGCGTTCGATGTCGAACTTGTTGGGCGGCTTGCCGCCGGTCTGGGCCTTGGCCGCCGAGTCGGTGCGGTATTGGAAACTGCCGAACAGCAGGCCCGAGAAGTCGATCGTGGGGGCGGCGGGTGGCGTCTGCTGCGCGGCGAGTTGAGCCGAGCCAAACACTGCGGCGATGGCGAGCACCGCGGCGGCGCGAAAGCGCATTCGTGATCTCCGTTGCAAGAATGTGATTCGTCAGGGCCTTGTGTAACGCTGGCGATACCATCGCCGGGGAGATTGCGGGTGGGGCGTGTCGGTCGAGCGACGGAATTGTCACGAACGGGTAACCGCAGCCGCCATCGGTGACTGGCCTCGGCGTTGCGCCGATCGTCGGCATGGCGGCTGGGATGTGGGGTTATGCGGCGCCTGGTTCGGCACGCCGTGACACGACGGCGCTTGGTACCGAGGGTCCGATCAGCCCCTGAGTTGGAGCAGTCGCCGCTGTTCACGTGACGCCTTCGTTGCACTGCGATAACGAGGCTGACACACGCGCGTGTGACAATACTCGCCATGTCACACACCATTCCATTCCGTAAAGCGCGCGCCGCGATTGCGCGCGGCATTGCAGTCACTTTGGCCGTCGCAGTTGTCGCCGGCGCTCAAGACAGGCCGCAGGCAACCGGCACGCTCACCGGACGAGTGATCGACGCCAGGAGCGGGCAGGCGCTGAGCGAGGCTGGCGTGCAGATCGTGGGCACCATGCGCGGCACCCAGACCGGCATCGACGGGCGGTTCCGGTTTTTCGCCGTTCCGGCGGGCACGATCACCATTCAGGTGCGTCGCCTCGGATTCCAGGCCAAGACCATCACTGGCCTGTACCTCGAAGCCGGCGCCAGCATCGACCAACCGGTGTCTCTGGAAGCGACGATCATCGTGCTCGATGCCGTGGTGGCCACGGCGGACAAGGAGCGTGGCTCCGTGAACGCGGCGCTCAACGCGCAGCGCAATGCGGTCGGCATCGTCAGCAGCATGGGCGCGGAACAGATTGCGAAGAGTCCCGACAGCGACGCGGCGCAGGCGCTGCAACGCATGAGCGGCACCACGATCCAGGACGGCAAGTACCTGAGTGTTCGCGGGCTGGATCCGCGCTTCACGACGGCATCGCTCAATGGCGCCCGCCTTCCGAGCCCGGAACCGGAACGCAAAGTGGTGCCGTTCGACATCTTCCCGTCGAGCCTGCTCCAGGCCGTCACGACGAGCAAGACGTTCACGCCGGATCAGTCGGGCGACTTCAGCGGCGGCGCCGTGGACATGCGCACGCGCGAGGCGCCGTTCGAGACCGTCCGCTCGTACTCGTTCTCGTTCGGGTTCAATGACGCGGTCATCGGCAAGCGGCTCGTGTCCGCGCCCGCCACCGGCGCTGAATGGCTCGGCTTCGGCGGCAGTGCGCGTCGCCTGCCGGCGGTGCTGGCCGGCGAAGGCAACCTGAACGGCACCTACACGCAGCGGCAGTACAACGAGTTCGTCAGCTCCTTCAGGAACGCCTGGTCGGCGCGCGAGGTGCAGGGACGCCCGTCCACGTCCGCGAGCATGACCGCCGGTGGCGAGGCCAGCATCGGCTCGCGCCAGGTGGGGTACGTGGGGTCCTTCACGTATTCGAACGCGCAGGAAGTCCGCGCCGACGAGGTGCGTGCCTTTGCCGTGCCGACGTCGGTGGGCGGCACCGAATCGGTGGATAGGTATACCGGCTCCACGGGTCGCGAGAGCGCGTTGTGGGGCGGCATCCTGAACCTCAGCACGCTGGTGGGCACCAGGAATCGCCTGACGTTCAACAACACCTTCACGCGCGGCGCCGACAATGAGGCGCGGTTCGAAGACGGGTACGACGAGAACACGGCGTTGCCGTTCCAGCTGACGCGGCTGCGCTATGTGCAGCGTGCCGTGATTTCGTCGCAGCTCGCCGGCGAGCATGAGTTGGGCGACCGGCATCACGTGAAGTGGGCGACGACGGCCTCGCGCGTGACGCGCGTTGAGCCGGATCGCTCCGAGGTCGCGTACGCGCGGGACAACCTGAGTACCAACCCGTTCCTGTTCGGCAGCAGCGAGGGTGCCGTGCGCACGTTCGGCGACCTCTCCGAGTACAACCTCAACTCGTCCGCGGACTACACGATTCGCGCCGGTGAAGGCGCGCAGCACGTGCTCAAGTTCGGCGCGCTGGGGCGCTACACGAGCCGCGATTCGCGCGTCGATTCATACAGCCTGATGGCGAGCCTGGCGCGCACCGACCGCGAGCAGGAGCCCGAGGAGATCTTCGGGCCGCACTACACCGGCGCGGCCGACAGTGTGTTCCGGGTGGTGGCACTCTCGCAGGCCGGGTCGTACGGCGCAAGCGATGTGGTGGGTGCGGCGTACGGCATGGCGGAATACCAGATGAGCGACCGGGTTAGGGTCATCGGCGGCGGCCGCTTCGAGATGCAGCGCCTCAACATCGAGGCGCAGCCCGCCTTTGGCGCGGCTGAAGTCGCGAAGCCGGTCTACCACGACTTCCTGCCGTCGCTTGCCATGAACGTCGACCTCACGGAGCGTCAGATGCTGCGCATTTCCGTGTCACAGACGTTGGCCCGACCGGAGTATCGCGAGGTGGTCCCGATCGCCAGCCGCGACGTGCTGGGTGGCGAGCAGTTCCGGGGCAACATCAACTTGCGTCGCTCGCTGATCCGGAACGCGGATGTCCGCTGGGAACTCTATCCGTCGGCCGGCGAGGTGTTGAGTGTCGCCGCGTTCGCGAAGCACTTCGTCAAGCCGATCGAGCGCGTGTATCGGGGTACGTCCGGCACGCGCGTGACGACGTTCGAGAACGCCAGGAGTGCGCTGAGCCTTGGCGCGGAGCTGGAGTTGAGGAAGAACCTCGACTTCTCGGACTGGCTCGCGCCGTGGACGGCGTTTGCGAACCTGACGGCGATGCGCAGCACGATCGACGTGGGCTCAGTAGGCGCCGGTTCGGTGCTGGCGGATCGCGCGATGGTGGGCCAGGCGCCGTACGTCATCAACACTGGACTGACATACGCGCGGAATCCAGACGGGATGTCCCTGACCGCACTCTATAATGTGGTGGGGCGGCGCATCTACGCCGCCAGCCTGCTGCCGTTGCCCAACGTGTACGAGGAAGCCCGGCAAGTGGTGGACGTCTCGGTGCGGTTCCCGCTGTTCAACGGCATGCGCGGCAAGCTGGACCTGAAGAACCTGCTCGACGCGCCGTACGAAGTAACCCAGGGCGAGGTGCAGCGCGAGTTCTACCGTGCGGGCCGCTCGTTGTCACTGGGCGTGTCGCTCGGCAAGTAATGGGACCGTTGCACATCGTGACCAGCTCGTGACGACGCGGTATTTGAATGGCGACGAGAGGGTGGTTGCGTCAGGGGTCGCAGAGTTGCTGCGCGCCAAACTCTACCTCTACCTCTTACCTCGGTTTCTCTCATGACGATCACCGCCCGCCAGTCCAGGCTCGTGTTGGGTCTCGCATCGCTCGTCGCGCTCGCGGCCTGCGACAGCACTGATCCCTTGCCGCCCAATCCCTGTGTTGTCACGCCCGGCAGTTGCGCCGCCAATCTGTCGTCGGACATCACCAGCAGCCGGACGCTGAAGAAGGACACCATCTACAACCTCACCGGCTTCGTCCACGTGACGGGTGCCGGCACGGTACTGACGATCGAGCCGGGCACGGTCATCAAGGGCACGCTCAACTCGGCGCTGTTCATCCTCCCTGGCGCGCGCATCAATGCGAACGGGACCGCGGCGGAGCCGATTGTGCTCACATCCGACCAGCCCGTGGGTAGCCGCAAGCCGGGTGATTGGGGCGGGTTGATACTCGTCGGCAAGGGCATCATCAACCGGTCCGGCACCGTGGACCTTGAAGGCACGGGTTCCAGCACCGCGAACTATGTCGTGGCGTACAGCGGCGGCGCGGACAACTCGGACAACAGCGGCACCCTGCGCTACGTGCGCGTCGAGTTTGCCGGCTTCGGCGTGGCGGCGAACCAGGAGCTGAATTCGTTCACCTTCGCGGCCATCGGCAGTGGCACGACGCTCGAGTACCTCCAGGCGCTCGGCGGGCTTGATGACGCGTACGAGTGGTTCGGCGGCGCGGTGGATGCCAAGTACCTCGTGTCGTACGAGACCGGCGACGACCACTTCGATTCTTCCGAGGGTCACACGGGGCGCAACCAGTACCTGATCGGATTTCAGTCCGTCATTCTTCAGCCGCGCGCGGGCTCCGGTGTCGTCGCGTCGGATCCGCAGGGATTCGAGGTTGACGGCTGCGGCTCGGCCAGCGGCTCGGGATGCACGTTGGGCTTCAATTCCACGCCGCTCAACACGCCGCTGTTCGCCAACTTCACCATGGTCGGCACGGGCGCCAATACGGATGTGGCCGCGACTTCAGGCGGCATCGGCATGATAATTCGGCGTGGCACCGCCGGCATGTACGTTAACGGCCTGGTTGCCCGCTGGCCACGCGCCGGCCTTAGCCTTCGCGACACCGATACGCAGACCCGATTCACGGATGGCACCGCGATCCTGCGGAACGTCTACGTTGTCGAAACGGGCACGGCCGGCACGAACGCCCCGGCGTTCGAGACCGGGACGGGTCGCTTCACCATTGACGCGACGGCCAACAACATCATCAGCGCGGCCGGCACAGTGACAGCGGCGTCGGTCCTCACGGCACTGCCCGCGACGCCAGCCAACGCGGCCGCGCTCGACTGGAGCCTGGTTGCTGCCGCCGCGCCGGCCACGGGCGGCACCGGCGCATTCACCGGCGCGCTGGCCACCAAGGGCGGCACGTTTGTCAATGGCACTGCGTACCGTGGCGCCGCGGATCCCGCAGGAACGAAATGGTGGGCTGGCTGGACCAACTACGCCCGCAACTGAGTCGCACCGCAATGACTCCACGTCGCGGCTGGATGTTGGCTGCGGCGTGGAGTGCCGCGCTTGCCTGTGGCGAGCCGCCACAGCGTCGTGCCGCGGCGACGTCAATGGCGTTGGCGGCTTCGACGGCGGCACACGGTGAGGGCGGGTCGCCGGTGTCCCTCGATTCCGCCCTCACGCTGTTTCGCACCGGGCTGCACCCCCTCAGCGAGCTGGAGAACTCGGAGCCGTCTCTCGATCTCGCCGTGGGGCGCCTGTTCCGAAGCATCGCCCGCTCGGACACGGCGGAACTCCGCGCCGTGGTGATGTCACGCCGCGAGTTCGCGTGGCTGTACTATCCCACGAGCCCATTCACGCGCGCTCCGACGAAGCAGGAGCCCGGCCTGGCCTGGTTTCTGCACGTGCAAAACAGCCAGAAGGGCGCGTCGCGCCTTCTGAGCCGATACGGAAGGCGACCGCTGACGCTCGAGCGGAACGAGTGCAAAGGGCCCGGGCGTATCGAAGGCCTGAACCGGATCTGGGACGACTGTATGCAACGCCTGGCCGTTGACGGCGACACGGTTTCCATCCGGCTCTTCGGCGGGATCTACGAGCGCCAGGGTCGCTTCAAGGTCTTCTCATACAGCAACGACCTCTAGCCGCGCGACTCGCGGCACTCGCCCGTCAGGTGGGGAAGTACATATTGATGATCGTCCCCTTGCCGACCTCGCTTTCCGCCACGACTCGGCCACGGTGAGCTTCCACGAGGTGGCGAACGATCGAGAGGCCCAGCCCCGTGCCGCCCTCGGCGCGCGAACGTGCCGCGTCCACACGGTAGAACCGCTCGAAGATCCGCGGCAGGTGCTCCGGCGCTATGCCTGCGCCGGTGTCGCGAACCCCAACCCACACGCCGGTGCCGACGGCGTCCGGCTTGGAGAACACGACCACCTCGCCGCCCTGCGACGTGTACCGTACCGCGTTCTCCACCAGGTTCGTCAGCGCCTGGCGCAGTGCCACCGGATCCGCGTTCACGGTGGATGCTCCTGCCTCCACACGCAGGGTCACGCCACGGGCCTGTGCGGTGGCGCGATACGGATTCAGCGCATCTCCGGCCGCGGTCATCACATCGACGCTGCTCGGCGTCGGCGCCCAGCCGCCGGACTCGATCTTGGACAAATCCAGAAGATCGTCCACCAGGCGATGCATACGCTCGGCGTTGGAGCGGATCGTCTCCGCGAATTGCGAGTGCTGTGCCCGCTCGGACAACTCACCGACCAGTGTTTCAGCAAACCCGCGGATCGCGGTGAGGGGCGTCTTGAGTTCGTGTGACACATTCGCCACGAAATCGCGGCGCACCGTCTCCAACCGCCGAATGCCGGTCAGGTCGTAGAATGCGAGGACGGCGCCACCAACGCCAAGGGGCCGCGCGGTGACTGCGAGGATCCGGTTGCCGACCTGTACCTCGACGCGCTCCACGACGCTGCCGCCAAGCGCGGTTTGCAGCGCATCCAGGAGCTCACGGTCGCGCGGCAACAGGTCCGCGCTGAAAGGAACGTCCGTCGTGAGGTCGAGCCATTGGCGACCCGTGCTGTTGATGCGGACGACGCGCCGTTGCGCGTCGATGGCGACGACGCCCTGGTTGAGCGACTCGATGATGGCGCCGAGCAGCACGTCTTCGGTCTCGAGCGCCTTGAGCCGGCCGTCGAGCTGTTCCGCCATGCGACGCACCGCCGAGGCCAGCTCGCCGACTTCGCCGGGCGCCGAAAGGGCGGGGCGGCGCGAGAGGTCGCCGGCGGCGATCGCGCCGGCCACGTCCTTCAGCTCGACAATCGGAGCGGTGACCTGACGCGAGAACACGGCGGCCAACGCCAGTGCGATGAGCAACGCGATCATGCCGGACAGGAGGACGTCGCGGCGCGCGCGCGCCACGATGTCGTCAAGCTCCGTGGTCCCGATCGAAACGCGCGCCACGCCGCTGCCGGTGCGGATGGCGACGTACAACTCCTCGTCGCCTTCGGACGGGCTCAGGCGTTGGGCCGAGCCTTCGCCGTCGCGTCGGGCGGCGACGACCTCGGGTCGGCTGGCGTGATTCTGGAGCGCCGCGAGTGCCGGACCGTCGAACTCGCTGTCGCCCAGTACGCGGCCGGCGCTGTCGATCAGCGTCACGCGGTGGCTCAGGGCGGTACCCGCCGCGTTGGCGAGTTGGTCCGCGTCGGCGCCGGCCAGCCACTGGAGCGCGACGACGCGCGCCTCGCGCGCCAGTTGCGAGGTGGTGAGCTGGACGAGCTGCGTCCGCAACCGCTGGCCGCTCAACACCACGGCCACCACGAGGAACACGCCGACGATGAGCAGCGCGCCGAGCAGCAGGCGCTGCGCGAGCTTCATCGGTTGGCTCTAACGGTCACCAGCTGCGCCACGCTGCATACGATAGCCAAAGCCGCGCACGGTTTCTATGAGATCCCCGGCGGCCCCGAGCTTGGAACGCAGTCGCTGCACGTGCATGTCCACGGTTCTGGTCTGGATGTCGGGCGCCGATTCCCATACGGTCTCGAGCAACTGTGCACGGCTTTGCACGCGTCCGCGGCGATCCGCCAGAGTCAGGAGCAGCTTGTACTCCGTGGCGGTGAGGTCGATCGGAGCGCCGTCCACGGAGACCGTGTGCGCATCCTTGTCGATCTCGAGGGGACCGGCGCTCAGGACGTTGCGGGCGGTTGCGGGTGTCGAGCGAGCGCGGCGCAGGATGTTGCGGACGCGGAGGACCAGCTCCTGCGGGCTGAACGGTTTGACCAGGTAGTCGTCGGCGCCGAGGGAGAGGCCCTGCACGCGGTCCGGTTCCTCTCGGCGCGCCGTCAGCATGAGGACAGGCGTGTCCGCCAGAGCGCGGTCGGCGCGGATGCGCTCGAGGACCTCGAATCCGGACAGTTCCGGCAGCATGAGGTCCAGCACGATGAGTGCCGGTTGCTCCTCGCGCGCGGCTTTGAGGGCTTCCGCGCCGTTCGCGGATGTCGACACTCTGTATCCCGCACGCGCCAGATGGTATGCCACCAAGGCGACGATATCCGGTTCGTCGTCCACCACCAGGACCCGGTCCCCCGTCTTCGGTGCTGCGACTTTTTGTGTCACGCCGATCTCACCACGAAGTTGTATCACGCGCGTGAAGATGCCGGGCACGCACCGCAGGCTACAGCATGAATCTGTTACAATCGTGTAACGTTAACCAATGAGCACCAGATTCCCGCAGTGTTTGGCGCTTGCCGCGGTCGCCGCCACGGTCGCGTGTGAAAGCTCGACGGAAATCGAGAGCAAGCTCCGGTTCAGCGGCGTCCTGAGCGGTGCCAAGGAGAAGCCGACCGCCTCGACGTCCACCGCGACCGGGCAGGCGTCCGTCGAGATCAGCTCGAACGGCACGTTGACCTACAGTGTCGCCTGGTCAGGACTGACAGGTTCGGTCACAGGAGCGCACATCCACGGCCCCGCGGACACCAGCAACACGGCCGGGGTGCTGCTCGACTTCTCGGCGCTGCCGCTGACCTCCACCGGTCAGGTGATGACGACCGCGGCGACCGGGGCGGCCAGCGGCATCGTGAACGTCAAGCCCACCGCGGTGATCACCTTCACGGTGTCCGGCGACTCGCTGGTGAAGCTGCTCAACGCCGGGCTGCTGTATGTGAACATCCACACCGCGGCCAACGCCGTCGGCGAAATCCGCGGCCAGTTCAGGAAGCAGTAGTCTGGATCGGCAGGCGCAGTGCCGCGACGGCCCCGGGCGTGTCGGCACGATTGTCCAGCGCCAGTGAGCCGCCGTGGGCTTCCGCGATCTGGCGCGACAACACCAGGCCGATGCCCGAGCCCTGCGGCTTGGTGGTGAAGAACGGGACAAACAGGTTGGCGCCGCTTTCGATTCCGGGGCCTTCGTCCTCCACGCGCATCAACAGGTCGCCGTTGTCGCGCGTCCATCGTAGCGTGACGCCCCCCTTGGTCGCGAGCGAGGCGTCCACGGCGTTACGAACCAGGTTGATCAACATCTGATCCAGCTGGTCGCCGTCCGCGCGGATGGTGACGTCCGGTCCTGTGGCGATCGTCACCGCCAGACGCGTCTCGAGCGCCACGACGCGGCGCACCCATGCGCTCACATCCAGAGGCTCCAAGCGGGGGCGGGGCAGGCCGGCAAGCTGCGCGTATGACGACATGAATCGCACCAAGGCCTCGGCCCTGCCGGCAATGACACCAAGTCCGCGGCGCAGATCCTCGTCGGCGTCCGGTGCGCGTGTGGTTCGTCCGATCACGGACTGGAGGCTGCCGGCGAGCGACTTGATGGGGGCAAGGGAGTTGTTGATCTCGTGGCTCAGCACACGCACCAGTCGTTGCCAGGCCTTGAGTTCTTCCTCGCGCAGTGTCTTGCTCAGGTCTGCCAGCACCAGCAGCGTGTGCGGCCGGCCGTCGAGCCGAAAGACTGAACGCCGAGCCTCCCACCGTCCGTGCGCGCCGGGGAAATCCATGTCGAGCGCACGCGGGGATTCGCCGTGCAGCGGCTTGATGAGTCCCAGTTGTTCGGCGGTGCGCCCCAGCAACCGTTCGGCCGGGATGTCGAGCACGCGCGCGCCGGCGCGGTTCACCAGCCGCAGGCGATCACCGTCGTCGAACGCGTAGACGGCGACGTCGATCTCCGTCATGACCGTGCGCAAGAGGTTGGATGCTTCCAGCGCGCCAAGGCGTTGCGAGCGGAGCGTTTCGCCGAGGACGTTGGCCTCGAGAAAGGCGAGGCCCAACGCGTCGTCACGGTCGGCGCCTCTGGCGCGGATGGAGTAGTCGCCTTCGCGCAACGCGCCGAGCAGGTTGGACAAAGTCTGGAGCGGACGGACGACGCGTTCCCGCAGGACGGCGGCGACCACGAGCCAGGCGACCACGACCAGCGAGCCCAGCGTCCACTGCAGCTTGCCCGAGTAGTTGCCTGCTATCAACAGCCACAGGCAGACGACCACGGCGGGCAGGCCGCCGATCAGCGCGAGCCGAAAGACCTTTCGTTCGTGCCGAGTGGCCTCAAAGTCCATACGCCGAAATTCGGCGATACAAGGCGCTTCGCGAAAGACCCAGCGCCTTGGCCGCCTGACTCACGTTGCCGGCATACCGGTCCAGTGCCTTGCGGATGAGGAGACGTTCCACGTCTTCCAGCGGCATATCCTCGATGCGCGCGGTGGCGCCGGCCGGCCGAAGCACGAGGTCCGCGGCGCGCACGGTGTCGCCGGATGCGAGCAGCACCGCCCGTTCCACCGCGTGCCCCAACTCGCGGATGTTGCCCGGCCACGAATGGTCCAGGAGCTGCTGCATGGCCGACGCGTCGAACCCGTTGAGCGTCTTGCGGTAGCGTTGCGAGTGCGCGCGCAGGAAGTGCGTCGCCAGGGGCGCGATGTCCTCGCGTCGTTCCCGCAGCGGTGGCAGGTGCAACTCGATGGTATTGAGCCGGAAGAGCAGGTCTTCGCGAAAACGTCCGGCCGCGACTTCGTCCGCGAGGTTCACATTCGTCGCCGACACCAGGCGCACATCCACTTTGCGCGATTTGGACGAACCGACGCGTTCGATCTCGCTCGTCTGCAGGACGCGCAGGAGCTTGGCTTGCTGCGCCATACCCAGGTTGCCGATTTCGTCGAGGAAGAGCGTGCCATGGTCCGCCATTTCGAAGCGACCCACGCGGTCCACCTTGGCGTCGGTGAACGCGCCGCGCACATGCCCGAACAGCTCGCTCTCGAACACGCCTTCGGACAGCCCACCCATGTTCACGGCCACGAACGCGCGCGTGGCGCGTGCCGACGACGCATGCAGCCACTGCGCCACGAGTTCCTTGCCGGTGCCGTGCTCGCCGGACACCATCACGTTGGCGTCGGACGGACCTACGCGCTCCATGAGCTGGAGTACGGGGCGCATCTTGGGCGACTCGGCGATGATCTTCGGCAGGGCATTGGCGGAGGGGCGGTGCAGCCGCGTCTCGCTCTCCAGCCGCTGGGCCTGTCGCAGGGCCCGGCCGAGCTCCACCTGCGTGCGGAGCACTGACACCAGCCGGGCGTTGTCCCAAGGTTTCTCGATGTAGTCGCGCGCGCCGCGGCGGATGGCGTCCACCGCGCCGCCGACGCTGCCCCAGGCCGTCATCACGATGACCGGCAGTGTCGGCTCGGCCAGCTGGAGCTGCGCGAGCAGTTCCAGTCCCTCGCGGCCGGACGTCGTGTCCCGGGTGTAGTTCATGTCCAGGAGCAGAGCGTCAAAGTCGCGCCGTTCCAGGACGTGCATCACGGCGCCGGGAGAATTCACGGCGTGCGTCTCAAAGCCTTCCGCTTTCAGGAGGATACGAAGGGCTTCGAGGACGTCCGGCTGATCGTCCGCGATCAGGACGGACGGAACGGTCTGATCTGTCAGCGCGTCTCCTGGTGCTCGAGCCAACCGTCCTTGAGATGGATGATGCGTCGGCCAAACTTGGCGTTCTCCGCCGAATGCGTCACCTGGACGATCGTCGTGCCGGCCTGATTCAGTTTTGTGAAGAGCTCCATGATCTCGCGCGCCTGCGACGAGTGCAGGTTGCCGGTGGGCTCGTCCGCGAGAATCAGTCGCGGTTGGGCGATCATCGCGCGAGCCACCGCTACCAGCTGCTGCTGGCCGCCCGACAACTGACGCGGGAAGAGATCCTTCTTGGCCACCATGCCGAACCGGTCCAACGCGTCGGCCACGAGCGCCTCGCGCTCAGACTTCTTCACGTTCCGGTACGACAACGGAATGTCGAGGTTCTCGGCGACGGTCAGATCGTCGATGAGGTGGTACTGCTGGAACACGAAGCCGATGTGCTTCTTGTTGAGCGCCACGCGATCCTTGGCGTTCATGCGATGCACGGGTTCACCCAGGAACGTGTATTCGCCGGCCCAGTGGTGATCGAGCATGCCAAGGATTGCGAGCAGCGTGGACTTGCCCGCGCCCGACGGCCCCATGATCGACACGAACTCGCCCGGTTGGATGTCGAACGTGACGCGGCGGAGCACGTACATCTTGCCGGCCGGCGTTTCGAACACCTTTTCCATGTCGCGAACGCTCGCGAGCGTCACGCCGGGCGGCGGCGCGGTGGGAGCCTTGATCGTGGAGTCTTTGGTTCCAAAGCCGAACATGAAACTCCGAGGGTACAGGGTACAGGGTGTAGGGTGAGGGTACAGGGTCGGTTGATTATTCCGCCCGAAGCGCCGTGAGCGGATCCACCCTGGTGGCCCTGCGCGCTGGCACGTAGCTGGCCACCAACGCCACCGTTGTAAGAAACAACGTCACGCCAACAAAACTGACAGGGTCGGTCGCGCTGACGTCGATCAGCAGGCTCTGGATCACCCGTGTCAGGCCGAGCGCGCCCACGAGGCCCAGGAGAACGCCCGCTGCGGCGAGTTTCGCACCATTGCCAACCACGAGCCGGATTACGTCGCTTGGCTGGGCGCCGAGGGCCACACGCACACCGATCTCCTGCGTGCGCTGGCTTACTCCATAGGCGATCACGCCGTAGACGCCGACGGACGCCAGCACGAGCGCGACGATGCCGAACATGGCGAACATCCAGCCGAAGAGACGCACCGACCAGAACCCCAGCTGACGCCGCTGCTCCATGGACATCATGTCGAACACGGGGATCGTCGGGTCGGAATCGTGGACGGCCTTGCGCACGGCCGCGGCGACGTGAAGCGGATCATCCAGCGTCAGGATGGTGACGCCCGTATTGCGGGTGGCCATGTGCGGATGCGGGACGGCGAACACCGCGCTGATCGGCGCGGCGTCGGACAACTCATCCACCTTGTAGTCGCGCGATACGCCGATGACGGTGAACCAACTGGCGGCGGTATCGCCGGCGATGCGAAACCGACGTCCCAGCGGATCGGCGTCCCGCCAGAACTGCCGCGCCATCGTTTCGTTGACGACCGCCACCCATGGGCTGGACCGTGCGTCCAGGTCGGTGATCGTGCGTCCGGCAATGATCGGCACGCCCAAGGTCTCGAACCAGTGCGACGTCACACCAGCCCAGCGCACGAACGGCGCGTCCGCGCGGGTGGTGAGCGGCTTGCCCTCAATCTCGAGCGCTGCGCCACCACCGCCGCCGCTCAAGGGGATGTTGTTGGACGCCGTTGCCCAAACGACTCCGGGAAGGGCTTCGATGCGACGGATCACGTCTTCGGTGCGGAATACCATGGCGCGCGCGGAATCGTAGCGCTCACCGGGCATGAAGAATCGCAGTGTCAGCAGCCGATCCACTTCGATGCCGCCGTTCTTGGTTCTCAGGTTCAGGAAGCTCTTCACGAACAACGCGGCGCCCACCAGCAGCACCAAGGACAGCGCGATCTCGCCAACGGCGAGCACCGTGCGCAAGCGATGCCGTCCGCCACCGGTGCCGCTGCCGCGGCCGCCGTCCTTGAGCGCGCCCTGAAGGTTGCCGCGAACGGCCTGCAACGCCGGCGCCATGCCGAAGATGAGTCCGGTCAGTACCGCGACCAGTACCGTATAGATCAACACCGGCCCGTCGATCTGGAAGACGATGAAATACGGCATGTCCCCTTCGGGGATGCTCGCTTTGATGACGTCCAGCAGCCAGTAGGCGATGCCGATGCCGATAGGGCATGCGATGAGCGCCAGAATCACGCTCTCGGTCAGGAGCTGTCGCACGATGCGGCCGCGGCCTGCGCCGAGAGCGGCCCTCACCGCGATCTCGCGGTTGCGGCCCGCGGCGCGTGCCAGGAGCAGGTTGGCAACGTTGGCGCACGCAATGAGCAGCACGAACGTCACGGCCCCGAACATCGCCGCGATCACCGTCTTGGTGTCCGTGTCGATGAACGTGTCGCGGATCGGCTTCACGGTCGCTCGCCACTCGCCGAGGGCTTCGGGAAAGACCTTCGCCTGGCGCTCGGAAGACGCCGCCACCTGCGCGTCCGCGGCGGACAGGTCGACGCCCGCCTTCAGCCGGCCCAGCACCATCACCTCGAATGCCTGGCGCGAATGTCCGTCCAGCAGTGGCGCGGCGGGGATCCACGCTTCTTCCTGCTCCGGGAACTTGAACCCCTGCGGCATGACGCCGATGACGGTGTGCGGCTGGCCATTCACCGGAAGCACGCGTCCGACGATGGCGCTGTCGCCGGCATAGCGCCGTTGCCACAGGCCGTAACCGAGCAGGATGACCGGGGCCGCGCCGACAACATCCTCGTCGGGCCGCATGTGCCGTCCGAGCATCGGGCGCACGCCCAACATCGGCAGCAGGTTCCAGGTCACGGCCTGCCCCTGGATGCGCACCGGTTCGTCGCCGTCAGTAATGGTGACGCTGCGGAACGTGGAGGCGGCAAGCTGGTCGAATGCCGTCGTCTGCGCCTGCAAGTCCTGGAACGTCTCGAACGGCATCGTTTGGTTGTTGAACCCACCCCGCGTCTGGTGCATGTCAAGCGAGACCAGGCGCTCGGGGTCCGCATACGGGAACGGCCGCTGGAAGACCGCATACACCGCGCCGTAGATGTTGGCGTTGAGTCCGATGCCGATGGCCAGACACACCACGCAAAGCGTCGTGAATATCGGTGCCTTCACCAGCGTCCGAATCGCAAAACGGATGTCCTGCAAGAGCTGGTCCATGTTTCCTCCAAGCCCATGGCAAAGCAGTGGCTATGGGGTGCCGTTCGGCACCCCCGGATCGACAGCGTGAGTTATGGGTTGGGCTAGCTCTTGGCGCTCAAGCCCTGGCCTTTGCGCTCTTCGACGACGCGTCCGTCAAACAGGTGGATCTCGCGGTCAGCATGCGCGGAGTAGCGCGGATCGTGCGTCACCATGCAGATCGTGGCGCCCCCGCGATGCAGGTCGCGCAGCAATTCCATCACCGCTTCACCGTTCACCGAGTCGAGGTTTCCGGTCGGCTCGTCCGCGAGCAGGATGAGCGGATCACCGGCTACGGCGCGGGCGACGGCGACGCGCTGCTGCTGACCGCCGGAAAGCTGCGCAGGGTAGTGCTTCATGCGGTGCGTCATCCCGACCTTCTCCAGCGCTTCCGTCACGCGTTTCTTGCGCTCGGCGGCGCTCAGGCCGCGATACGTGAGCGGCAGCTCGACGTTCTCGTACACCGTCAGGTCGCCGATCAGGTTGAACGCCTGAAAGATGAACCCGATTTGGCGGTTGCGGATGCGCGCGCGCTCGGCCGCGGAAAGACGCGCCACCGGCTCGCCGGCCAGCGTGTACTCGCCGTCGGACGGCGTGTCGAGCAGGCCCAGCAGCGAGAGCAGCGTGGTCTTGCCGCAGCCGGAGGGGCCCGAGATGGCGACGTACTCGCCATTCTGGATCTCAAGGTGCACTTCCTGCAACGCGTGGGTCTCGACCTCATCGGTGTAGAAGACTTTCTTGATTCCGTTCAGGTGGATGAGCGCCTTGTCGGATGCCGGCTTCGCTGGTGTCGTCATGGTTGTCCTGATGGTGGCTAGTGAGTGGACCTATCTCTTCAACCGCACTCTTTGGACCGCATCCCACTGCGACATGTCGGAGATGATGATGACGTCGCCGATGCTGAGGCCGGCCTGAACTTCAACAGTGTTCACCGACGCGCGACCAAGCTTCACGTTCTGGCGTGTCGCCTCGGAGCCATCTTCGCTGATTTTGAAAATGCCGACGGTGCTCTCGGGCGAGCCGTACGCCGGACGTCCCACGTGCAGCACGTTGGGCAGGCGCTCGAGTTCGATGGTGCCGTCCACGCTCATGTCAGCGCGAGCACCCTTGGGGAGTTCACCGTCAATGGCGACTTCCACGGTGACGGTGCCGCCCTGGGACGCCGGATCGATGCGCATCACGTGGCCGGGCACGATGCCGTTGCGCGTGTCGATGCTCGCCTTCTGGCCGACCAGTATGTCCTTGGCCTGCGTCTCGGGCACGCGGATCACGGCCTTGAGACGTCCGGGCTGCGTCACACGCGCCAGCTCCATGCCGGGGTTCACCCATTGTCCAAGCTCGAGGGTGAGGCCGCCCACCGGGCCGAGGTTCTGAAGCACGCCCGTTTCGCCGGCGACAACCCGCATCGAGCGCACGCGGTTCTGCTGCTCGCGTGCAATGGCGCCCAAACGGTCGAGCTGTTCCAGGTTGAGCTTGAGCTGCTCCTTGGCGGACGTGTCCATTTCGGCCAGCCGCTGTGCTTCGAGCTGCTGTCGGCGCTGCAGTTCCGTGACGCGGTCGCGCGCCGACGCGAGTTCATTCGCCGAAGCGAGCTTGCGCTGATCCAGTTCTTCCTGGACCCTGAGTTGTCGAACGGCGTCATCCACCTGCGTGCGAAGTGTTGCGATGAAGCCTTCCTGCGACATGCGCTGCTGCTGGATGTTCGTCCGCATCGACGCCAGTGAACTGCGCGCCTGCGACACCGTCTGCTCGGCCTGGAGCGCCTGGAGCTCGACGTCCGTGTTGCTCATTTCCACCAGCAGCGTGCCCGGCGTCACCGTGACACCCGGGCGTACCGGGAGCGCTTCGATGCGGCCAGCGGTGACCGCGGCAATGATGCGAATGCGTTCCGGGACGAGCGTGCCACCGGCGCGGACTTCGCGCACGAGTTCACCGCGACGGACGGAGTCGACCCACAGCGTTGCGTATTCGACGCTGGGCGCGGCGGGCTTGAGACCGCTTATGGCGATCGAGATCGCGGTGATAGCTGTGACGCCGACGCCCCACATGATGTACTGCTTCTTTTTAGACGGTGGTGCTCGCTTTATGTCCACGGACCTGACAGGGTGCGGGGTGCAGGGTACGGAGTGCAGGATGCGGCGTTCTGAGCACTTCGACGCTGAGTAAGACAGCCTTACCTTGAGTAAGACAGCCTTACCTATAGAAAGGGTTATGCCATGCGTCCTCTCTATATAAACCATTGTACAACAACAGCTTACCTATCTGGCATCGGCGCCGATTTGCCCACCAGCGGGATTCGGCGTCCCAATACCGGACACTCTGGTGCATTGACCAACTGGCCGGAACCGTCGAAGCTGTTGTGGTTACCAAACGTAGGACCCCGACCGCGGAGTTTCAGGGAATGATCTCACGCACTGTGAAGGGAGTCTCGATCGTGTCGGCGCTCGCGCTTGTGGTTGCAGCGCCGCTGTCGGCGCAGCTCGTGAACGGGAAATGGCAGGCGCCCGCCAAGACGGGTGGCTCTGGTGCCGGTGCTCCGCGACAAGGAGTGCAAACTCGCAACGAGACCGGTGCCGAGTCGCGCCAATCCGCGCAGGTGAACAATGGTGCCGTGCCGGTTCGCGTGATTCACGCGGTGGTGATGTCGGACGGCGGCATCTACGCGGATTTCGGATCGGGATTGGAGCCGGTACGCCGCGCGTGTCCGAGCGCCGTGTCGTCGATGCCGCTCCGCGTAGTCGGTGGCGAGCCAACGACGCAGCCCGCTCCCGGACTCCAGACCGTGCCCGGCATTCAACCGGCGCCGAACCAAGCCACCGCATCGGAACTGGCGCTGTCTCCTACGCGATCGCGCTCCCCATCGCAGGCGGCGCGGTCTTCGTGTCATTTGCGCGACCAGCGCGGTCGCGCGTTTGCGACCCGCTAGCGACTTGCGTGTATCGAGTTCCGTGACGTGCGCCGGCCGGCTCGGCGCGCTGGCCTTCGCGTTCACCGTCTTGATACCGGGCGTGATCATGGCGCAGGACTCGACCGCGGCGGCCAAGCAAACGATCCGTGTGTGCGCCAGCGGCGATGTCACGCTGGGAACCAACCTCGATACCGTCTGGGCGAAGACCGGAGCGCGCCGGTTGCGGCGGGAGTATGGACTCTCGGCCAATCCGGATTCCCTCCTTGCGCCGCTGAAAACGCTGTTCGCGGACGCCGACGTGGTGCTGGTGAACGTGGAGATGGCGATTGGCAGCGGGCCGGTGAAGAGAAAATGCACGTCGAGATCGTCCAACTGCTACATGTTTCGTGCGCCGGTGAGCGCGGCCGCCGCCATTCGCGGACTGGGGCGCGGTGAGGCGCGCGTCGTGGGTAACGTGGCCAACAACCACGCACGCGATGCGGGCAACGACGGCGTGCCGATCACGGCCGGTCACCTGCGTCGGGCCGGTGTCGCTGTGACGGGACTGGACACGCTGGCGACGCCGGTGGTTCTGGCGCGCGGCGACACGATCGGTGTTCTCGGGTTCTATACGTCCACGGAGACGCCGGATGTGCGTGACACAGTGGCTGTCCGGCGCCACGTTGCCCGTGCCGCGGAGACGTTTCGCACCGTGATCGTGACGGCGCATGTCGGAGCCGAGGGCGTGTCGGCCCAGCGCACGCGTGACAGTACCGAGTGGTTCCTGGCCTCGCGCATCGACCGCGGGAATCCCGTGGCGTTCGCGCGCGCCGCATTCGAAGGCGGGGCCGCGCTGATGGTCGGGCACGGACCGCACGTGTTGCGCGCGGCCGAGTGGCGCGGCGACGGGTTGGCATTGTACTCGCTGGCCAACCTCATCACCTACGGGCCATTCAGCGTGGCGGAGCCGTTGAACCGGGGAGCCGTGGCCTGCGCCGACATCGACGGCCGGCGAGTGACGCGGGCGGAGCTGCGGCCGACCGTGCAGCGCGCGGCGGGTGCAGTCTCCGTGGATCAGTCGCGTCGCGCAATTCGCCTGGTGGATTCGCTGAGCGCGCTGGATTTTCCGGCGACCGGAGCGCGGGTTCTGCCAAGCGGGGAGATCGTTCGGCGACCGAGGTCCTGAAACGAGAGAGGAGCCCGGATTTCTCCGGACTCCTCTCTGTCTTCAAGCGCGAGTTGCTATTTCGGATCCAGCGACCGGCCGATTCTGGTTGACGCGCCCATCAGGTGCACCTGCGTCGCGCGGTCACCCGCGTTTGCCATCACCCGCTTGATCTCGTCGTTCAGCGCCACGAGCTGAGCGCGGATGTTTGACTTGGCGTCTTCCGAGAGCGGCGTTGGCGCGGCGGCGCCACCAAAGCCGCCACCACCCCCGCCAGGGGCGGCAGGCGCAGCCGGCGGCGGATTGAGCTTGCGATCCATGGTCGTGATGTAGTCGTTCTGGAGTTCTCGGCGGTACACGTCAATCACCGGACGGGCGGTCGCCAGTTCCTCGAACACTCCTTTGCGCACGTCGTCGAGCATCGTGGCCAGCGAGTACACGGCATTCCTGTCCGCCGCCGTGCCCTCCCACTCGATCAACCGGTTCATGCGCTGGTCGTCGAGCACGGCGTTCAATGAACGCGACTGTGCGCCGTTGATGCGGGCGATCATGCCGGCCGCCTCGATACGCGCGCCGATCTCCGGCTTGATGAGGTACGTCGGTGTGCGGAAGACGTTTTCGTTGAGAAACTTGATGGCGTCCGCCTGGCGGGCCCTGGACACCGGCACGTACACCGGGCCGGGCTGGCTGCCGGTCTTGTACTGCACCAAGCCGCCGCCGACCAGCGTCGTGACGTGCGCTGCTTCGTTGGACCACTGGCCAACCGTGCGGTTGTACAACTCGGCCAGGTCGTCGTTGTCGTCAAACGGAGACACCGCGGCCGATGGGATGTAGCTCATCACCCGCTGGATGTTCTTGAAGCCGAGTCCGCTGGATTTCACCGGATCGGCATCGCCGACGGCTTCGCTCTGCGTTCCGGTTCCGCCGAACGCGTTGTTCGCCGAGAAGCGGTACCACGGAATCGTGTCCTGCATCCGCGACCAGGCATTGAGCGTGGCCCGTTCATCGTCCGACGTCTTGGCGTTCGGGATCGGCTTGTAGCCCCACATGATTGCGTACTTGTCGTACGGCCCGACTTTCGGAGTCAGGTGCGCGAGGGCGATGCCGTCTTCCGGCTGCGCCACGTAGTTGAAGCGCGAGTAGTCCATGATGCTCGGGCTGTGCCCCATGCGGGCCGTCCACGTCTTGCTGCGGACGCTGTCAGCCGGATACGTCGAACTGCCGATCTGGTCATGCTGCAGGCCCAGCGTGTGGCCGATTTCGTGCGCCACGACGAACTGCACCAAGCGGCCCATGAGCGAATCGGGGAACGGCAGCTTGCGCGCGCGCGGATCCAGCGGCGAAACCTGCGTGAAGTACCAGGAGCGCTGCAGGTTCATGATGTTGTGGAACATCCGCACGGACCCGTTGAGGATCTCACCGGTGCGCGGGTCATGCACGTGTGGACCCACGGCGTTCTCCGTGGTGGAGGGCAACCAGCGGATCATCGTGTGTCGAACATCTTCCGGCGCCCATTCGGGATCGTTGGCCGGCTGATCTGCGGCGACGATTCCGTCCTTGAAACCGGCGGCTTCGAACGCGGGTTGCCATTCGACGATGCCGGCGCGGACCCACTTCTTCAGCCATTCAGGCGTGTCGCGGTCCACGTGATACGTGATCGGCTTCTTTGGATAGCAGAGATTGCCGGACCGGCGTTGGCTGCATTCCAGGCGATAGCGCGTGATGAACTGGCGTCCCGCGGAACGGTGTTCGGGGGTGCCGAAATCCGTCAGGGACATGCTGAAGAAACCGACGCGCTCGTCGAAGCGACGAGGCAGCATCGGCTGCTCTGGCAAGCGGACGATGCTCCAGTGGCCTACGGCGCTCACCACGCGGGGGGCCGCCGCCGCGCCGCCACCGCCACCGCCTCCACCAGCGGCGGGGGCCGCCGCTGCTGTTCCGGTCTGCGTGGCCTCGATCTCGATGTTGTCCGGGAACGCCAAGCCCTGCTCGATGAACGAGCGGGTCGCGTCTACCGTCTGGGCCCCCGTGCCGGGAAGCGCCTTGAGCTCCTGGACGCTGGTCGTGAAGAGGCGCGTGGCATCAATGACCGCCGCGCTATCCGCGCCGTACGACTCGACGGGGAACGACGCGATGATCGGCGAGTAGTTGGAGTTCTGGACGGCGCGAGCGACGGATGCCGAGGTGTCGCTCGACACGATGACATTCGTCGGTGACCGCAGCAGGATGCGGTTGCCGCGACGCTCCCACACGAGAGTGCGATTCAGGAACTGGTCGCCGCCGTAACTGGGCTGGGCCACCGGGCCGGCGGGGCCGCCTCCGCCACCGCCACCGCCCACGGGTGCCGGCGCCTTCGCGTATCGACCGACGACAACTTGTTCCTTGTTCAGTTCCTTGGCGGGGATTTCGAAGTACAGCCGGTCACCGACGATGTGAACGCCGAAGAGGCCGCGTTTTGTCTTGGCGTCCGGCGTGATCACGCGGTTGTACGGACGCGGCGCACGGGCAGCGCCGGGCGCTGCTCCGCCGGCTCGACCCGACGTATCGGGTGGTTCGCCCCCCTGTGCCGCCGCGACGGTCGCGACGGTGGCGAGGGCAGATACGGCGAGGAACAGCGCGCGGGACTGTCTCATGGCTGACCGTGGCAAAGGGAAGGAGGAAATCAGCGGAGGCCCAACAGCTTGTGCGTCTGCAGACTGAGCCGCCAGCGGGGGTGATTCAAGCAGTATTGTACGGTTCGCCGCGTATTCTCTGCGAGAGCCGGTCCGTCCATCGGTTGGAGCGAAAAGTGACGGAACCCAAGGTGGGTGAAGCGCTCCGGCTGTGCTGCCGGTTCGCTCTGTGGGTATACGAGCTTGAGCTCATCGCCGTCGGTCAACACGACGGGTGCGTCCGCCTTGGGGCTCACGCACAGCCAGTCGATGCCGGCCGGCGCCGCCTGTGTGCCGTTGGTCTCGACGCCCAGTTCGAAGCCGGCTGCGTGAAAAGCGTCAATCAAGGGCGCGTCGAGCTGAAGCAGGGGTTCGCCGCCCGTGCAGACGACGTATTTGGCCGCATTGTCCCGCGCAGGCCAGGCAGCGGCGACCTTCGCCGCCAGTTCCTCGGCCGTCGCGAACCTGCCTCCGTCCGGACCGACACCGGCGAAGTCCGTGTCGCAGAACTTGCAGATCGCACGGTCGCGGTCTTGCTCGTGGCCGGTCCAAAGATTGCAGCCGGTGAAGCGGCAGAACACTGCCGGCCTGCCGGTCTGCACGCCTTCGCCTTGCAGGGTATAGAAGATCTCCTTCACCGCGTACATCGGTTGTCGGCCTCAGGGTGCAGGGTGCGGCGTCGCGGTGCGGGGCGCAGGGTACTCCAATGGATCTTTCAGGCCGGCCTCGCTGAACCCTTTCGTGCGCAGTCGGCAGGCGTCGCATTCGCCGCAGGGTGCGCCGGTCGGTGAGGGGTCGTAACAGCTTGTCGTTTGCGCGTAGTCGACGCCGAGGGAGACGCCGAGTTTGATGATCTCGGCCTTCGACTTCTGGATGAGCGGGGCTCGGATTCGCGCAGGATTGCCCTCGACGCCCGCGCGTGTTGCGAGCGCCGCCATCTTCTCAAACGCCTCCACGTACGCCGGCCGGCAATCTGGATAGCCCGAGTAATCCAGGGCGTTCACACCTATATAGATGTCCCGAGCACCCAGCACCTCCGACCAGGCGGTCGCGTAGGCCAGGAAAATGGTATTGCGGGCCGGCACGTAGGTCAGCGGAATAGCGCCGGCGCTGGCGCTGGCCTTGGGAACCGGAATGTCCGCGGTGAGGGCCGAACCGCCGAACACGCGCAGGTCGATTTCCACGATCACGTGGTCCGCCACGCGTGCCGCCTTGGCGATGCGTCGTGCCGCTTCCACCTCAACGGCGTGTCGCTGACCGTACGCGAACGTCATCGCGTACAACTCGTGCCCGTCCTGGCGCGCGACGGCCAGCGCGGTCGTGGAATCCAGTCCGCCGCTCAACAGCACCACCGCTCGGCTCATCGCAACGCCTGATCCAGATCCTCGATGATGTCGTCGGCGTGCTCCAGTCCCACGGAGACGCGCAGGAGGTTCTCCGGCGCCAGTGTGTCAGGCCCTTCCACGGACTGGCGGTGCTCAATGAGAGTCTCTGTGCCGCCAAGGCTTGTGGCGCGGGTGATGATCTTGAGCTTGTTGGTCATGCCGACCGCGGCGTCCTTTCCGCCGCGCACCTGGAGCGACAACATGGCGCCGGGGCCTGACATCTGGCGCTTGGCGACGTCGTACGCGTGATGCGACTTGAGGCCGGGGTAGTGCACCACCTCGACCTTCTTGTGCGCCGCGAGGAACTCGGCCACTTGCTTGGCATTCTCGGTCTGGGCGCGAACGCGCGTGGGGAGCGTGCGAATACCCCGATGCGTGAGCCAGCATTCGAACGGTGACGGCACGGCTCCGGCCGAGGCCTGCACTGCGCGCGTCCTGGCGAACAGTGCGTGGCCTTCCTCGCGGGCGACGAGCGCGCCGCCCAGCACGTCGCTGTGCCCGCCCAGGTACTTGGTGGTGGAGTGCATCACGATGTCGGCGCCGAGTTCGAGAGGGCGCTGCAGCACCGGCGTTGCCCATGTGTTGTCGACCACGACCCACGCGCCGGCCTGCCTGGCAACCTTGGCGACCGCGGCGATATCGACGACGCGGACCAGCGGATTCGAGGGCGTCTCGATCCACACCACCTTCGTCTGCTTGGTAATGGCGCGCTCGACGTTGGCGACATCGGACATGTCAATGGCCGAGTATCGCAGATTCCAGTGTCCAAAGACGTCGCGAACGATCTTGATCGATCCGTAGTACGCATCGCGCGGGAGCAGCACGTGGTCGCCTGGCCCGAGTGACTGGAAGACCGCCGTGGTCGCCGCGGATCCGGACGCGAAGCAGGCGGCCGCGCCGCCGCCTTCGAGTTGTGCCAGACATGCTTCGAGCGCCTGCCGGTTGGGGTTCGCGTAGCGCGAGTAGATCGAGCCGCCCCGGAAGCTCAGGTCCGGTTCGCGCTCGAAGGTGGTGGACAGATGGATCGGGGGAGTGACGGCGCCGGTGGCTGGATCGGGCGCGTGGCCGGCGTGGACGGCGATGGTTTCGAGGCGCATTCAGGAAAGATGGGTCATCCCGGTATCGCGGGCTGCTGCTGTGTGAGGCAATGCAGGGTGCCGAGTCCCCACACGAGGTCCACGGAGTGAATCCCGACAATCTCGCGGTCCGGCATCAGCTCGGCGAGCGTGGTGAGCGCCACGCGATCGTTGCGATCATTGAAAGTCGGCATGATCACGACGCCGTTGGCGATGTAGAAATTCGCGTAGCTCGCCGGCAATCGTTGCCCCTTCATTTCCACCGCACGCGGATAAGGGAGCTTCACCACGCGCAGTCCGGCGAGTTCCAGGCGACGGAGGTTGTCCGCCGAACGCCTGTGGTTCTCGTCGGCGTGGTCCTCTTCGTACGCGAGGACCACCACGCCCGGTGCCACGAAGCGAGCGACGTCATCCACATGCCCGTGCGTATCGTCGCCGACGCAGCCCTCGCCGAGCCAGATCGTCTTGCGAATGCCGAGCCATTCGGCGAAAACGGACTCGTACTGCTGGCGAGTCACCCCCGGGTTGCGGCACTGCACCTTGGACAGGAGGCACTCCTCGGTCG
>JBBTFS010000011.1:0-6713 GCA_038060705.1 Gemmatimonadota bacterium
GGAGGGAGGAGAAGGGCGCAGCGGCGGCGCCTCCCTCCTCCCTCCTCCCTCCTCCCTCCGTGTCGTGTTGGCCACCATGCATATCCCGCTCCGTGATGTGCCCAGGGCGCTCACGCGCGAGCGCATTCTCGCGACAGCCACCACGACACGTGGCGGTTTGCAGGCTTGGTTCGGCCTCGTCGATCCGCGCATCGCGCTCTGCGCGCTGAACCCGCACGCCGGTGATCACGGCCGCTTCGGCAGCGAGGACGACCACCTGCTGACGCCTGCGGCGCGGGACGCGGGGCTGTCAGGTCCCTTTCCGGCCGACACCGTGTTCGTGCGCGCGATACGAGGGGAGTTCGACGCGGTCATCGCCCCGTACCACGACGTGGGCATGACCGCGATCAAGGTGGCGGCGTTCGGACACGTCGTGAACGTCACACTGGGGCTGCCGTTTCCGCGCACCTCGCCAGACCACGGCACCGCGCTCGATATCGCGTCGCGCGGCGTCGCGGACCCGTCGAGCATGATTGAAGCGGCGCTGCTGTGCGCCAGGATCGCGACCCGGATTCGCACGGCGTGATGCTCCGGTTCACGCGCTGTGTTGCCGTCGTGGGCGTCGCGGTCGCGGTCGCCAGCGCGGGCTGTGGGCGCAGCGCTGCCCCGGCCGCGACGCCGCCGGCCATCGGCGTCCCTCGTGCCACGCCCGCGTTCGATGCGCGCGCGATACAGGACTCCGGCGCGATCAACGTTCTCCTGCGCATGGGCGCTGATGTCGCGCCCGTGAGCCGCGACTTTCAGTATCTCACGGACGTCATCGGTCCGCGACTGACTGGCAGCGCGGGAATGCGGCGCGCCAACGACTGGACCAGGGAGAAGCTCAGCGCCTACGGCGTCGATTCCGTGGCGCTCGAGGAGTGGCCGTTCGGCATCGGCTGGACGCGTGGCCCGCTGACCATGCGGCTTCTCGCTCCACATGCGCGAGAGCTCATGGCGGCCTCGTGGGCATGGGCGCCCGGTACCGACGGTCCGCGCGCCGGCGATGTTGTGTACGTGGACGCCACGACACGTGCCGAGTTCGAGCAGCGTTTTGCCGGCAAGCTGCGCGGCGCGTGGGTCATGACCGGCAAGCCGTTTCCACGCACCAACCCCGACGCTCCGGACCCGGTCGACTCGCTGCGGGTGGACTCCCTTCGCAAACTGCTGCGCGTGCCACGAACCGAGGCACACAACGCGTTTCTTCAGGAGCAGCAATCGCTGTTGGCCGGGCAGGGAATCGCCGGCCAGATCAACGATGGCGGCAAGGAGTTCGGCCTCCTCACGATGGGTGGCTCGCCAGACGATGTGTCGCCGTACCCGCAGGTGGTCGTCGCCAACTCGACGTTTTCCGGGTTCCATCGCTTGCTCGCGGCGGGTGAGCGCGTAAGCGTCGAGGTCAACGCGGCCAACGCGTTCGGACGCGACACGCTGGTACAGTGGAACACCGTTGGCGAAATCCGCGGCACTGATCGCTCCGGGGAAGTGGTGCTCATGGGGGCGCATCTCGATTCGTGGGACTTGGGGACCGGCGCAACGGACAACGGCGCCGGGGCCATCGCGGTCCTTGAAGCCGCGCGTCTCCTGGGCGCGCTCAAGCACAGCGGCCTGCGTCCGCGGCGCACCATCCGCTTCGTCCTCTTCTCGGGCGAGGAGCAGGGCTTGCATGGCTCGCAGTACTACGCGCTCAGTCATCGCGCCGAGTTGCCGCGCTATCAAGCCGTACTGGTCCTCGACAACGGCACTGGACGCATTACCGGTGTCGCGTTGCAGGGCTGGGACGAACTCAAGGACCTCTGGACCACTATGATGTCGCCGCTGGAGGCGCTCGGCCCACTGGCTGTGCGGTCGGGCAACAAAACCGGCACGGATCACCTCGCGTTTCTGCCGTTCGGCGTGCCGTCATTCAACTACGACCAGATGTCGCGCGGGTACGACCACACGCACCATTCGCAGGCGGATGTCCTTGACCAAGCCGTACCGAAAGACATCGCCCAGGCGGCAACGGTGATGGCAGTCAACGCATGGCAGCTGGCGAACGTGGACCTGCGACTATCGCGCCGCTCGCCGCCACAGCGCTAAGGGGTGACAGGTCACGGGTCGCGCTTGGCTGCTCCCCGGAGATCCACCGCCAGCGTCTCGATCCGGCGGCCTTCCATCTCGCGCACCGTGAAGATCGCGCCGTCCACGGTGACGCGATCGCCGACGCCGGGCAAGCGGCCCAGCATGCCGAACACATAGCCGCCGATCGTCGTGAAGTCCGCGTCCGGCACGGCGAGGCCATGCCGCTCGTTGACGTCGGAGATGGCACTGGATCCGGGAAGCAGCACCAGGTCGGGCGCCTCGCGTTCTTCGGCCTCGGCGGGCTCGTCCTTCTCGTCGCGGATCTCGCCCACGATCTCCTCGAGCAGATCCTCCATCGTCACCAGGCCCGCGGTGCCGCCGTATTCGTCGAGCACGATCGCCAGGTGCTGGCTCAGCCGCTTGAAGTCCGCCAGTACCTCTTCCACTTCTCGGGACCCCGGTACCACGTGGATCGGCCGCATCAGGACGCGCAGGTCGAACTTGGCTGGCGGCCGGCGCAACACCGGTATCAGATCCTTGGCCAGCACCAGCCCGATGATGTTGTCGATGGACTCATCGAAGACCGGGTACCGTGAGCGTCGGGTCTCTTCCACCAGCGCGATGGTCTCGTCCAGCGTCGCGTCCACGGACAATGCATCGATTTCGGTGCGCGGGGTCATCACCTCGCGCGCGTTCTTCTCGGAGAACTCGAACACGCCCGAAAGCAAGTTGGCCGGCGTCGCCTCCAGCGCGCCGCCTTCCTCACTCTGCTCAACGAGCATGCGCAGCTCATCTGGCGAGTGCAGCGTTTCCTCCATGTTCATCGGCTTCTGTCCAACAGCACGCAGCACCGTCTCGGCGGACCAGTTCAGGAACAGTGTGAACGGCCGCATCATCCACTCGAAGACAATGAGCGGGGGCGCCAACAGGCGCGCGACTTGCTCCGGGTGTGTCAGCGCCACGCTGCGCGGCGCCAGCTCGCCAAACACCACGTGGAAGTACGTGACGAACGTGATGGCGAGGACCGACCCGGCGCCGAGCCGGACGGCGAGTTCGAGGGTCACGGGCAGCGTTGCCAGCCACTCGGCGAAGCGATCCGCCAGCGTCTCCTCGGTGATCGCCCCGAGTGCAAGCGAAGCCAAGGTGATGCCCAGCTGGCTGGCCGAAAGCAGCCGGCCAAGGTTTCCAAGCGCGCCGACGGTGAGCCTCGCCAGCCGGTCGCCATTGCGTGCCATGGCTTCCAGGCGCGTGCGCCGCGAGCGCACGAGGGCAAATTCGACGGCGACGAAGTAGCCGTTCAGGAGCAGCAGAACGACAATGACGAGCAGGCGGCCGAGCACGGGTCAAAACTAGGGGTCGGTGGACCGGCCTACTAGATGACGCGATCTGCGCACTAGTTTTGCAGTTCTCCCTGTACGCGGCACCCTGCCTCTGCACCCTGCGCCCTGAAGTCGTGCACGCGAACCATCACGGCCACGACCACGCTCACGGTCCTCACGACCATACGCACGAACAGTCCACTCGCGCGCTGAAGGCCGCGCTGTGGCTGACGCTGGCCGTGCTCGTGGCCGAAGCCGTCGGCGGCTGGATCTCCAACTCGCTGGCGCTGCTGGCGGACGCGGGGCACGTGCTCACGGATGTGGGGGCACTGGCGCTTTCGCTCTTTGTGGCGTGGTTTTCGCGCCAGCCGGGCAACCCGGAAAAGACCTATGGCTACCTGCGCTGGGAGATCCTCGCGGCGCTGATCAACGGAGCCGCGTTGTTGGGCCTCTCGGCGTGGATTGCCGTCGAGGCCATCCTGCGGCTCCGCACGCCCGAGCCGGTTGGCGGCGACCTGATGCTGATCGTCGCAGTTGCCGGCCTTGCCGCCAACGCGCTCGCCGCCTGGTGGCTGCATCCCGCGAAGAAGGGCAGCCTCAACGTGCGTGGCGCGTACGTGCACATTCTGGGTGATTTGTTCGCCTCGGTGGGCGTCATCGCCGCGGCGCTCATCATCCGGTACACCGGCTGGCTTGCGGCCGATCCGATCGCTTCACTGTTGGCGACCGCGCTGATTGTGCGTGGCGCCTGGACCCTGGTGCGCGAAGCGGTGGACGTGCTGCTGGAATCCACGCCGTCACACATCGCGCTTGGCGATGTGCGGGCCAGGCTCGAAGCCATTGCCGGCGTGCAATCGGTGCACGACCTGCATGTCTGGAGTGTGACGTCCGGCATCGTGGCGCTGAGTGCCCATGCGATCGTTCCGGACACGTCGCGCAGCCAGGCCGTGCTGGAGAGCGCTTGTGCGCTGCTCGGCACGATGGGCATTCATCACGTCACGATCCAGATCGAGCAGCGCGACATCTGCGTCGATGACGCGCACGCGCATCCTTGACTGACGCACCTGCCCGGCCCCACAATGGCGCATGAGTGATTACCGCATCGAAAAACTGCGGCGCGAACTCAAACTCGTCCTCGCCGACGGCAGCCGGTTGGAAGGCGAGGTGTTCCTGAGGTCCGTTTCGCGCTACCGGCCCCGGCCCGAAGAACCCGTGGACATGCTCAACGACGCCGAGCCCTTCTTTGCCTTCGAGCGGAGCGGTGAGGCGATCCTTGTCTCCAAGGCTCAGGTCTCCACCGCCGAAACGACGCTGCAGGAGGACGATGCGCTCGAGATCGGGGCGCTTGGCATCTCCGTGGAAGTCACCATGCGCGATGGCACGGAGTACCTGGGTTCGGTGTTCCTCGAATCCCCCAACGATCGACCGCGGCTCCTCGACTTCCTCAACGGCTATCGCGACCGCTTCGTGCCCCTGGTCTGCCCCAACGTCGTCATTCTCCTCAACACGCAACACGTCGCGCACGTGCGCGAGGTCGCATAATGGCTCAATTCGACAAGTTGCTCGCCGCCATGGTGAGCAACAAGGCCGATTCACTCGTGCTCGACGATGGCGACCTGGTGAAGGTCGAGGTCGGTGGGCAATTGCGTCCGCTCACCAAGACGCCGCTGGCCGGTCCGCAGATCGTCGCGCTCTGCAAGGAGATTGCGTCGACCGAGGCCCAGAAGCTGCTCGATGCCGGCAAGCCCGCCACGATGTCGTACATCACGAACGATGGCGCGTTTGTCATACGCGCCATGGTCAACAACGCCAAGTGGCACGTCGTCGCCAAGATCGACGATCGCGCCGAGTTCAAGCGACTCACTGGACAATTCAAGGCGATGGAGCTGCCGCCCGAAGCGCCGCCGCCGCCGGCGGCGCCGAAGCCCGCAGCCGCACCGGTTCCCGCAGCCGCTCCCGTCGCCCCAACGCCTCCGCCGTCACCAGCCCCTGCCATGACTGACACTCCCGCACCGTCGGGCGCCCAAACTGGCCTGGCCGTGAAGTCCGAGCTCGATCTCATCCTATCGTTTCCCGGCATGGAGGAGAACAAGAGGTACCTGGATCAGCTCCTCACGAGCATGGTCGAGAAGGGTGCCTCCGACTTGCACCTTCGCGTGACGGAGCCGCCGATCCTGCGGCATCACGGAGAAATGGAGCGTCAGGAGGGCGAGCGGCTCGGCGAAGAACAGCTCTTCAAGATGATCCTCTCGATCATGCCGGAGCGAAACCGTCGTGAATACGCGGAGTCCAACGACACCGACTACGCATACGAACTGCCTGGCGTGGCGCGGTTCCGTTCCAACGCGGCACGAGATCGCAACGGTCCGGTGGCGGTCTTCCGTCAGATCCCGGCGACGGTTGTCTCGGTTGAGCAAATGAACGTCACCGAGGAGGTGCAGCGCCTGTGCTTCCTTACGAAGGGTCTCGTGCTGGTGACGGGACCGACGGGTTCCGGCAAGTCAACCACGCTGTGCGCGCTCATCGACCTCGTGAATCGCGCCCGCAGCGATCACGTCATCACCATCGAGGATCCGATCGAGTTCGTGCACCCGAACAAGAGCTGCATCATCACGCAGCGTCAGGTGCACGTCCACACGAAGTCCTTCAAGGCCGCACTGCGCGCGGCGTTGCGCGAGGATCCGGACATCGTGCTGGTGGGCGAAATGCGCGATTTGGAGACAGTCTCGATCGCCATCGAAACCGCGGAAACGGGCCACTTGGTGTTCGGCACGCTGCATACCACGACCGCGGCGGGCACGGTGGACCGCATCATCGACCAGTTCCCGGCGGACCGCCAGGAACAGATCCGCGTCATGCTCGCGGAGTCGCTCAAGGGCGTGATTTCACAGACCCTCTGCAAGAAGATCGGAGGCGGCCGCGTGGCGGCGCGCGAAATCCTGCTCTCGATGCCGTCGGTGACGAACCTGATTCGCGAAGGCAAGACGTACCAGATTCCCTCGATCATGCAGACGTCCAGGCGACTCGGCATGGTGACGCTCAACGACGCCCTGATCCACTATGTGGACGCCGGACAAGTCGAGCCCAAGGAGGCGTGGATGAAGTGCGTCGAGAAGACGGGTTTCGTGCAGATGCTCAAGACGCGCAACCTCGACGTCAGCTTTGCGGAAAGCGAGGACAAGGGCGCCGCGCCCGCTCCGGCCGCGGGTGGTGCGGCCGGCGGCCACGGCGCGGCCGGAGGCAAGCCAGGCGCGCCGGCCAAGCCGGCCCCACCGGCCAAGAAGTAGGAGGGCCAAACAACGAAGCGGGGGG
>JBBTFS010000011.1:6723-9132 GCA_038060705.1 Gemmatimonadota bacterium
CGGAATCGATCCGCGCGCCGCTCGTCCGTTGGGCACATCAGCGCGACTTGTCAGGTCGCCCTGGGCGCCTGGTGCTGGGATTGCTCGCGCTCGTCTGCCTTGGTTTCGGCGCTCTCGGTGTCGCCGCGCCGCTTCTCGTAGTCCTTGCGCTCAGCGTACCCATAACCGCCCAGCACCTCTCCCCCTCGCATATAGTCGTGGCCGTAGCCGCGACCGTGAGGGTAGTCCTCGATCGAGGGGTCCGTGGACTGATTCAATGGCCTCCTCCTGTCTGGAGATACCTGCACCGTTCACGGTGCGAGGTCAGTCCCGAAAATGCAAGACCAAACATGTGTGCCCGGCGGCCCTGAAGGCGCCCGATGCACCGTCGTTATCTTTCTAACGTCATGGAAATACGTAACATCGCAATCATAGCCCACGTCGATCACGGCAAGACCACCCTGGTGGACAAGATGCTCCGCCAGGCCGGAGCCTTCCGCGAGAATCAGGTCGTCGAAGAGCGCGTCATGGACTCCAATCCGCTGGAACGTGAGCGTGGCATCACGATTCTGGCGAAGAACACGTCCGTCCACTGGAAGGGCACCAAGATCAACATCGTCGACACGCCCGGCCATGCCGATTTCGGGGGCGAGGTGGAGCGAATTCTCCGCATGGTCGATGGGGTGCTGCTCGTGGTCGACGCATTCGATGGGCCAATGCCACAGACGCGCTTCGTGCTGCGCAAGGCGCTGGCACTTGGACGTACGCCAATCGTGGTGATCAACAAGATCGACCGGCCGGGTGCGGATCCGATGCGGGTGCACGACGAAGTGCTCGATCTCTTCATCGAACTCGAGGCTGGTGAGGCGCAGATGGATGCGCCGGTGGTGTACGCGTCGGCGCGCGAGGGGGTGGCGACGCTGGACATGGAGCAGAAGCCGGTGGACCTGGCGCCATTGTTCGACTCGATCATCGGACACGTGCCACCGCCGCCGATGGACGAAACCGGCACGTTCCAGATGTTGATCTCCACCATCGACTATTCGCCGTACCTCGGACGCATGGGCATCGGCCGCATCGAGCGCGGCGCGGTCAAGGTCGGTGACATGGTGGCGCTGTTGCCGATGACGTCGACGACCGGTGCTGAGGCCGCAAGGGCGGATCGCTCGCGTGTGACCAAGCTGTTCATCTTCGAAGGACTCGAACGTCGTGAGGTGCAGTCGGCGACGGCGGGGGAAATCGTGTCGCTGGCGGGGCTTGAAAACGTCGAGATCGGCCTGACCATCACGCACCCGGATCATCAGGAGCGGCTCGAGGGGATTGCCGTCGAGGAGCCCACGATTTCGGTGGACATCTGCGTCAACAACTCGCCGTTTGCGGGGCAGGCCGGCAAGTTCGTGACGTCGCGGCAAGTGCGCGAGCGGCTGTTCAAGGAACTCGAGCGCAATGTCGCGCTCCGCGTCGAGGAGACGGAGGCGACGGACACGTGGACGGTGTCGGGGCGCGGAGAATTGCATCTCTCCATCCTGATGGAGACGATGCGGCGCGAGGGCTACGAGTTTCAGGTGTCGCGTCCGCGCGTCATCACGCGTGAGGGTCCCAGCGGCGAGCGTCTCGAGCCCTATGAGGAGCTCATGCTGGACATCCCCGAGGAATACACCGGCGCCGTGATCGAGAAACTGGGTCCGCGCCGCGGCGAAATGCTGGACATGCGGAACCCGGGGCAGGGCATGGTGCGCCTGATGTTTCGCATCCCGTCACGCGGGTTGTTCGGTTACCGCTCGGAGTTCTTGACGGACACTCGTGGCACGGGGCTCATCCACCATCGGTTTCTCGAGTACGGGCCGTGGGCCGGCCCGCTCAGCGGTCGCATGCGAGGCACGTTGGTGTCCATGGAGGCGGGCGTCGTCGTCGGGTTCGCGCTGTTCACGCTGCAGGATCGGTCGACGCTGTTCGTCGGGCCCGGCGCGCCTGTGTACGAGGGGATGATCATCGGCGAGAACGCTCGTCCCGGCGACATGGACGTCAACCCGACGCGCGAGAAGAAGCTCACCAACATGCGCTCCAAGGGGTCGGACGAAAACATCCAGTTGGAGCCGCCCCGGGAGTTGACGTTGGAAGCGGCATTGGAGTATATCGAGGACGATGAGTTGATCGAGGTCACGCCCAAAGCCATCCGATTGCGCAAACGCTCGCTCGCCACCACGGACCGCAAGAAACAGAACCGTACAGCCAAGCGCGAGCGCGACAAAGCGTCCGTATAGGGTCGAGTCACGAGTCACGAGCACACAGTCACGTCGTAACGAGGAGACGAAAGCACATGTTCGCGCGGTTCGAGTCGTCGCAATTCTCCCTGGCGGCGCGGGATGATGACGGCCATGGCGACGAGGTGAAGGACGACCTCGACGGTGACGATGCCCTCGATGACGA
>JBBTFS010000012.1:0-9868 GCA_038060705.1 Gemmatimonadota bacterium
GCGTGCATTACACGAATGCCCCGCTCAGTGTTCGCGAGCGACTGGCGGTATCAGGTCACGACCTGAACAGGGCGCTCCAGAGCCTCAAGCCGCGCGTGCGGGAGGGCCTGATTCTTTCCACGTGCAACCGGACGGAAGTGTACGCGGTGCTGGGCCCCAACGCGCCCGCCCACCTGTTGCACGATTTTCTTGCCGAGTGGGGCGGGTTGCCAGGCGCTCAGGTGCGCGACCTCGCCCACCAGAGAGAAGATCGGGACGCGGTGTCGCACGCCCTGCGCGTAGCGAGCGGGCTCGACTCCATGGTGCTCGGCGAAGACCAGATCCAGGCGCAAGTCAAGCGCTCCTTGGCCGTGGCGCGAGAGAACCGCGCGCTCGGCCCCGCGCTCGAACGCCTTGGCGCCGCTGCCCTGACGTGCGGCAAGCGCGTGCGGACCCTGACGAAACTCGGGCGCCATTCGGTGTCGCTCGAGTCGCTCGCCGTCCGCGCCGCCACCCACCGATTCGGCTCCCTGCGCGACCGCGACATCGTCATCCTCGGCGCGGGCGACGTGGGGAGGCTGGTCGCGCGCCACTTGCGACACGCCGGCGCCCTGCGCATCACCGTCACCAGCCGTTCCCTGGACCGTGCGGGCGACGTGGCGCGCGCCGCCGATGCCGTGGCGCGCCCACTGGCGGAACTGGCGGATGCCCTCACCACCGCCGATGTCGTCTTCTGCTGCACGTCCGCGCCGCATCCGGTGCTCACTACCGACTGGTTGGCGCATCGACTGGCGATGCGGGCGGGCGCGCCGCTCCTGTGCATGGATCTTGGCATGCCGCGCGATGTGGATCCGGCGGTCGCGACCCTTCCCGGCGTCGAGGTCGTCACGCTGGACGCGCTCGCCGATGTCGCCGCGGCGCATCGCGCAGATCGTCTCGCTGAAGTGCCGGCGGCAGAGAAGATCGTGGCCGGGGAAACCGCCAGGTACCTGGACTGGCTCACGTCTCGCACGGTGGGCAACGGGCGCAACGCCGCCGGCGACCGGTACACCATGCCGACGGCGCCCAATGACTGACGAGAACGCCAGCCAGTTCGTTCAATACCTGATGTTGCGGGTCGATCCGCAATGGCGTCGGCTCGATCCGGCAGTTCGCGAGGCGGGCCGTGCCGAGCTTGCACAGTCCGTGCGCGCGGCCGGCAGCACGGTCGAGTCGCATGCCTACAGTACGCTCGGCCTCAAAGCGGGCGTCGACATATTGCTCTGGTGGCGCGCCGCCGCTCCGGATGTGGCGCAGGAACTTGTTGCCGCGGTCCTGAGCACGAGCATGGGCCGGTATTGCGAGGTCGCGCACTCGCTATGGGGGATCACGCGTCCCTCCGTGTACACCAAACGGCGAACCGCGCAAGACGACGCGCTTGGCGCCACAAACCGGCTCAAGTACCTGATCGTGTACCCGTTCGTGAAGACTTCCGACTGGTACCTGCTGAGCCGGGACGCGCGCCAGGAGATGATGAACGACCACATGCGCGTCGGCCACGCGTACGACGACGTCCGTCAGGTGCTCGTCTACACCACCGGGCTCGACGATCAGGAATTCATCGTTGCCTACGAGACCGACCGGCTGGAACGCCATCACGAGCTCGTTGTCGCCCTGCGCGCCACACAGGCGCGCCGCTACACCCAGCGCGACACGCCCATTTTCACCGCCATTCACCGCACCCTCGATGACGTCCTTGCCCTCGCCGGCTAGTCCGGGCGCCTTCCTCAAGGCCGCTCGGCGCGAACCCACGGCGCACACACCGGTGTGGTTCATGCGCCAGGCAGGCCGGATTCTCCCGGAATACCGGGCCATGCGTGAGCGCTGGACGCTTCTTGAGATCTGCCGCCAGCCGGCGCTGTGCGCTGAGGTCACTCTGCAGCCGCTGCGCCGCATGCCGTTGGACGCTGCGGTGCTGTTCGCCGACATCATGCTCCCGCTCGTGGGCATCGGGATCGAACTCGAGTTGGTGGACGATGTCGGTCCGGTCATCGCGGAGCCCGTGCGCGATGCGCGTCGATTGACGGCGCTCCGCCCGATCGTCCCCGAGCAGGACGTGCCCTTCGTGCTCGAAACCATCCGACTCGTGCGGGCGGAAATCGCGCCGGCGCGGGCCGTGCTTGGCTTTGCCGGTGGGCCATTCACGCTGGCCTCGTACCTCATCGAGGGTCGTCCGACGCGCGATTTCGCGCGCACCAAGGCGCTGATGCATGGCGCGCCCGAGTTGTGGCATGCGATGCTCGACCGCCTCGCTGAGATCACCATCGCCTATCTGCTCGCGCAGGTGCGCGCGGGCGTTGACGCGGTCCAGCTGTTCGACAGTTGGGTGGGGGCCCTGGACCCGGACGACTACGCCACCTGCGTGCAGCCCTACACCCGGCGGATCTTCGAGCGTCTCCGTCCGGCGGGAGTGCCGACGATTCACTTCGGCGTCCACACCGCCACGCTGCTCGACCAGATCAGTACCGACGGCGCGAGCATCATCGGCGTGGATTGGCGCCTCCCGCTCAACGTGGCTTGGCAGCGCATTGGCTTCGACAAGGGCATTCAGGGCAATCTCGATCCGGGGGCTCTGCTTGGCCCGGCAGATGTCATGGAGCGCAAGGCCGGCGACGTCCTTCGGCGCGCGGCCGGCCGTCCGGGGCACATCTTCAACCTGGGGCACGGCATCATGCCGTCCACGCCGCTGGACAACGCCATGCGCTTGGTGGACTTCGTGCACGAGCGCAGCGCGCGCCCCGCTGGGTCGGCCTCGTGAGCACGGGCGTATTGCTGATGGCCTACGGATCACCGGAAACGCCGGACCAGGTGGAGCCCTACTTCACGCACATTCGCGGTGGTCGCGCGCCGACGCCGGAGGCCGTGAGCCACCTGCGCGACCGGTATGCGCTGGTCGGTGGCCGCACGCCACTGCTCGCCATCACGAACCGCGTGCGCGACGCGCTCGCCCGCGAGCTGCGGGTCCCGGTGTACGTTGGCATGAAGCACTGGCACCCGTTCATCGCCGACGTGGTCCCTCGCATCGCGGCCGACGGCGTCACCGACCTCACCGCGGTGGCGTTGGCGCCGCACTACTCCCGCATCAGCATCGGCGGATACCGCCGCGCACTCGACGACGCGGTCGCCGCGCTCGGTCGCCCGATGCGGGTACGGTGCGTGGACAGTTGGCATCAGACGCCCAGCTTCCACGAACTCATCGCGGATCGAATTCGCGAGGCGTTCCAGGGATGGCTGCCGCCCGTCCGTGCGCAGGTGGTCACCGTGTTCACCGCGCACAGTCTGCCGGTCCGCATCCGGGAGTGGGACGATCCCTACGAGCGGCAGTTGCTCGAGAGCTGCCACGCGGTGTCGCGCCTCGCAGCGGTGGACAACTGGCGCGTCGCGTGGCAGAGCGCGGGGAACACGGGTGAGCCGTGGCTCGGCCCGGACATTCTCGACGTCCTCAGGACGCTACACGACAATGGCACGCGGCACGTGTTGAGCGTGCCCATCGGCTTCGTGTGCGACCACCTCGAAATCGCGTACGACATCGATCACGAGGCACAGCGGGTCGCCGGCGACCTTGGCATCACGCTGCGCCGCACGCGGATGCCGAACGACGATCGCGCGTTCATCGACGTCCTGGCAGACGTGGTCCGACACGCGGCGCGCCCGGCCGTGGTCGCATCACGCGAAGGTCGTTCCGCGGCCGAAACCCCCGTATGAACGGCGAGCTGGTTGTCGGCACGCGCGGCAGTGCGCTGGCGCTGGCGCAGGCGCGACTGGTGTGCGATGCGCTCCAGCGCCATCACGCCACGCTCCGCCTCCGCGTCACCACCATTGCGACGCGGGGCGATGTCGAGGCAGACGCGCCCCTCACGGCACTCGGGCGAGGCATCTTCGTCACCGAAATCGAGGCCGCTTTGCGCGATGGCTGCATTGATGTCGCGGTGCATAGCGCCAAGGATCTGCCGTCCGTCCTCGAGCCGGATTTCGTGGTGGCCGCGTTTCTCCCCCGCGCGGATGCGCGCGACGTGCTTGTTTCCAGCGGCGGCCCCTTGCGCAACCTTCCCGCCGGCGCGCGTGTTGGCACAAGCAGCCCGCGCCGGATGTGCCAGGTGCGCGCGCTACGGCCCGACCTCGAGGTGGTCGCGGTGCGCGGCAACGTGGACACGCGCCTGCGCAAGGTGAAGGACGGCCAGCTCGAGGCGGTGATGCTCGCTGCCGCGGGAATCATCCGACTGGGTCGCGAGGCCGAGATTACGGAATGGCTCGACGCGAGCGCGGTGATTCCGTGCGTGGGGCAGGGCGCCTTGGCTGCCGAGACGCGCGCCTCTGACACCGCGGCGCTTTCGGTGCTCGGCGTCCTGGACGACGCGCCAACGCGGGCCGCGGTGCAGGCCGAACGCGCATTCCTCGCGGAGCTCGGCGCCGGCTGTCTCGCGGCGGTGGCCGCGCACGCGCGCATTGATGGCGACGTCCTGCGCGTCATCGGGATGATTGGCTCGCCCGATGGCCGGCGCCACACGGGAAGCGTGGAGGGCGCGCCGGCAGACGCACAGTCCCTTGGGGCCCACCTCGCGCGGCGACTCCTTGGCCAGGGCGCCGCGTCCTGGCTGACGGTGACCGAATCGCGCCTTCGCGGAATGCGGATTGCGGTGACGCGTGCCGCCCAGCAGTCGGCGCTCGTCGCGTTGCTCCGGGCCCGAGGCGCCGACGTAGTGGCGTGCCCAACCATCGCCATCGAGCCGCTTGCGGACGCGTCCGACCTCGACGACGCACTGTGCCGGCTCTCGTCAATCGACTGGGTGGCATTCACGAGCATGAACGCGGTGTCGGCCGTTGCAGACCGGCTGGACGCGCTGCGCATTGGGCTGCCGGAACGCGTCCGGCTCGCCGCGGTGGGCCCCGGCACGGCGGCGTCCATCACGGCGCGGCTCCGGCCGCCGCACTTCGTCTCGGCGACGGCCAGCGGTGACGCGTTGGGCGCATCGATGCCGGACGTGTCTGGTCGTGCGGTCCTGTTCCCGTGCGGCGATCTTGCGCACGACGCGCTGGCCGGTCGGCTCACCGAGCGCGGCGCGACCGTGCATCGCGTTGTCGCCTATCGCACTGTGCCGGCCCCCGGCGTCGGCGCGCTGCGCGACCGGCTCAACGACGGCACGCTGGACGCCGTCATCTTCGCATCGCCGTCCAGCGTGCGTCCTGTGGCCGACGCGATCGCGGCTGCGCGCGCGCGCGGCGGCCACCCCCTCATCGTGTGCATCGGGTCCACCACGGCCGGAGAGGCGCGCGCGTTGGGCCTGGAACCAGACGTCATCGCGCCGTCGCCGTCCACCGGCGCCGTCGTCGAGGCGTTGGAGCGGCATCTCCGATGACGCGACTTCGGCGTCTGCGCCGAACTGCTGCGCTGCGCGAACTGGCCGCCGAATCGTCACTCAGCACGCGGCAGTTCGTACATCCGATGTTCATTCGCGCCGGTGCGAGCGGGGTGCGGCCCATAGCGTCTTTGCCGGGACACGCGCAGAGCACACCGGATTTCGTGGACGGGGACGTCGCAAGCGCGCTGCGCCTCGGTGTTGGCGCGTTTCTTCTCTTTGGAGTTCCGGATACCAAGGACGACCGTGGCGCCAGCGCGGCAAGCGCATCAGGGCCGGTGCCGCGCGCGATCACCGCTATCCGCTCCCGGTTCCCCGACGCTGTCGTCATCGCCGACGTGTGCCTGTGCGGGTACACAACGCACGGCCACTGTGGTCTTGTGACGGACAAAGGGGCTGTGGACAACGACGCGACGCTTCCGCGGCTTGCGCGGGCGGCCGTCGCCTACGCCGACGCGGGCGCGTCCATTGTGGCACCAAGCGCGATGATGGACGGCCAGGTGCGCGCCATTCGCGCGGCGTTGGACGATGCTGGACATCACGACGTCGCGATTCTGAGCTACGCGGCGAAATACGCCTCTGCCTTCTATGGGCCGTTTCGCGACGCCGCGGAGTCCGCGCCGACTTCCGGCGACCGGCGCGGCTACCAGATGGACCCGCGCAACGCGCGCGAAGCGATGCGCGAAGCCACGCAGGACGTGGAGGAAGGCGCGGACATGCTCATGGTGAAGCCCGCGGGTCCGTATCTCGACATCGTGCGCGCCATGCGCGAGCGCTTCGACCTGCCCCTCGCCGCGTATCAGGTGAGCGGCGAGTACTCCATGATCATGGCGGCCGGGCAACTCGGTTGGCTGGACGTGCGTCGCGCTGCGCTGGAGTCCCTCATCGGCATCCGCCGGGCGGGCGCCGACATCATCATCACCTACTTCGCCCGCGAAGCGGCGCGCTGGCTCCAGGAAAGCCGCGATGGCTAGCGCGCCACCGGCTGCCCACGCGCACACGCGCTCGCGGGCGTTGTTCGATGCGGCGCAGCGCGTCATTCCGGGCGGCGTCAACAGTCCCGCGCGCGCCTTTCGCGGTGTGGGTGGCGTGCCGCGGTTTATTGAACGCGGTGCCGGAGCAATCGTTTTCGACGCTGACGGCAACGAACTGCTGGACTACGTAATGTCGTGGGGCGCGCTCCCGCTGGGCCATGCGCACCCGTCGGTGGTCGAGGCCATTGCGCGGCAGGCCTTTCGTGGCACCTCGTTCGGTGCGCCTACGGAGCTCGAAACCCGTTTGGCGGAATTGATCATCCGTGCGTTTCCGGCGGTGGACATGGTGCGCTTCGTGTCCTCGGGCACCGAGGCGGTGATGAGCGCCCTGCGGCTGGCGCGGGCGGCCACCCAGCGCGCGGTCGTACTCAAGTTCGACGGTTGCTACCACGGTCACGCAGATGCCATGCTCGTCGCGGCCGGTTCTGGCGTCGCAACCCTGGCGCTCCCAGACAGCCCCGGCGTCACATTGGGCGCGACGCGCGACACCATCGTGGTGCCGTACAACGACCTCGCCGCGGTCGAGGGCGTGTTCGCAGTTCGCGGCGCCGAGATTGCGGCGGTGATCGTCGAACCCGTGGCGGGCAACATGGGCCTCGTGCTGCCGCGCCACGGATTCCTGGCCGGCCTGCGCGACGTCACCCGTCGGTTCGGCGCGCAGCTCATCTTCGACGAGGTCATGACCGGCGCGCGCGTGGCGCCTGGTGGCGCGCAGCAACTATATGGTATACAGCCCGACCTGACCTGCCTGGGGAAGGTGATTGGTGGCGGACTGCCGGTGGCGGCCTTCGGTGGCCCCGTTGCGCTCATGCAACTCATTGCGCCGGCGGGCAACGTGTATCAGGCAGGCACGCTGTCGGGAAACCCGCTCGCGATGGCCGCCGGCATCGCCACCATGGAGGAACTGGGTAAGCCCGGCGCTTACGACGCGCTGACGGCCGCGTCCCGCCTGCTTGCCGTGGGTCTGTCCGCCGTTGCCGAGCAGCACGGTGTGGCCCTTCAGGCGCAGGCCATCGGTGGCATGTGGGGGTTCTTTTTCGCCGACGCACCCGTCGCGTCGTTCGACGACGCCAAGCGATCCGATCTGGCCCGCTTCCGCAAGTTCTTCCATGCCGCACTCTCGGCGGGCGTCTACCTGCCGCCGTCGGCATTCGAGTCCTGTTTCGTCTCGCTCGCTCATACCGCCGATGACCTCAATCGGACGATTGCGGTGTTCGACATCGCGATGCGTGCCGCCCGTGCCGCATAGTGGTAGCTGACGGCAACCGTTAAAGTCATGTCGTGATTGTGGAACTCGACGCGGTGATCCTCCAGGGTGCCGTCACACTCGGAACGGCGGCGCTCTCCTGGTACCTGTATCTCACGTGGCGACGAGCCGACGTGTTGTGGTGGGCCGTGGCGTGGACGCTCTACGTGTTGCGCGTGGCCGCGATCGCGGCATTTCTGGCCACCGGCGCCGAGGCCTGGCTCTTCGCGCATCAGATCCTGACGGGACTCACCGCGCTTGCCCTCTTGTGGGCGGCGCTCACGTTCTCGCGCTCGGCGCAATGGCGGCCGTGGTACGCCGCAGCGGTGGTGTTCCCCTTTGCGTGGTCGTACCTCGCCATTTACGAACTCCAGAGCTTCCTGGCCGCGGCGCTTCCCGCCGTGCTCTTTCTCAGTTTCGCGACGCTGCTAACGAGTCGCGTGTTCTTCGTCCAGTGGAGGGCCACGCAGTCACGCGGGGCATTGGTGCTCGCGGTGGTGCTGTTCCTCTGGGCGCTGCATCATCTGGACTATCCGCTGCTGCGCGCCCGCGGTGCATGGAACCCGTGGGGCTACTACATCGATATCCTGTTTGTGCTCGCGACCGGTATCGGAGTGGTGATCCTGGGATTCGAGGAACTCAAGCGCCGGTCCATTGAGATCGAGCGAATCTCATCGCGGTTGCTGCGCCAGCATGAGGACGACCGTCGCCGGCTGTCGCTCGAGCTGCATGACCAGACGGCCCAGGTCTGGGCCGCGGTGCGCATGCAGCTCGGATTATTGCGCGAGGGCGCGCCCGCAGCGTCCGCGCTCAGGCTCGACCGACTTCTGGCACTCGTGGACAGCGGCATTCGCAGCATCCGCAGCGTGACGACGGATCTGCGGCCGCCGTTGTTGGACGACCTCGGCCTGACGCCGGCACTCCGGACCCTCGTGCACAGCTTCGCGGAGCAGACCGGCCTCAAGATCACGTTCGAGGCGACCGGCGACGTGCCGGCCATTGGCCCGGACGCGGCGCTTGCGCTCTATCGCGTGCTGCAGGAAGCGCTATCCAATGTCGCGCGGCACGCTGACGCCACCGCGGTCAGCGTCCGACTCGGCAGCACCGGGCGCGGTCTCACACTCGCCGTAGCGGACGACGGTCGTGGATTTCCCGGCAATGGCGTTGCCCTGCCGCCAGCTTCGCCAACCGCGCTCGGCCTGGCCGGCATGCGCGAACGGATTGGCGCCTTGGGTGGCTCGGTGGCCTTCGAGTCGCACGCCGCCGCCGGCGCTGGCGCCAGCGTCACCGTGACACTCCCCATTGATGCACGCTGAAGACAAGGCCACTGGCCGCGTCCGCGTGGTCATCGCCGATGACCATGCCGTGGTGCGCGAGGGTGTGCGCGCCGTGCTGGAATCAGACTCCGCGTTCGAGGTCGTTGGCGAGGCGTCGGATGGCGAGGACGCGCTGCGCATAGTAGCGGAGTTGCGCCCGGACGTCCTGATGCTCGACCTCTCGATGCCGCACATGCATGGGCTGGACGCTCTGGCGCTCGTGCGCGATCGCGCACCCGACACCCGCGTTATCGTGCTCAGCATTCACGAGCACGAGGAGTACGTTGCGCGGAGTGTGCAGGCCGGCGCCGCGGGATATCTGCGGAAAGACTCGTCGCCGGCCCAACTGCGCGCCGCTGTGCGCGCCGTTCGTGCAGGCCAGACGTATTTCCCGGAACCCGTTACACGCACGCCAGAGGAGGGTCCCGGGTCCGATGGGTTGCGCCTGACGTCACGACGGTTGGCGGCCGCGCTCACCGCTCGGGAGCGCGACGTGCTGATCGAGATCGCTGGTGGCCGCACCAACAAGCAAATCGCCGCGCGGTTCAGCATCAGCATTCGCACCGTGGAATCCCACCGCGAAGCCCTCATGGGCAAACTGAACATCCGAGGCACGGCCAGCCTCACGCGATTCGCGATCGAGGCCGGCTTGGTACGCGCTGCGGCGAGTGGCTAGTGCGTCGCCCCAGGTCCCGCCTGACGAATGTCCGATGGTGTACTCGTCCCGCGAGGCGTGTACTCCCTGTTCTCGAAGCGAACGCTGGTGTTGGGCGGCGAGTTCATGTTTCGCAAGCGCCCGGTCTCCGGATCACATCGTTTCGCTTCGTGGAAGCAGCTCCGCCTTCTCCACGAGAATTCGAAGATGAACTCGCTCACACCCTGAGCCTACTGCGTTCC
>JBBTFS010000013.1:0-6022 GCA_038060705.1 Gemmatimonadota bacterium
TTAGCTACGAGTCTGCACGAATGGTGGAGGACGGCGAGTGGCGCAGTGCGCTGCTATATGCGCTGCTCAGCGTCGCGCTGTCGCTGGCGGCGATGTTCTTTGGCTTTCGTGCCGCGCACTGGGTGCGCGGTTCCTGGTCGTAGGAGGATCCATGCACGGGTTCAAGGGAGAGCGAGTCCTGATGCGCATCCACGTTGGTGAACGCGACAAGCACAACGGTAAACCGCTGTACCGGGAGATCGTGGAGCTGTTGCGCCAGCGCCACTACGCTGGAGCGACCGTGGTTCGCGGGATCATGGGTTTTGGCGCCAGTTCGCACGTCCATTCCGACCGCTTTCTCGAGTTGTCCACGGACCTGCCGATCGTCATCGAGTGCATCGAGACCGAAGAGCGCATCCGGACAATACTCCCGGCGCTTGACGACATGATTGGCGGCGGACTAATCACACTCGAGACGGCCAGGGTCATCATGTACCGTCCGGACGTTCCGGCCGATCAACGCCGGCCCAGCGCGGCGGTTGACATCACGGGAAGTCTGGAGGGTGGACCCAAGCCCGGCGACGCCGATTAGTCTCCACGCCATGCCGGCACCCGCGAATCGCTTTGACGCCCTCGTCATCGGCGGCGGCCACAACGGACTCGTGGCTGCGGCCTACCTCGCGCGCGGTGGCAAGAAAGTCTGCGTGCTCGAGCGTCGTCCGGTTCTCGGCGGCGCCTCCGTCACAGAGGAGATCTACCCGGGCTTCAAGTTCTCGGTGTTCTCATATGTCGTGAGCCTCCTGCGGCCCGAGATCATCCGTGACCTGGATCTCCCGTCCCACGGGCTCCAGATCCTGCCGCTCGAGAGCACCGTCACGCCGATGGACAACGGCGACTATCTCGCCGGCTGGGCAGACTGGGACGAGACGCGTCGCGAACTCGTGCGCCATTCCCCGCGCGACGCGGAGGCGATGGTCGAGTTTGGCCGCCTGATGCAGCACATGGCGATGGCCGTGAAGCCGATCCTCGGCATGGTGCCGCCAGACCCTGCGTCCATGGCGCCGAGTGATTTGATGGGCCTGCTCAAGCTCGGCGGGCATTTCAGGAGTTTGGGCGCCGAGCGTTTTCACGCGCTCTACAAGCTCATGACCATGAGCAGCGCGGACTATCTGGACGAGTGGTACGAGTTCGACACGCTCAAGGCGACGAAGTCTGCGTCCGGGATCATTGGGACGTTCCTCGGGCCGCGCTCGCCCGGCAGCGCGTACGTGCTGCTGCATCACTACATGGGTGAGATCGACGGTGCATTCCGCGCGTGGGGGTTTCAGAAAGGCGGCACCGGAGCGATTAGCGAAGCCATCGCGAACGCCGCGCGCGCACATGGCTGCGAGATCCGCACGGACGCCAGCGTAGAGCGTGTGTTGGTGAATGGCGAGACCGCCACCGGCGTCGTATTGACAAACGGAGACGAGCTGCGTGCGCCGATTGTGATCTCTGGCCTCGACCCGCGCCTCACGTTCACACGCCTGCTCGATCCCAGGCAGCTGCCGACGGATCTCGTGGATGGCGTGAGCCGCTACAAGTTCCGCGGCTCCAGCGGCAAGGTGAACCTGGCGCTCAGCGGATTGCCCGAGTTCGCGGCACTCAAGCACGACAAGGATCTCATGGCCCGCGCGGCGCGCGGCGCGTTCTCGATCTCGCCGAGCATGGAGTATCTCGAGCGCGCGTACGACGACGCCAAGTACGGCCAGTTCTCGCGCAATCCGTACATGGACATCGTGATTCCGTCCATGATTGATCCCGGCATGGCGCCGCCCGGCAAGCACGTGATGAGCGTCTTTGTGCAGTACGCGCCGCACAACATCACCGGCGGCTGGGACGACGCCAAGCGCGACGCGTTCGGCAACGCGGTGATCAAGACCATCGCGCGCTACGCACCCAACATCGAATCGCTCATCCTGCACAAGCAGGTGATCACGCCGGCGGACATCGAACGCATCACCGGCCTGACCGAAGGCAACATCTTCCAGGGCGAGCTGGCCCTGCACCAATTGTTCTTCCTGCGCCCTGTGCCTGCCTGGGCCAAGTACCGCACGCCGCTGCGCGGCTACTGGCAGTGCGGCGCTGGCACGCACCCCGGCGGCGGCATCATGGGCGCCAGCGGCCGTCTCGCCGCACTGGAGATTCTCGGCCAATGATGCAGCCGAGTCACAAGTCACGAGTCACGATCACGGGCCGCGAATGATCTATGATGCGGTAGTGATCGGCGCTGGTCCCAACGGCCTCGTGGCCGCGGCCACGCTCGCGGGACGCGGCAAGCGCGTGGTCGTGCTCGAGGCCGCCGATGCAATTGGCGGGCACACGCGCGCAATTGAATTCACGCCAGGCTTCCGCGCGCCACTGAGTGATGACGCGGGCTGGATCCCGCCGAGCGTCATGCGCGAGGTGCCGATGACGGCGGCCGGGCCATTCATGGTGAACACCTCGGCATATGTCGCCGCGCAGGACGGATCGCTCATCCGGTTGCCAGTTCGATCCGAGGGGCCGGACTTCACTCGTCACTCTGCGCGCGATGCGGCAAAGTGGCCTGAGTTCACCGCCCGCTTCTCCAGGTTCGCTGCGATCCTCGGCCGGATGTATCAGCTGCCGCCGGCCGACATCGACACGACGTCACTCGGCGACATACTGCCGCTGGCGGCGCTTGGGCTCCAGGTGAGGATGCTGGGCCGAGCCGACATGACCGAGTTCCTGCGCGTCATGCCAATGTCCGTGCAGGATTTCGCGGACGACACCTTCGAAAGCGAACTCGTGAAAGCGGCGGTGGCGGCTGCCGCGGTCCGCGACTTGCGACAGGGACCACGCTCAGGCGGGACGATGTACAACCTCGTCCACTATATGGCAGGCGCAGCCGGGCTCCGGTCGCGTCAGTGGGCACTCAACGGACCCGACGCCGTCTCGCTTGCGGCCGCGGCCGTCGGCAAGGGTCGGGGCGTCGAGATTCAGACCGGCGTGCGCGTGGCGCGCATCACCGTTCGCAACGATGCCGTCACAGGCGTTGCGCTCGAGAACGGGGACGAAATCTCAGCGCGCCTCGTGATCTCCACCGCGGACCCCAAGCGCACGCTGTTGGGTCTTGTCGAACCGCAGTGGCTGGACCCCGAAATCGGCCTCGCCGTGAGCAACATCAAGCTGCGCGGCTGCACCGCCTGCGTGATGTATGCCACTGACGCCGCTCCAGCGGACGCGTTCAAGGCGCCGGTCAGTCTCACGTCGTCCACGGTCGCGCTGGAGAAGGCAGCTGATGCCGCGAAGTACGGTGAGATGAGCGCCGAACCGCACGTCGAGTGCTGGTCGCCCAGTTTGCGTTGGCCGTCACTCGCGCCAGCGGGCAAGCACATACTTGTCGCGCGGATGCAGTACGCTCCCTACGCGCTCAAGTCCGGCCCGTGGAGCACGACCGACGTGACGTCGCTCGAAAAGAAGGTCGCCGCGGCGATCAGCCGCGTGATTCCCAGGTTCGCCGAGTCCGTGCGGCACGCGCACGTGCTGACGCCCAAGGACATCGAGACTCGGTTCGGCGTCACCGAAGGCGCGCTGACGCAGGGCGAGATGATGCTGGACCAGATCATGTTCATGCGCCCCATCCCCGGCTGGGGCCGATACGCCATGCCGATCCGTGGCCTGTTCCTCGGCGGCGCCGGCGCGCACCCCGGCCCGGGCATACTCGGCGGCGCTGGCATCCTCGCGGCCAGAGCAGCACTCAAGTAGCCGGCCCGGCATCGTGGCGGCGGGTCCGCGCGGTGGCCATTTTCAATCCATGGCCACGTTCCAGAAGACGGTCGAGTCCTTCCAGCAAGGCGCGCGCACCATGCCGCGCGAGTACTACACGTCCGCCGAGGTCTTTGAGCAGGACGTCAAGCGCATTCACGCCAGACACTGGAACTGCGTCGGCCGCTCCAGCGCGTTCGCCACCGCCGGTGAGTTCCAGGTACGCGACATCGCCGGCGAGTCGCTCCTCATCGTGCGCGACCGCGACGGCCAACTGCACGCGTTCTTCAACATCTGCCGCCATCGCGGCACGCGGCTCTGCACGGACGCATCCGGCAAGTTGTCCGAGACGATCCAGTGCCCGTACCACGCCTGGACCTACGCGCTCGACGGCCGCCTCATCGGTGCGCCGCACATGAACGAGGTGGACGGCTTCGACAAGAAGGACTACCCGCTGCACGAAGCCGCTGTCGCCGAGTGGGAAGGCTTCGTCTTCGTCAACATCGAGCACAAGCCGCAGCCGTTCGACGAATGGTTCGGTCCGATGATCGGACGATTGTCGCGCTTCGGGCTCGCGGCGCTCACAGTCAGTCACAGGGCGCGCTACAAGGTGAACGCCAACTGGAAACTGGTCTTCCAGAACTACTCGGAGTGCCTGCACTGCCCCACCATCCACCCCGAGCTCTCCACTGTCCTTCCATATACGAGCGGCGCCAACGACCTCACGTCCGGACCGTTCCTCGGCGGCTACATGGAGATCAGGCCGCCGCACGACAGCGCCACGCTCACGGGAAAAGCCTGCGGCCGCCTCCTTAGTGACACGATTCCGGGCGACGACCAGAAGCGCGCGTACTACTACACGCTGATGCCCAACATGGCCCTCAGCATTCACCCGGACTACTGCAACTACTACCTCCTCACGCCGGTGGCGGTCGACAAGACCATCGTCGAGACGGAGTGGATGTTCAGTCCGAAGAACGTGAACGACCAGAAATTCAATCCGAAAGACGCGATCGATTTCTGGGACGTGACCAACCGCCAGGACTGGGACGTCTGCGAACGCAGCCAGCAGGGCATCTTCTCGCACCGCTACGAACCCGGACCGTACTCGCCACGCGAGAGCATTCCCGCCGCGTGGGACCAGAACTATCTCCGCACCCTCGGCCACGGCTGATACACATGACCGACGCTGAACCCGCCGAGTCCAGGGTTGTCTGGATCGCCAAGACGCTCGGTTCCGTCGCGCTCTTCGCGATCGTGACCGTCATCCTCACCAACGCAGTGCAGAGCTTCTTCTTCGAGCGCATCATTCCCGGCGTCAGCACTGGCGTGGCCGTCGGCGTCGCCGTCATCGTTTCAGGAATGCGACGCAAACGCCTTGCCCAAATACCCGACGCGGAGCGGAACTCGTGACGATCCATATGCATCGCACCCTGCTGATCGCTGCCCTGCTTGCGCCCGCCATTGTCGGCGGTCAGGACGCGCCAAAGCCGGTGATCCTCGAGTCCGTGCCGCGCGCCAACGCGCTCGTGAGCAAGACGGCGAGCGAACTTGCGCTCGCGGTGGACCGCTACGCGTCTGACCAGACCGCGCTCAACCGCCGCTACGACGCGAACGAATCGCCGGCACAACGCCAACGCATGCGTGAGTTCTACAACGCGTGGCGCACACGCCTCACGGAAGTGGACTTCGACAAGCTCTCGCACGAGGGCAGGGTCGACTACGTCCTCATCGACAACTACCTGATCCACCAGAACGCGCTGCTGGACCGCGACCACAAGCTCCGGGCCGAAGCCGCGCCGTTGCTGCCGTTCCAGGATCGCCTGCTCTCGCTGCAGGACTCGCGGCGCGACCTCAAGTCCATCGACCAGGCCGCGCTGGCGCGAGTGCTCGCCGACGCCGCCAGGCAGGTGGACAGTCTCCGTGCGCTGTTCGAGCCGGCGCCAGTCGCCCGCGGCGCCGACAGTGGGCGCGCCCGCGCGACGCCCCCCAAGGTGACGCGCACCGTCGCCAACCGCGCCGCCGACGATCTCGACGCCGTCCGCCGCATCATGCAGGGCTGGTACCGCTTCTACGACGGCTACGACCCCCTCTTCTCGTGGTGGACGCGCGATCCGTTCCGCAAGCTCGACTCCGCGATGGTCCGCTACGGACGCACGCTGCGCGAACGAGTCGTGGGCCTCCGGCCGCAGGATATCGCGCAGAATACCGGCCCGATCATCGGCGACCCCATCGGCGCGGATGGCCTCAAGGAGGACCTCCGCTTTGAGATGAT
>JBBTFS010000014.1:0-2985 GCA_038060705.1 Gemmatimonadota bacterium
CCCATGAACAGGATCGTGCCGGAGAACCGCTCTCGAATGGCGAAGATGAAGGGCCGGTCCACGCACAGGCACGGAGGCGCGCTCACGATTCCCATACCGACGTTCGTGACCGCGGCGGCCTCGGTGCCCTCCTCGTTTACGTCCACGAACGTCTTGTGCTGTACGAAGGCGATGAACAGTTGCTTGCCCGCGGTGGACATGCGCGTGAAGTCGGCTGCGCCGCCGAGGAATGGCGTCTGCATGCCCAGCGCCTTCAAGTCGTCCTTCAGCTCGCGCTTGTACTCGAGCTTGAACTTGGGCAGCCGCACCGCATAGTCCGCCTGAAGCATCGGCGCCAGGAGCGCCCGCCAGGAGGCGGTATCGAGCGTTGCCACGAACGCGTCGACGTCGCCCTGCGGCATTACGATCGACATCACGAACGCACCGTTGCCGTACGACAGCTCGCCCACGGTCGCGGCCGGAGTCCAGTGAAAGCGGAGTCTCCCCTCGCCGTCCGGGCGGTGCATCATGGGAACCTGCTGGGCGCCGCCAACCGCTGCGAACGACCCGTCCGTCGTGCGCTTCGGGTCGAACCGGTCGCGCCACGATCCCTTGAAGTAGATCGCGTTGACCAGGAACATCACGTCGTTCGGGCTGATCTGCTCCAGAATCGTGGGGATCTTGCCAGCCGTCTTCTGCGACACCCAACGGTTCACGGCGGTCAGCGTGCTGGCGTCGAACGGCGACGCCCTGACGTCGGCGTCAAACGTCTGGCGCATGGCGTCCACGAACGTGGGCATGACGGGCAGGGTCTGGCGATGCCACACGGAGTTTGCGATCCGGAACGTGGTGGACGCGTCCAAGCCGGACTCAAGCGACAGGAGCCCGCGATACCCGGCGTTGATCGCCGTCAGCTCGTCGGCGCCGAAGCCAAGCGTCGAACGCATCTCGTCGAACGTCGTGCCATTGGCGCCGTTCATGGTCATGCCAAGGGCGAAGCTCACGCTCAGCGGCGACACGAAGACGTTCTCCGCAGGCTGCGCCGCGTTGAGCCGCTTGAACAGCGCGAGCGCGAACTGGTTCGCCGCGCCTGACACACGGACTTCGTCCGCCGTGAGGACCCGCGGCAGACCGGTGAGCTGGGCGGGTGGCCCGCTCGGCGCAGGATCGGTGAACAGGCCGCACGACGCGACGGCGCTGAGCAACAAGACACGAAGGCGGCTCATACCCGAATAAACTCTACAGCATTGGCCGGCGTCACGTCGTGCAAGGACGCCTCCAGTTTGAACTAGGGAGTGTGCTTCTGCAGGTCCTGAAGAAGCTCCAGTTCGGCGATGGCCTCGAAATCCCGAACTCTTCCTGCCGCACGCTTGAGCCTTATGAGCCACGGCAACGAGATTACCAAGGTTGGATGGCCGAACATTCGCTCCGTCACGCAGTGGCCGGCGAGGTTCTCGTAGGCCCCTCCGCCGGTGACCTCGCCGAGCACGTCCACCGCGCCGAGTGTTGTGGCGAGTGTGAAGTTGAGTCCTGCCTTCACCGTCCTCGCGGACCATTCAAAGGGCAGGTTCGGAGGCGCCCCTCGTGGGTACGGATTGAACGGCGCGAGTGCCTTCACCAATCGCCCGATGTTCGCGTCGGAGCGAGCATATACGAGGTCCACGTCCTGCGTGATACGTGCCGAGCCATACACGCGCGCCGCGATGCCCCCGATGACGAGGAACTCCACGTTGTGCGCGTGGAGCACGGCAACCATGCGCGGAAGGTCCATCACGGGTTGCGTTCCGCGCGCTTGAGTCGCTCACGATCCACTTCATCAAATGCCTGGTTGAAATGGGTGTTTATCTGCAGTCGGCCATCGACCGAAAGGCGGAGATTCTCGATCAGGAGCGACTGATCGATTCCCGGCTTGTAAGCCTCGATCACAGCGTCCGGGCCGGATCCCGGCTCAAGCACCAGCTTGAGTTCGAAGCCCGCCGCTTCCACCAACCGCGCGAGCGTGTCTACGCTCGGACTCGCCAGGCCAGCCTCAATGCGACCGACGACCGACTGTGACGTGCCCGCAGCGTCCGCTAGCGCCCTCTGTGACAGGGCCCCATGATCCCGCGCCTCGCGAAGAAGCGCGGCCGCCGATGTTTGATTCATACCATTATAATAGCCCATTCGCTATCGCTTTTCAATGTCGGCGAGCGCCATGGTCGCGTCGACTGCTGCGCCGGTCGGGTTGGCACGCTGCCGTTCGGAGTAATTGACTGTTCTGGCTATACTAATAGCTTATTTGCTATCGCATGCGCCATTCGGACTCACGGGTGCGCTGCGCGCCCCGTGCCGAGTGACGGGTTATCGTTTCTCCCATGAACTGCTGCGGACCTGAGAACGCCTGGGACGTCATGTTCGACGCCAAGCAGGCTCGGCACGACCTCAAGTCGTATCGCAGAAATGGGGCAGAGGCGACGACCAAGGCACTGATCAACCTGCTGCGCGAGCGCGGCGTGCGGGACGCCACGCTGCTGGACGTGGGCGGCGGCGTGGGCGCCATCCATCACGAGCTGCTGGACGCCGGCGCCGCGAGCGCGGTGCACGCGGATGCGTCGTCGTCGTACATCGGCGCCGCACGTGAGGAAGCCGAGCGTCGCGGCCATGGCCACCGCGTGGAGTTCGTGTACGGCGACTTCGTCGCCAATGCGGCCAGCATCGGGCCGGCCGACGTCGTCACGCTCGACCGCGTGATCTGCTGCTATGCCGACATGCCTGCGCTGGTCGCAGCGTCGGCGTCACGCGCGACGCAGTGCTACGGCGCCGTGTTCCCGCGCGATCGCTGGTTTTTGCGGCTGGGATTTCGCGTCCTCAATTGGTTCATGGCGCTGCGCCGCCAGGCGTTTCGGGTGTACATGCACGCGCCGAGCGCGATCGACGCCGCGCTCCAGCGCGAAGGCCTGACGCGACGGTCAGCGGCGCAGACGTTCGTGTGGCACGTCGTCGTCTACGCCCGCTGACCGGGCGCTA
>JBBTFS010000014.1:3085-5107 GCA_038060705.1 Gemmatimonadota bacterium
AGAATGACTTCCTCCGTAGGTTTTGACTATGCGCAAATCCATCCTCGTCCTGATCGCAGTCTCGTCGCTGGCAGGGGCCCAGAATCCTCCCGCGGCCAACCCGAACATGGCTCGCGCCCTTCGCGCGCTTGCCGCACAGCCCATCGTCGACGGGCACAACGATCTCCCGTATGCCATCCGCGATGACACGACGCGTCCGATGGACGTGGATGCGTATGACCTGCGCAAGAAGGCGCCCGGTCACACGGACTTCGCGCGGCTCAAGGCCGGCAAGGTGGGCGCGCAGTTCTGGTCCATCTACATCCCGGGCGAGAAGGACGACCCGGCGTACAAATCCAAGGGCGTGGTGTCATCCACGCCGGGATACGCTCGCGTACAGCTGGAGCAGATCGACATCGCGCGTCGCGTGATCGCGAAATACCCGCAACAGATGGAATGGGCGCTCACCGCCGCCGCCATTCCGGCCGCGATCCAGCGCGGCAAGGTGGCCTCGCTGCTGGGCCTCGAGGGCGGCCACGCGATCGAGAACTCGCTGTCGTTGCTGCGCGTGTACTACGAGCTGGGCGCGCGCTACATGACGCTGACGCACAACGTCACGCTGGACTGGGCTGATGCCGCGCTGGATTCTGTCAGGCACGGCGGCCTGTCGCCGTTCGGACGCGAGGTGGTACGCGAGATGAACCGTTTGGGCATGCTGGTTGATCTCTCCCACGTGTCACCCGCCACGATGAGCGACGCGCTGGACGTGACCGAAGCGCCGGTGATCTTCTCGCACTCGTCAGCGCGCGCCGTCGTGGACCATCCGCGCAACGTGCCCGACTCCATCCTTGCCCGACTCCCGAAGAACGGCGGCGTGGTAATGGTGACGTTCGTGCCGGGCTTCGATTCCAGGGCCGTGAAGGCGGACGATGACTCTCTGCGCGGTCGGTCTGCCGCCGACGTTGCCGCGTGGCGGGGAGCGCGTTCGCGCCCCAGGGCCACCGTCGCGGACGTCGCCGACATGATCGATCATGTGAAGCGCGTGGCCGGCGCGAATCACGTGGGCATCGGCAGTGACTACGACGGCATCTCGGAGACGCCAGAGGGCATGGAAGACGTGTCCAGGTTCCCGGTGCTGTTCGAAGAGCTGGCGCGCCGCGGCTGGAGCGAGGCGGACCTGGTGAAGCTTGCGGGAGGCAATGTGCTCCGCGTGCTGCGCGAAGCTGAACGCGTCTCGGCGCGCGCCAAGCGCGAGCGCCCGCCGTCCACGGCGCGCATCGAGGACGCGGACCGGCCGATCCCGATGTCGGCGGACACGCGCGCGCGGTACGAGCGGCAGCTGGCCGAGGCACGGACGTCGTTTCTGGCTGCGCCGACGAATCCGGATTCCATGATATGGTATGCGCGGCGCCTGGGATATCTGGGCTTCTACGGCGAATCCATCGACCTGTACGGACGCGGCGCGGCGCTGTATCCGCGGAACGCGTGGATGCTGCGGCATCGCGGGCACCGCCACATCTCCACTCGCCAGATTGATCTCGCGATCGCGGATCTTGAGCGCGCCGCGAAGTTGGTGGCCGGCAAGCCGGATGAAGTGGAACCGGACGGACAGCCCAACCCGGCGAATACGCCGATCGGCACGCTGCACTCGAACATCGACTATCATCTGGCGCTCGCCTACTACCTGAAGGGCGACTATGCGCGTGCGCTGCCGATCTACACGCGCGACGTGGCCAACGCGAAGAACGAGGACCGCCGTGTATCGATGCTGTACTGGAACTATCTGGCGTTGCGACGACTGGGTCGGGACACGGAGGCGACCGCGCTTTTGGCGACGATCTCGGCACAGACGCAAGTGGTCGAAAACGACTCGTACCGCGACCTGCTGTTGATGTTCAAGGGTGTGCTGCCGGCGGACTCGGTGCTGGCCACGGCGTCGACCGGCGGCGACGGGACGGTGGCGTTCTCGACGATCGGCTACGGCGTGTCAGCCTGGTATCAGCTCAACGGGCGTCGCGCGGATGCGGAGCGCCTGTTGCGTCG
>JBBTFS010000015.1:0-10303 GCA_038060705.1 Gemmatimonadota bacterium
GGTCACTCGCGCATTTCAGGCGCTCTTGTGTCGCCGCCGTACCGCGCCCGACCCGAAATACTCGCGCGTGCAGTTCCCACTGCTGAACGGCAGGTGCGGACTGTATCCCAGTCCACCAAACCCTCCGTATCAGTGTCCAAGGCAACCGCGGCGAAGGGGACTACGCGACCGCGGCGATCTCCTGATCGACTTGGGCCCCCTTCATCCGCACCGAAACCACCGACGAAACGCCGGGCTCCTGCATCGTCACGCCGTACACCGCATCCGCTGCTTCAGTCGTCGTGCGCGGGTTGTGCGTGATCACGATGAACTGGGTCTTCTGCTTGAACTGGTTCAGCATGCGCACGAAACGCCCAATGTTGGCGTCGTCCAGCGGAGCGTCCACCTCGTCCAGCACGCAGAACGGGCTGGGCTTGGTGAGGAAGATTCCGAACAGCAGCGACAGCGCCACGAGCGCGCGCTCGCCGCTCGACAACAGGTGGATGCGCTGCGTGCGCTTGCCGCGCGGCGAGGCGTGAATCTCGATGTCGCAGTCCAGCGGCAGGTCCGGATTCTCGAGCTTGAGGTCGCACTCGCCGCCGCCGAACAGGGTCATGAAGATCTCGCGGAAGTGCTCGCGCACACGCGCGAACGTCGTCAGGAACATCTCGCGCGCGGTGCTGTCGATTTCGGTGATCGCCTGCTGCAGGGAGCGGCGCGCGTCAGCGAGGTCGGCGCGCTGCGTGGTGAGGAACTCGAGACGCTTCACGGTCTCCTCGTGTTCTTCCACCGCCAACACGTTCACCGCGCCAAGCTGGTCGATCTGGTCCCGCAGCGATTCGGCCTCGGCACGGAGCGCTGCATTGTCCTCCACCATCTCCGTGGCGGACGCCAGCATCTCCTCCAGCGGCTTCTTCCACTCGGTCTCGAGGCGGCCACGAATCAGCTCGCGTCGGCCGGAGAGTTCTGTGAACGCAACCTCCGCTTCGTGCAGCTCCAGCATACGGGTCGCAGATGTGCGGCGGGTCTCGTCCAAGGCGTGGTCGGCGGCTGTGAGGTGCTCATCAGACGCGCGCACATCGCGCTCGGCGGCCGCGAGCCGGGTCTCGCCGTCGGACGACGCCGACTCGCGCGTCGCCATTTCGGCCCGCCAGCCATCCAGTGCCTCGTGCATCGTGCGGTCCGCGTCTGACAGCTCCGTGAGTTCGGAGCGGAGCTGCTCCAGCCGAGCGGTGGCGCTTTCGGACTCCTCTGCCAGCCGCCTGGCGCGGTCCGACGCCACCTGCATGCGGGCTTCTACCTGCGCCCGTTCCACCTGCGCGCGGGTGTGCGCTTCGCGCGCTTCGTCGTGTACCCGAACGGCGATCGCAAGCCGTTCGCGGGCCTGGGCCAATTGCGACTCGCGTTCCTCGGCGTGTTCGGCCACGTGGGCATGCTCTCGCGCCAAGTTGTCCAACTGCGAGCGCAGAACGTCGCAGCGTTCGCGGAGGCGCGCGCCGAGCGTCGTGGCTTCGGTCAGCTCGATGTCGAGCCGTTCGGTCGTGCGCGCCTGCTGCGCCTGCTTCTCGGACGCGTCATGCGCAGCGCGCTGCGCCTGGATCACGCGCTCGTTCGACGCCGTCTGCTCCTGCTCGGCGGTCACCAGCACCTCGCGCGCCGCGGTGGCCGCGGCGTTGGTGGCATCACGCGCAGCCGCGGCGGCCGACAGCTCGGTCTTGAGGCCGAACAGCTCGGCGCGGCGACGCAGCGGGCCAGCGCCGACCGTCTCGCCCGGCAGCCACACGGCGCCGCGGGCATCGACAAACGCGGCGCCGTCACCCATCGCGCGCACGCGGCCCAGCATCGCCTGAATCCACGCGCGCGCGGCCGGCGCCGCTTCCACGCGGACGGAGAGCGCGTCGGCGGCCGGCGCGTCGGTGGATGCCACCGCATCGAGCGGCAGCAGCAGCAACGGGCCGGGGTTGGTGCGACGATGCCATTCACGCACGGCATCCGCCGCGGTCGCGTCCTTCACCAGGACGGCATGCACGGACGCGCCCATGAAGCGCTCGACCAGAACGGCCGCGTCGGGATCGGTGGAAATGAAGTCGCTCAGCGGGCCCAGAACGGCGCCAACGCCAAAGCGCTCGCGGTCCTGCAACAACCGGGCGGCCGCCGGCGCCATGCCGACGCGCTCGCGCTCCAACGTTTCCAGGCCGCTCACGCGGCTCTCCAGCGCGGTGAATGTCTCGCCGGCCGCGAGCATCGCGGCACGGGCGGCGATGTCGGCTTCACGCGCCGCGCGCTCGGTTTCGCGGGCTTTCTCGCCCAGCGCCAGACGTTGCGTGGTATTGGCGTCGGCCCATTCGCGCGCGCTGGTCGCCTCGGCGTACGCCGTCCTCGCCTGCGCGGTTGCCTCGGCGAGCTTGGCGCGCTCGCGCTCGAGCAGGGTGGAACGCTCCTCGGTCTCATCCAGTTCACGCTGGGCGCGTTCCCGCGCGAGATCGGTGTCGTGCACGCGGTCCTGGAACTCGCGCAGCGCGCGCTCTGCCACCTCGAGCGCCGTGCGCGCAACGGATACCGCTTCGCGGCCGGCATCCTCAGCCACGCGCCGGGCGTCCATCGTGCGCTGGGCCTGGGCCAACTGTTCCTCGTACCTGGCGAGTTCGGTGGATGCACCGGTGCGGTCGGTCGTGAGTTGCTCACCGCGATCCGCTCCCTGAGCGGCTTCCGCCTCGGCGCGCTGGCGGCGCACGAGCGCATTGCGCTGGCGCTCCTCTGCCACCGCGATCTCGGCACGCAGGTGCTGCACCTGATCGCGTTGCGTGGTAACGAGCTGAGACAGTTCGGCGCGGCTGGCTTCGGCCGCGGCGCGCGCGGTGTGCGCCGCATCGCGTGCGCGTTCGTGCTTCGCCACGGACTCGTCGGTCTGCGGCACCTGTGTCTTGAGTTCCAGCACCCGCGCCTCGAGGCGGGTGAGCTCGTCACGCCACGTGCCCATCTCGCGCGCCGCGAGCGCGATTTCAACGAGGTACTTCCGATTCCGAAGCTCGACGTAGCGCTCCGAACGGCGGCGCTGGCGCGACAATGAACGCACCTGGGTCTGCACTTCGGAGATCAGGTCGTCGAGTCGCTGCAGGTCCCCGGTGGTTTCTTCGAGACGACGTTCGGTGGAACGGCGGCGGTCTCGATACAGCCCGATGCCGGCGGCTTCCTCGAACAGTTCGCGACGGTCGTCCGGACGGTCTGAGAGCAGCGCATCGATCATCCTGGCTTCGATGACCACGCCGGTGTCGGCGCCGAGGCCTGTTCCGCGTAGCAGGTCCGAGATGTCGCGCAGCCGACACGGCGCGCGATTCAGGAGGTAATCGCTTTCACCCGACCGCGACAACCGCCGCGTGATGACGACTTCGCGGAACGCGACCGGCAGTTCGCCATCGTCGTTCTCGAAGTGGAGCGAGACTTCGGAGATGTTGACCGGCTTGCGGGAAGTGGATCCCTGGAAGATGACTTCCTCCATCTTGGACCCGCGCAGCAGGCGCGCCCGCTGCTCGCCCAGCACCCACCGCACCGCATCCGACACGTTGGATTTGCCGCAACCGTTGGGTCCGACGATGGCGGTGACCCCCGCCTCGAAGGTCATGGACGTGTTGTCGGCGAATGACTTGAAGCCGTTGAGTTCGAGCTTGGTCAAACGCACTAGTACACTCTCCCGGTTCGGAACACGACCACCGTCTGAATGCCGGCCGCGCGCAACAACTCGGCGAGCGGGCCAGTCTCGTCCTTGTTCTTGAATGCACCGGCGAAGAGCCGGGCGGTGCCGTTGGACTGCAGCAGCGCGTACACGGGCAACTGTCGCGCCTTGTACATCGCCACGCGGTTCGCCACGCCAGTGTCGGGCACCGCACGCTCCACCTGGAGGGCATACGGACGTCTCTCAATGACGACCGGACCCGCGTCGCTCATGCCCTTCGAGCGCAGCGAATCCAAGAGCGCAGCCGCGGATGCACTATCCGCGTAGGCTCCGGCAACCACTCGAAACCACGGCGTTTCTCGAATGAGAACGGGGGTGAAGGTGCCGGCTCGCAAATTAGCGCCGTTGCGCTGTAGCTCCAATAGCGCGCCGGCCTGGGTGTTGAAAGTGACCAGTGACAAGGCAAAGGGGGCTTGGGACTCCGAGTCCGCCTTTGTGAGCAGGCCCATGTGAACGGCGGCGGCGCTGGCGGAGTCGTCCGGCGTGGCCATGGGGAGCACCAGACCCCGCAGGGTGTCGTCACCGCGCAGCCACATTGGCGCCCAAGCGCTCCTCGCAAACGGGCGATATACCAGCCACCCGACGAACAGGGCGGCCAGCAGGGAGATGGTGATTCCTGCCAGGGCGGTGGTCCGCCAGGGCGAATGCCCGGTGAAAATGACGTATCCCATGCTGGGGCGAGGACGGGTCCTGGTCTCGCGCGGCGGCAGGGCGGGGCCCGTCACCGTTCCCAGGACCCGCGACACCGGCAGGCGCGGGGGCGCGCGGTGGCCCACGACTACGGCCCCATCCAACTGCACGACCAAGGCTTCGATGTCGGGGGCATCCACGCTGGCCACCAGGATCAGCAAGCCCTGCTCCTCGCGGAAACCGGCCGCCAAACGCGACCAGCGCCGATTGGAGAGGATCTCCGACTGGTTCGTGACGAAGACGCCGGTGGGCAGCACGAAGAGGTTTTTGACCCCAGCCACCTTGCGCGCGACGCGGTCCATGGACACGCCGTACTCGAAGACGTCCGCCAGCCCATGGGGATCGTCGGAGGGGGCCAGCGACTGGATCGGTTCGGCATCCCCGAGCAGGTCTCCAAGCGCGACCGGGCGCCGTTTGGCCTGCTGGCGAGCGATGCCCAGGGCGGCGCGGGCGGTGTCATTCTCGTCCGAGCCTACGACGACGATCGAGTTGAGACGGTCCAAGGACCCGCTCAGCGCTCGGCCGGCGGCTTCCCAGTCAAAACCGGCCGAGTGCTGGTCGGTCACGGTTCTCCCTCAAACACCCAGTACGATTGGCGGGACTCGCGACCGGCGCGATCGGCTTCCTCGCGCGTCAAGAACGGCCCCAGGACCACCCTATAGATGGTCTGTCCATTGCGCGACGAACTCACCACCCGCGCATTCTCGCCGCCCACGTGGATCTTTGCTGCCAAGTCGTCGGCACGCTCCTCCACTATGTAAGCCGCGAAGGAAACTATAAACCCTTTGGGGCCAACGGTATCCGCTGGAATCCCAACGCCGGCGCTGGCGACGATCGTCGAGTCCAACTGCGTGGAATCCACCGCCACGCTGTCGAAGTTGACTGGCTCATCGAGCAGTGCCGCACGCGGCCGGAAGCCATCCCAGAGGAACGGGAACCAGAAGTCCGCGGTGCCACCGCGCACGCGGCTCTTTGGCTTGAGGGTCTCGCCGTCAACAATGACGACATCGTCGCCAATCGGGAGTGCCACGCCGCCGTCGTAGCCGACGAAGGGCAGATCTGCCCGCCAGCCGCTACGCACACCGCCGATCACCCGTTCGGTTCCTATGGCGACGACCCACACGGAGTCGTGGTCCGCGGATTTGGCCAGGACGTAGCGTCCGAACGGATCGACCCTCAGGTCCTTGGCCTTGCCTGGCAGTTCGAGTCTTGCCGTGACGGCCTCGCGGAACCGGTCTATGATCGCGATCTCGCTTCGCGAAGCGGTGAGCGCAAAGACGCGATCGCCGCTGGGTGACGACGCCATCGCCACGATCGGTTCGGACAGGCGAATGACTGCGCCCCAGTCCATGGTCCGGGTGCGGAGCACGGCGAGGCCGGAGTCCACCGCGAGATAGAGGCGGTCGCCCAGGTCGGTGCGCACCGTGAGCGACGCGACCGGGAACGGAAGGTCCTCCAGCACTTTCCGGTCCGGCGGAAAGACCTTCACAAGTCTGGTCCTGGCGCCTGTGCCGATGGCGATGAGCAACTCGCCGTCTGGCTCTGGGAAAAGCGCCACGGCGGGCAGGGGTGGCTTGTACAGCCATTCGCCGGTAGGCGTCGTTCGGATGACGCTGCCGTCCGGCTTGATGCCGAAGATTGCGCTGCCGTTGGCGGAAGCCAGGCTCGTGATCTTCGGATTGGAGTCGACCGTGATGGTGCCGAGCCGCAGCTCGAGCAGGATCGCACGACCGAGAACGTCCTTGTACGCGAGGCTGCCGCTCTCGTCATCGAATGCCAGGACTTCGGCGGGCGTAGGCGCAGGGTCGCCGGTCCACACGACGGAGTCGGTACGCGGGTAGGCGTGGGCGCGCGGCGCCCCGCCTCCGCGCGGGATTCGCAGCACCAGGGCCTGCGGTCCGGCGTACGCTGAAACCTGTTGTCCCGACTGGGTCCCCGAGGCGATGGTGCGGTCGGAGCGGCCGCATGTGGCCAGCGCCAACGGCAGCAACACCCAAGCCCGGCCGCGTGCTAGAACGAGGGCCACAGCGACCACGTCCAGAACCCGCGCCGTCCGCCCTGGCGGTCCAGGGGAACCGCGAAGTCCCATCGGAGCATCGCGTAGTTGTAGAGGTTCATTCGCACCCCGAAACCATAACTGCGCAGGGGGTAGCGCTGAGTGGCGGCATCGTAGGTGCCTGGGCGAACGCCATAGACGGTCTGCCCGCGCGACCATGCGACGCCGGCGTCAAAGAAGAAGAGTCCGTCCACCGGTGGCAGCGTTATGGGCAGCACGCCGAGTTCAAGCCGCCGGACGAGCGGGAACCGGAGTTCGGCGTTGGCCACAGCCACCCGGCTGCCGAGCAACTGCGTGGCACTGCAGTTGACACTCGAGGCGCCAACGACCGGACACGTCTGAAAGAGCAGGTTGTTGCGGTCGTAGCCGCGTACATAGTCGGGGCGGGCCACGTACTTCATGAACTGCGTCTCGTCGGGACCGTCGGAAACGCTCGCGAACACGCGTGTGGCGAAAGTGAGGTAGTTGAAGATCACGGCGTCGTAGCGCCGGTAGTCGGCGACGTACTCCACCCACTGCAAACCGCCGATCACCGGACTGATTTGTGCGCGGTAGCGGCGACCGAGCAGCGGCCCGTTGTCGCCCTGGAGCGTGTTGTCCGAGACCCACGCGAGCGTCGCCTCCGCGTAGTTGAGCCCCGGGTCGCGGCGCGTGCTGTCGATCGTGAACTGCGACGCGAGCGAGAAGTTCCGGATGGCGCGCTGCAGGAAGAGCCGCTGACGCGCGATGACGTTCACGCCGGCGCCGAGCTCAACGCGGGTGTGGCGGTTGAGCGGGTACGCCGCCGTCGAGAAGAACTGCCGCGCCACGTACGTCGTGATTTCCTGCTTTTCGATATTGACCTGCGGATCGCCGGTGGGAATGAGCGAATCGTTGGACAAGAAGTAGAGCGGCGTCTGCGCGAAAGCGGTGGTGTGCTGCAGGCGCCGGCTCAGGTTGGAGTAGCCGAAGAAGAGGAGGGCTTCTCCAACGCGGCCGTTGATCTCGCCGGCGATCGCCAGGCGATGGTTGCCGAGCATATCGCTCAGGATGACCGTCGTGCCGCCAAAGACGCTGCCCCGGTAACTGTCCGGTGCGTAGCCGATGCTCGGGCGCGCGACATAGTCCGGCTGAAAGCGGACGCGGTACGAGTAGTCCTCAAAGCGCGACGGATCCGGCAGCGCGAGGTCGGCGCTGTCGAGCAGCGCGGCGATGGACACGGTGGATCGGGTTGCCGCGAGCACGACGCTGGAGTCGAGAGCACTCTGCGCGGTGACGGTGACCACGGTGTCGCGATACGGAGACCGCTTGAGCGACCGGGGGTTGTTCACCTGCCAGATCGTGTAGTCGCCGTTTTCGAAGTACGTGAAGGCGAGGCGATCGGCGCCGCGCGCCCACGAAATGGACGGGCTGTATTCCGTGATGGCCGAGATGGCGCCGACGACGTTCGTGAGGCGGAAGTGGTCGCGCTGGTCCGCGTCCCAGAGGAACACGTTGGCGGTTCCGGAGCGATCCGAGACGTATGCAAGGGACTTGCCATCCGGCGACCACTGCGGATTCGTGTTGAGGCCGCGCTGTCCCGGGAGCACGGTGACGGTGCCGGTGGTGACATCCACCGTCGCGATGCTCCAGCGACTGAACCGCAGCCGCGTCGTATCGGCGCCGGAGCGGTCCGTGGCGAACGCGATGTTTTGGCCGTCGGGCGACCACTGCGGTTGCAGGTCGCCGAAGGGATCGTTGGTGAGGCGGCGAAGGTTGCGGCCGTCCACATCAAGCACGTACAGGTCCGTGATGCCGCCGGAGTTGCCACTCACCGCCAGACGTTTGCCGTCCGGCGACCACGTGGGCCCGGTGATGCCTTCCAGCCGCAGCGTGTAGCGCCTGATGACCTTGCGTGAGCGGAGCTCCATCAGGTACAACACGTCGCCGCCTTCGTTCTGTGCCGTGAAGGCCAGGAACCGTCCGTCGGGCGAAAAGGCGCTCTGTGAATACAGGAGCCGCAGCTCCTCGAACGATGGGTCCGTGCTCTTGACCAAGCGGCGGATGCGTTGACCGGTTTCCGCGTCGGCCAGCCAGAGGTCGATGAACACCTCGCCGCGGGCGACACTGCCGTTGGAGAGGAACGCAATCTGCTTGCCATCGCTGGACAGCGACGGCGCCAGGAAGATCTCGCCACCGCTGCGCTTCTTCGTGAGCAGGGGCTGCGCGAATTTCCTCGGGCGATCGTACGTTGCCACAGCCGGCAGGTGGGTCGTCTGCATCGTTTCCCGCCATTCCTCGCCCAGGTCGTCGAGATCCGTGCCGATCTCCCGCCGGAATGCGCGCTCCACACCCACACTTGGCACGGCGTTCATGATCTGGCCGATGGCTTCGTCGCCCCACTTCTGGCCGATGAACGCCCAGAACGCATGGCCGTAGCGGTACGGGAAAAACTGGTTCGGCGAGTCCGTCATCTGCTCGATCGTGGGCAGCTTGCCGTTCAACGCCGCGTCTCGCATCCAGGCGTCCGTCAGCGGCGCGGATGGGCCGAGCGACAGGTACTCGGCCATGCCCTCGGCGAACCACAACGGCGGCAGGTTCCGCGCCAGGTTCTGGAGCCCGCTGCCGGCCTTGCCGCGCGCGAAGATGTCGTACTGAAATGCGTGCACCATCTCGTGCATGAGCACGTGCTCGAAACTGCGGAAGTCGCCCGTGAAGTTGAGCAGCATGCGATGCCGCATCGCTTCCGTGACGCCCCCCGTGCCTTCGCCCAGGTCGCCGGTGACGTTGTTCTGCCCGAAGTCTGTTCGCGACGCAAACAGCATGATGGGCTTCTTCTCGCGGAACTGATGGTCGAGCACGCGCGACAGGCGCGCGTAGGCGCGCTCGGCCATGCTGGTGGCGACCACGGCGGCGCGTTCTTCCTCGGGGTAGTAGAAGACCAGAAAGTGGTCGCTTTCCTTGACGCGCCACCGGAACCGGTCGTACTGCACCTGGTTTTGCCCGAAATAGTTCTGCGCGGCCACTGGCGCCGCCCAGAGCAGCAGGGCGGCGACCGCCGCCCGCACCGCGGCGGACCAGCCGCGCATCGGAGAGCGTCGGCGGCCGCGTGACACGCTACGGACTCCGGCCCGGAGAGGCCGAACTCCACACGACCTTGGCGTCACTCCACAAACGCTCCAGCCGGTAGAAGTCGCGCAGCGTGGGATGGAAGATGTGGACCACAAAATCAAAATAATCGAGCAGGACCCAGCGTCCCTGCGTCGTTCCCTCGACGTGGCTCGTCCTTGCGCCGACGGCGCGCAACTCGTCCTGCACGTGCTCACCCAGTGCGCGCACGTGCGTGTCCGATGTTCCGCTGGCGATCACGAAGTAGTCCGTCATATCGGAGACACCCTTCAATCCGAGTACCACGACGTCGTTCGCTTTGTTGTCGACGAGGACAGCCGCCGCCCGTATGGCGAGCGCCGTGATATCCGCCGCGGCGTCCGAATGCTTCGATGCGGACGCCACTACTGCTTGATAACCCAGATGCGGATTTCGGGTTTCACGTCGGCGTGCAGCCGAACCGGCACGCGGAAGACCCCCAGGGTCTTGAGCGGCTCGTGCAGGTCGATCTGCCGTTTTTCGATGTGAAAGCCCTGCGTCTCGAGCTGGTGCACGATGTCTGCCGGCGTCACCGACCCGAAGAGCTTGCCCTCTTCACCGACGCGCGCGGAGAACGTGAGCGACACCTGTTCGAGCTTGGCAGCCAGCGCCTGTGCCTCTGTGCGCCGCTCGTTTTCGGCGGCCTCGAGGCGGTCCTTTTCCTGCGCGATGCGCTTGAGGTTGCCGGCCGTGGCTTCGAACGCTACGCCGCGGGGCAGCAGGAAATTGCGGGCGAAGCC
>JBBTFS010000015.1:10403-14690 GCA_038060705.1 Gemmatimonadota bacterium
CGGCCGTGGCTTCGAACGCTACGCCGCGGGGCAGCAGGAAATTGCGGGCGAAGCCGTTGGAGACCTTCACGACGTCGCCGGGCTTGCCGAGGTTTTCGACGGCCCGTCTCAGAATTACTTCCATGGTCGTTGTCCGAAATTGGTTTGATGTTGAATTGACTAGGAACTGGGAAAAGGGAAAAGGGAAACTGGTGACTGGACCAGTCACCAGTTCCTAGTCACCAGTTCCTGTCTTTGGTCTATTCCGCCAATCCGCCCAGGTGTCACCAAGGCCGAGTCCGAACGCGGCAATACCCAGAATGAGAAAGCCAAGCGCCGCGATTGCATTGAGCACCGGCCACCACAACATGGCAAAGCCGACCGTGGCGGTGACGGCCAGCGTGCCCGGCGCGGTGAACCAGCTGAGCACGCCCAGGCCGCGCACGGCGTAGATCGCACTGAAAAACACCAGCAGGTTGCGGCCGAGGTCGCGCACGAAGGCGAGCTTCGGCAGGAAGATGATCGCCAGGCCGATGATCAGGCCCCAGACGAACTGGTCGTTGAACCGGAATTCCCGGAGTTGTGTCAGCGGCGGCCCGAGCCGGGCGCGCGACAAGCGGTGGTACACGGACCACGCGATGGCGAGTGCCACGATCGACTCGAGTGCAAGCAAGGACGGAAAGATCCCTTCGCCGGCTTGCGCCAGCGCGGTCAACTGCTTCTCGGTCTCCGCGGGCAACTCACCCACCTGCGGAATTCGCGCCACGATCTCGTTCCACTCCTTGGGATACTGACCGATGAAGGCGTTGAGCGTCCCCATCGTCTCGGAATTGCGGCGCGCGAACTCGTCGTGCACCGCGCGATTCATGTGCGAGCCGCTGACGGGCCCCAGGACGCTCATGATGAGTGCCAGCGCCAACGACACTCCCAGGGCCATCATCGACCGCGGGAAGAACGGCCTGCGCGCGCCGAACAGGCAGACGAGGCCGAACGCGCCGGCCAATACCAGCGTCCAGCCGCGTGCCAGATTGTGGAACGAGTCGTTTGCGTTTGGCGCTTGTGTCGCCAATACCGCCGACACCACGATACCGGCAATGGCCAGCATCGCCCGGCCACCGGCCCACCAGCCGACCACGGCGCAGGCCGCCAGCGCCGGGACGAACAGCAGCATCGTCTCGTCCACCGGCAGCAGTGCGCGGAACTGCGGGACATTGGGCAAAAACAGGAACGCTGCCAATCCAAGCAACAACTTTCCCCAGCCGCGTTCGCCTGCCGGCGCGACTGACACGACGGCCGTGTCGACGGTCGCAGTGCTGGTGGTTGGCTCGGTCACGGCAGGGCAGGTCGCAGGGTGCGGTACCGGGGCACCGGGCTCAGGGCTTCCTTAGCCCTGAAGTCCGCGGACGTACGGAAGCAGCGCCAGGAAACGCGCGCGCTTCACGGCAGTCGCCAACTGGCGCTGATGGCGCGCGCAGGTGCCACTCAGGCGGCTTGGCAGGATCTTGCCGTGGTCGCTGATGAAGCGGCCCAGCGTACGGTCGTCCTTGTAGTCGATGAAGTGCACGCGGGTCTCGCAGAACGGACACGAGCGGGTCTGTCGACGCATCATGGTAGCCATTGTCTATTCCTCGTCGTCGTCGTCTTCTTCGCGCTTGGCATTTGCCGCGGCGAGTTGCTCTTCGGTCATCTCGGGCGCGCCGAGATCACGATCGTGGAGCGTGAGCAGATAGCGGATCAGGCCGTCTTCGAGGCGCAGGGCGCGCTCGTATTCGGGCAGGACCTTGCCCTCGGCGTTGTAACGGGCGACGACGTAGTAGCCCTGTTCCTTGCGGCCGATCTGATAGGCGAGTTGCCGGCGGCCCCAGTGGTCGACCTTGAGGTCGGCGGGATTGCCCAGCAAAGCGTGAAAGCGGCCGAGCCGCTCGTTGATGGCGGCATCTTCAAGACCGGCGTCGAAGATGTAGACCGCCTCGTAGGGACGAAGCACCTGTGGAACCTCCCTTTGGTCAGTGAGCCCCCCACGGGTTCAGGCGGGGGGAGGGTGAATGTGAACTGGACTAAAGCTAAACCCTTTACCCTTCTCGCGCACGCAACGGGGTCCAGGGTATAGGGTTAGCGTAGAGGGTTCAGGGTGCGGCGCGTCGCAAACAGAAATGCGGCTCCGTACAGAATTGCAGCGATCACGTAGAGCCCTTTGATGCCGATGGCCATCGAGGCGTACTCAAGGACGCCGCCGGCGATGGCGCCGATGAGGTTCCAGGCGAGCGCCCGGGCCGTGTCCGTGCGAGTGGCGAAGAGCGCCGAGAAGATCATGGAAGCGAAGAAGAGCGGTGCTGCCACCAGCAGCCCGCCCAGCGTCCACTGGCCGATCGTTCCCAGCCACAACAAATCGCTCGCCGGAATGGCGAACGCGATCGCGAGCGTCGCGAAGAGCCCGCCAAAGAGCACGGCCAATCGGGGGGCACGGCCCCTGGCGACGAGGCGGTTGGCCGCGAGCACGACCAACAAGATCGACGCAAAGACGAGCAGGTTCACCGTCCAGGTGGAGCCGAAGAGCAGTGACATCTCGGTGACGCTTTTGGTCTCGAGCAGCAGGAAGCCGGCGCCCATGAAGAACATCACGGAATCCACCCCACCGGCGAGTGAGCGTCCGGACGCCGCGGCCACGAGCACGAGCGCGATGAGCACGACGGAGAACAGGGCCGCCCAGTAGTGACCCGGCACGGTGTGTTCGCGGAGGTAGAGATACGGCCAATTGTCGTGCGCACCGTCGTACGGCGTGCGCAGGTCGTTCAACAAAGCCGGATCCGCGGGCGGGACGCGATCGGCGGCGTCACCCGCGATGACGATCAGGTTGAACAGGTTCATGTTGCCGAACGCCACGCCCGGCGCCTTGCCGAACGCCTCCTGCACCATCTGGTAGATCTTGGCGCCGATGTAGGGCTGCGGAGACATATGGTACAGGACCAGCGAGCCAGACTCCTTGAGCCGCCGCCGCGCCGAGGCGAATGACTCGACCGTATAGACGTAATTGTCGAGGCGCACCGAGCTCATGCCCGACAGCAATGTCTGGCTGTCGAGCGTTCCGAAGATGATGAGGTCGTACTTCTGTGTCGCGCGGCGGAGGAACGCGCGGGCGTCATCCACGTGCAGATGCACTCGAGGGTCGTCGTACGGCTTTTGCGGATGGAGCACCTGGCCGAGGTCGGCAATGACCGGGTCGATCTCGACGGCGTCGATGTGCTTGGCGCCCTGCTGGAGCAGGATCGCGAGATCGTTGCCCGTCCCCGCGCCCACAACGAGCGCGGTATCCACCCTGGTGACCCAGCGGTACGGCATCACGTAGCCGTTGCGCGCGATGCGCGTGTAGGCGAACCGGTTCGCGCGCAGGCTGTCGAGGTCCATCACGATCTGGTGCAGCGAACCATTCACGTCGATGCGAAACGCGGGACCGTCCGGTTTCACGTCGATCCGGTAATACGGCGACCAATACTCGCGCGGGCCACGCTGATTGGCGGAAACCCCGACGAGAACGGCGCCCGCGAGCACCACGGCGGTGGCGAAGCGACGTTGATCCAACGAGGCGACGGCCCACATGCCGGCGCCGATACCGAACCACCACGCCGGCCCGGCGCGCAGTGCGCTTAACGCCCCAAACGCGGCGATGCCGCACAGACTGCCGCCGATATCCCACGCGTACGCGGTGAGTGGAGGCATGCGCTTGAACTGCTCGCCGAGCAGCGCGCCCAGCGGGATGAAGAAGAGCGCGCAGATCGTGAACAGCGACACCACCACGACGGAGAGGGGCACCAGGCGGCTGTTGACGCCGTCAAAGATTCCCCAGACGAACTCGTTCGGGTCTGCCGGAACCACGATGTTCGTGTGCGAGAAGAACCAGACAGCGCCGGCGACGGTCAGCATGGCCACCGGACCGATCCAGCGCGTCCTCGCGGCGAGATCGGCGCGGAGAAGTCCCACGCCCATGCCCAGGAACGTGGCGATGAGCACGAAGTTCAGGTAGAAACTGAACACCCGCACGTAGCCAGCGGTGTACCGGATGAGCGCCAGCTCGAAGAAAAGAATGAGCGCGGAGTACGTCGCAACGCGCAGGCCGGTGACGCGGTCGGAGTTCTCGGTCAGGTACGCCTCACCGTTAGGTTTCCGCGATGCTCAAGCTCGGAATCGTCGGACTTCCCAACGTCGGCAAGTCCACGCTGTTCAACGCGCTCACCGCCGCAGGCGCCGCGGCGGAAAACTACCCGTTTTGCACGGTCGAACCCAACGTGGGCATGGTGGAAGTGCCCGACC